>JBCCPS010000079.1:0-14436 GCA_039024775.1 Pseudomonadota bacterium
CGATGTGATCGTTCTGTCCACGGACTCTGTGCCGAACGACACGCTGAACTACGGGCCAGGCGGCAACAACTCGATGCTGGACGGTACCAGCAACGAGACTGTGGCCTTCACTGGTGCGAACTTCGGCATCGACGTGGTGAAGAACTTCACCACGACAGGTGATGCGACGCGTTCCACGGACATCATGCAGACCATCGGTACGATCAGCGTCGACACCCAGGGTGCAGACCCAGTGCCAGCAGGCCCAGAGAGCTTCACGCTCGATGTTAGCCTGGTGCCACCAGCCGGTGCCGACTACACCATCAACTTCGATGGCTTCGGTGAACTGACGATCAGCATCAACAGCGACCCGGCAACGGTGGCTGCGGATATCGCTGCGTTCTTTGCTGACACGACCAACTACACGGCCGTGATCAACCCAGCGGACAACGAGCAGGTGATCTTCACCGCTAAGATGAACGGCAACGTGCCAAACATCGAAGTGGAGAACTTCAACGCGCCTGACACGTTCGACGAGAACGCCTTCATCGCAGACCGGACCGAGGGTACCCTCGGCGAGGCAGCGGTGGCTGAGGTCTTCACGGTGCAGTTCGCAGACTCCAACGTGACAGCAGCGCTGACCTTTGACGGCACCGCCGTGAACGTTCTGCCTGGTGACACAGCGGCGTCCATCGCGGCACAGTTCGATGATCCAGCAGCTGGCACGACCAACACGGCTGGCAACAACTGGGAAGCTGAGAACAATGGCGACGGGTCGGTGACCTTCACCTCCCTGAACCCAGGTGCTCTGGCCGATGTGGACCCCTTCGCGTTCAACGCGATCGACGGTCTCACATTCCCAGGTCAGATCTTCTCGACGATCCCAGCGGGCATCGACTTCCTGGACTTCCGTGCCTACCTGCCAAGCTTCGAGGACGAATCCGTCAACGGTGCAGGTTCTTCGGACAGCGACGTGTCGAACACGATGATCCCAGTGACGCTGGACTTCGATCTGCTCGACGTGCAGGCGGGCGAGGTGGCTATTGTCACACACAACAATATCCCAACCGCGGACACCTGGGTCGCTCTGGACGCGTCCGACGTGGCGGACCTGTTCAACAGCAGCGCAGCTGATGATGACTACGGTACGCTTGATGCGTCCAGCGCCAACCTCGATGACGAGTACGGTCAGACGGCAACCACCGACGAGTTGGTCGGCGGCAACGCCTTCGCCGTGATCATGATCGAGAACTTCGACAACGAAGGCGACTACAAGGTCTTCCAGGTCAGCTGGAACGGCGATGCGTCCAACGACACCGACAGCACCCTCGACGGTGTGGCATCGGTGACGCTGATCGGTGAGGTGGACTTCGGTACGTCGCTTGACGGCATCTCCGAAGTGAACCTGGTCGGTTCGGAAGCCTACGCTGCCCTCGAGGCAGGCGGCATCCTGAACATCTAATCAGGGCCGGTCCGGCGCCCCGCGCGCCGGATGCCAGAACATCGAAAGCCCCCGTGTCAAACGGGGGCTTTCTTTTTGCTCAGGCGCCCGGCTGCCGGGCGCGCCACCCCATGTGAAAGGACACCCCATGGCCAAGGTCACCATCGACGGCAAGGAATACGATTCAGACGCGCTGAGCGAAGAGGCGCGCAACAACGTGCTCAACATCCAGTACTGCGAGCAGAAGCTGGCCGAGCTCAAGCGCGAGCAGGCCATCGCGCAGACCGCGCGCAACGCCTATGCGCAGGCGCTCAAGGCGCAGCTGCCCAAGGACGCCTGAGTACCGGCGCTCTGAAAACACCCGGCGGGTAACGAATGTTTCAGCATTTTGCTCAAGCAGTTCGGCAGCGGTTCGGCGCCGCTGCACACCCGCGGGTCGCGGCCCTGTCAAGTGCTGGCAATTGCATCGAAACACCTGCTGGTGTATGTCGAAAGCATGCCTGACGGCGCCCGGGCCCGCCATTTTGGCGCCGATCCGCATTGAGCGAAAGGACGCAAGCGCATGAAGCCCAAGTCACCTCTGGCGCAAGCCTACGGCAGGTTCCGCGCGATCCTCGGCACCACGGTTTTATTTAGCTTTTTCAGTAACCTGCTGATGTTTGTCGGCCCGCTTTACATGCTGCAGGTCTATGACCGCGTGCTGGCGAGCCGGAACGAGAATACCCTGATCATGATCTCGGCGATTTCGATCGCGCTTCTGGTCACCTACGGTCTTTTGGAATTCATCCGCTCCAAGCTTTTGGTGCGCGCGGGTTTGCAGTTTGACGACATGCTGGCCAACCCCGCCTTCAACCGTGTCATCCGGCACCAGCTTGCCAATCCCAATGGGTCGGCCCAGGTCACACTGCAGGACGTGGACCGGGTGCGCGAGTTTTTGACGGGGCAGGGGATCCTGGCCTTCTTTGACGCGCCCTGGGTGCCGCTGTTTCTGGCGCTCTGTTTTGCCTTCCACCCCTGGCTGGGCGGTGTGGCCACGGTGGGCGCGGTGATCATCTTCATCCTGGCGCTGGCCAATGAATTCTCCACCCGGTCGCTGTTGCAGGAAGCGGGCAGCGCCAACCAGGGTGCGACGCATTTCATCAACACCACCATGCAGAACGCCGAAGTGATCCGCGCGATGGGCATGGAAAAGCAGCTGACCAAGCGCTGGATGGAGCAGCACGACACCGTGCTGGACAAGCAGGCGCGCGCCAGCGGGCGGGCAGGGGCCATCATGGCCTCGTCCAAGTTCGTGCGCATGAGCCTGCAGATCGCCATTCTGGGCACCGGCGCCTATCTGGCCATCCTGCAGGAGATTTCGCCCGGCATCATGATCGCGGCTTCCATCGTGATGGGCCGCGCGTTGGCCCCGGTGGAACAGGCCGTGGGCCAGTGGAAGCAATTCGTGGCCGCGCGTCAGTCGCACCACCGGTTGACCACGATCTTCGGCATGCTGGACGACGAAGAAGAGCGCATGGAGCTGCCCACGCCAAAGGGCAGCATCGCGGTGCAGTCGCTGATTGCCACAGCACCCGGCGCCAAGTCCGGCGGCGGCTCAAAGCCCGCGCTGCTCAAGGGCATCACATTCGCGGTGAACGCGGGCGAAGTGCTGGCCGTGATCGGGCCTTCGGGGTCGGGCAAATCCACGCTGGTGCGCCATCTGGTGGGCGCGATGCAGCCCGCCTCGGGCACCGTGCGTCTGGATGGGACCGAGTTGCAGCACTGGGACCCCGAGCAATTGGGCAAGCACATGGGCTACATGCCCCAGGACGTGAAACTGTTCCGCGGCTCGGTGGCCGAGAACATCTCGCGCTTTGTGGACAAGCCGGGCGATGCCGAGATCGTGCAGGCCGCCCAGCTGTCGGGCGCCCATGAGATGATCCAGACGCTGGGTGACGGCTATGACACCGACGTCGGTGACGGCGGCCAGTCGCTTTCAGGCGGTCAGCGCCAGCGCGTCGGTCTGGCCCGGGCGATCTTCCGGCTGCCCAACATCGTGGTGCTGGACGAGCCAAACTCGAACCTCGACGCCCATGGCGAGCAGGCCCTGGCGGCCTGCATCAAAGAGCTCAAGAAGCGCGGCAAGACGGTTGTCATCGTCACCCACAAGGCCAACCTTCTGGCGATGACCGACAAGACGCTGATGCTGGTCAACGGCCAGATCGAAAAGTTCGGCCCCACGCGCGAGATGTTTGCCCAGCAGGCGCAGGCCCAGCAGGAGGCCGCCAAGGCCAAGCAGCAGGCCCAGGCCGCGCGGCAGGGTCAGGGCGGCGGCGGTCAGGAGCAGCCCGCCGAGACCCCGGGCGGCGCGCCCGCCGTGGTCAGCATGACAGATAAGCCTCGACTCTGACCCCGCGCGGGTCAGATCACCAGACCCAAGGCCCCTTTTCAGGAGTGAGTGCCAATGGCCATTAGCAAACCAAGCCCCCGTCCCGTGGCCCTGGCGGGTTACGTGCTTTTGTTCATCACCTTCGGCGTCTTCGGCGGTTGGGCGGCGGTGGCCAAGCTCGACAGCGCCGTGGTGGCCCCCGCGACGATCTCGCTGGAGGGCAACCGGCGCGTGGTGCAGCACTTTGAAGGCGGCATCGTCGAAGAGATCATCGCCAAGGAAGCCAGCGTGGTGGCAGAGGGCGACGTGCTGGTGCGATTGAGCGCCATCGAGGCGCGCTCGAACCTCGAGGTCTTCTCGACCCGGCTTGACGTGGCACGTCTGGTCGAGGCGCGGCTGGTGGCCGAACGCGGCCTGAGCGAGGTTGTGGATTTCCCGCAGGACGTGCTCGACCGTGGATCAGAGACGGTCAAATCTGCTTTCGTGGACCAGCAGGATCTTTTCAAGGATCGCCGGCTGATCCTTGAATCCCAGGAAAACATCCTGCGCGCCCGGATCGATCAGATCAATGTGCAGATCGAGGGGCTTGATCTGCAGAAAGGTGCCTTTGAGCGGCGGATCGAGAATTACACCCAGATGCTGGAGCGCATGCGCTCGGGCGCGGACAGCGGGTCGATCGCCACCAACCAATTGGCGCAGCGCGAGGACGAACTGATCGAGATCGAGGCCAATCTGGGTCAGGTGATCTCGGACATCGCGCAGGCGCGTGCCTCCATCGGCGAGACCGAGTTGCAGGTGCTGCAGCTTGAGCAGGAATACCGCGAGCGCGCCAGCACCGAGCTGGAGCAGATCCGGGCCGAGATCAGCGAGCTGGGCGAGCGCCTGAAGGTGGCCGCCGACGTGCTTGACCGCACCGAGATCCGCGCGCCCGGCTCGGGCACGATCCAGAACCTCAAGGTGCATACCGTGGGGTCGGTCGTGCGTCCGGGTGACGTGCTGATGGAACTGGTGCCCGAGGATGAAGAGCTGATCATCAACGCGCGTGTGTCGCCCATCGACATCGATAATGTGGCGGTAGGGCTCGACACCGAAGTGCGCTTTACCGCGTTCAAGGCCAAGCTGATCCCGATCATGCTGGGGTCGGTCGAGACGATTTCGGGCGATGTGATCACGCCCGACAACGCCAATGAGCCGCCCTACTATCTGGCGCGGATCACGGTGGATGAAAACGACGTGCCCCTCGACATCAAGGACCGCATCACCGCCGGGATGCCCGCAGACGTGGTGATCACCACAGGCGAGCGGACGGTGGCCAACTTCGTCATCTCGCCGCTGATGGATGCCGTGCGCAAAAGCATGATCGAAGAGTAGGGCGGGGTTTTACCCCGCCGTCCGCCCAAGCACTACTGTCCGCCGGGTTCCAGCTATCCTGAAGGCTGAGCTTTCGTCGCGCGCGCACAGCACCGCTGTGGATGCTGCGCATTCCTGCTGCTGCGGGGGTGTTACGCGATCAGGTCGAACTGCTGGAACTCGGACCGCAGGCCGATCATCGAGATCACCTGACCCTCTTCGTTTTCCCAGCTGAACGTATAGGTGTCGGCCCCTTCGATGCGGAAGGCATCGCGGTCGATCATGATGATCTCATTGCCGAAGGTGATCACGCCCACTTCGCTGTCCTTGGACTGGATGTAGTCGATGAAGGCCTGCGCCTGTGCGTCAAATTCGCGGTGATCGGTGGTGCGTCGCGGCCCGCTGTCACCGAAGTAGCTGGCGAGCGAGAAGATGTCGCTGTCGGTGACATCAAAGCTGGCCAGCACGGTGGTCTGGCCCATCTGAAACTCTTCCATGTTGAGCTGTTCGCCCAACAGATCCGCCAGACTGACGGTTTCCTGCGCCGGGCTGACCATCGCGGCCAGCATCTCCAGCGCCTCGGCAGAGGCTGCATCGGCCTGCGCGAGCGTGGCGTTCTGGACGTCGTCTTCGGTGCCCTTGTCGTCGCGCAGCACGGCCTGGGCTGTCTTGGGCAGGCTGAAACCGGCATCCTCGGCCGCATAGGCCGTGGCGCTGGCATCCAGCAGTTCCTGTTCCAGCGCGGCCTTCTGGGCGGCGTCAACGGCGGCCTGCGCGGTTTCGGTGTTCAGCGACAGGTCGAGGCCGAGGAATTCAGCCAGCATCGCCAGCAGCGGATCGCCCGCGGTATCGACGGTGTCGGTGCCCTCGGTCGCGGCGGTTTGCACTGTGCCGTACTGGGTGAAGCCCAGCGTCTTGAGCCCGTCCAGCACCTTGCGCTGATCGTCCATCAGCACGGTTTCAGAGATAAAGCCCATGGCGATGGCGATGGTGGACAGGCCCATGGCATAGGCGTTCTGCTGCATCGCCAGGCTTTGCTGGGTCATCGTCTCGCGCATCTGCGCCTGGGCTTCGGGCGTGCCGGGCAGGTGCACGTCATCGGCGGCCTGGGCAGGCTTGAAGCTGTCCGCCTCGGTCAGACCGTCGATGTCGGCGGTCTCCATCGTGGCGGGCAGGGCGATGTTCTTGCCCGCGATCACATCGGCGAAATCCACCAGATCGTCGGCGCTGATCCGGTCTTCGTCGGGCGCCAGCAGCACGAGGTCCTCGGCGGCCAGATAGAGCGTCCAGATCAGGGCGGCGAGCATGGCAGAGGGGTGCAGACGCACCTTGCCGCCGCGCTCCAGCTTGATCACGCGGCGCACCGCGCTGCCCTGGGCGCCTTCGCCCTGCTTGGCGGGCAGGGCGCCTGCGGTAAAGTCAGAGACCAGCGCGTTGAAGTCCTGCCCCCGCAGGGGCCGGACCACATTGGGGCTGTCGAGCACATAGCAGCCGTCGATGCGCGCCATGTGGATGAAAACATCGCCGTTCAGGTGGCAGTAGACGAACCAGGGGTCGCCTTCGTCCGTGATGCCGCGCAGCGTGTCCACGCTGACGCCGGCGCTTGCCAAAAGCTGGCTGACGCGGAAAAGATCGGCCAATTCCTGATTGGTCCAATCCTTGTTCAGGTCTGGCAGCAGGTCGGGCAGGCTGTTCTGAGGCACGTCATCGAGGCTGACCGCGCCGTCGGCACCGGTCCGAAACGACAGTTTGTCTGCTTCGTCGGTGAGGAACGACTGATCGCCGCCGCTGGCGTTCTTGGCCCGAAACGAGATGATTTTCGCCATGCCCGGCTTGCCCCACCTGTTGTGGCGCGCAAAATCACTGGCGCGCCTTCTGTCTCTATTCGGCCCAGTCTATCTGCTGGGCCCGCCGCATTCCAGCCCGGCGGTGCCGCGTGGTTCAGCCCGCAGCTTCTTCTTCGCCGTCAAACAGGATCTGATAGGTCAGCGGCTCGTAATACTTCAGCAGTGTTTTCACAAAGCTCTTGGGCTCCTGGCCCAGGGCGATGGCCCATTCAGCATAGCGGTGCGCGGGGATCTTGCCGCGGCCGTTCTCAAGCTGAGAGATGAACGTGTAGTAATCGAGCGACAAACGGTCAGCCAATTCGCGCTGAGACAGGCCTTCCGCCTCGCGCAGAGCCTTGAGCCATTGGCCAAAGGTCGCGCGGTGCTCCTTGGCCTCTTCCGGTGTCGCTTTGTGCAGTTCTGCAAGCATGGCGTGCCCTCAAATGGCAGTTTGGAGGTCGAGCGTCCCCCGCCTGAGTCGTGTCAAAACCGGGGGTGTTCAGTGAACCACTATATAGCAAAATTCCCCGCTGGCAAATCCCATGGGGTGCTTTGTTTCCATTCTTGCGTCAAATGCCCGTGACAAAGGCGTTATGTTTCTGCAGCTTGCGCAATCGGGGCGGGATCGCTCAATTGCGCGACAAAATCTGCCGTCACGTCGTCCCACGACCGCAGCTTGGTGGCCTTGATCCGCGCCTCAAGGGCCGTGCGGCGCGCAGGATCGGCAATCAGCTTGCGCGCGGCGGTGTAGATGCTGTCGAGACTGTGGGCATCGCAGTATTCGACCATGTCGCCGCCCACCTCGGGCATGGAGGAGTTATCGGCCACCACGGCGGTTTTGCCAAAGGCGAGGCTTTCGCCGATGGGCAGACCCCAGCCTTCGTAAAAGCTGACCATCGCGGTGAAGAGGCAGCTTTCATAGAGAAAGGCCAGTTCGGTGTCGCTGGGCCGGTCGGCAAACTGGATATAGCCGCCCAGATTGCCCGAGAAGTGGTTGAGCTGGTTGAAATCGTCGTTGTACCAGCCCGGTTTGCCCGCAAAGACCAGCTTGGGCACCTCGATGTCGTGCTCGGCCGTCATCCGCCGCCAGGCCAGCGCCAGCCGCCAGATGTTTTTGCGCGATTCCATGGTGCCCACCACCAGCACGAAGGGGCCTTTGGACAGGTTCAGGATCTCGCGCCGCACGCTGCGCGAGCGCACCACGCGCGACTTGTACGCCCCCTCCGGCCCCTTGATGCGCGCCTCCTGGGGCGGCTCGATGCGGGTGAAGGCCTGCGCCAGCGGCACGGTGCGGATGGGTCGGGTGATGCCGATCTCTTCCATGAAGGCGGCCAGATCGCGGGCGGTGTTCCGGGAATTGGCGAAAAAGCCCTGGCAGTAGCCCGTGCAGGCGGTCAGCCAGCGGTAGAACTCGGCGGCAAAATCGCCTGCGATGTGTTCGGGCGTGGTGATCGGGATCAGATCGTGGATCAGTTGAAAGATCTGCACCCCGCCGCGGTCCTTGAGGCTTTGAAAGCATTCATCAATGCCGTCGATGGCCCAGGTCGCGCCCAGCACCACCAGTTGATCGCCGGGCTTGGCCTGGCTGGCCACGCGGGTGCGGGGCAGATCGGTGTGGCGGGGTTCTTCCGTGGTGGCCGGTGCGGCGCGCCATTCACGCCATTCGGCGATTGAGCTGTCGTGCTTGGCAAAATGCGCCTCGTTGCCGCGCAGCGCGTGATAGGACCGCCGGCTGTGGTGAAACCAGTACTTCAGCGGCTTGTTGCGATAGCGGCCCAGCGTGGGCGGCGTGTCGCGCCGCGCCCGCGCCTTGGCGCCAAAAAACACCTGGCTGAGGATGTCGGGGTCAAATTCCTCCATCTCGGCCAGAAAATCGCTGGCCATGGCGAGGTACTCGCGCTTGGTCCGGTCCCAGTAGGAGATCTTGACCGCCGCGGTGCCGTGCCGGTCGATCATGCGTTTGATCACCTCGAAAGACACCCGCTGGATGCCGGAGATCGAGGTCTCTTTTTCGACATAGAGGACGATGTCGGTGACATCGAAGAAATAGGTGGTCATGGGCGGGCCTTAGGGTCAGGATGCATTGATTTTGCGCCGCTGGTTTGGCAGATTTTTCTCGTGAGTAGGCGCATCTGCGCAGGAACTCTGGTTGAATTTCAAGCAGATGCAACGCATCTCACGGGGAAAATCTGCCAAATCCGAAGGACGCCAAAACCGCTGCATCTCAGCGGCGTGAGCCATTTGAAAATAACCCGTTATTGTCTTCATGCCTCACACCTCTGAGATTTTGCGATTTTGGCGCCAGCGATGCAAAATCAATGCATTCTGACCCTAGGCTGCGGTCGTGGGCCTTCTGCCGTCAAATGCAGCCGCCCTCAACCCCGCGCACGGGCGGGGCTTTGCCGGAAATGGCCCTTTGCACGATTGCGGCTTCGCCTTGGCCCCCAAGCGTTCTAAGAGCGGTCCATGCCAACGCTCTACTACGATCTGTCCGAACAATTCCTCGCCTCGGGGCTGAAGTTCAAATACTACGGCATCTCCCGCACGGTGATGGAGGTAGGCTACGAGCTGGCGCGCTCGGACGCGGATGTGCGGTTTGTCATCTTCTCGCCCGCCCATGAGCGGTTCTTTGAGGTCATGCCGCGCATCGGGGCGGACAGCCCCACCGGCATCCTGGACCCCGGTTTGCCGCCCGAGGCCACGCCCATCCGCATGCGCTATAGCTTTCCCAAGCCCAACCCGCTGCGCGATCTGACCTATCCGCTGGCGCTGTGGGGCGCGCGGCGGATCAACCGGCGCCGCTGGGCCCATGTGCCCGAGGGCGCGGTGCGCGAGGTTGATCTGGATGGTCAGGTGCTGGTCTCGCTGGGGCGCCCCAAGATCATGGCCGACTATCTGACCGCGCTTGAACGCGACGGCGTGCGGGTGCGGCTGAACCCGCTCTTGCACGACATGATCCCGATCTATGAATTCGCGCGCTCCTCTTCGCGGCTCTTTGCCAATAACTTCACCCACGACAATCACATCGTGATCAAGGGGTCCGAGCGCATCCTGTCCAATTCCGCCTTCACCAAATCCGAGATCGAGCGGTTCTCTGCCTCGGGCCATCTGCCGCCGGTGCCCGATGTGATCCCGGTGCCGCTGAGCCACGAGTTGCGCACCACGGACGAGCCGGTGTGCCAGACCGGGCCGGATGCGCCCTACATCCTGTGCATCGGCATTCTGACGGGGCGCAAGAACCTCGAATGCGTGATGGAGGCCTATCTGCATCTGCACCGCGCGGGCCGTCCTCTGCCGCCCCTGGTGCTGGCGGGCGCGCGTCGCAAGCGCACCGATACCTATCTGGAGCAGGCGCGCTTTGACCCGCTGCGCGCGGCGCTCAACATCGTTACCAACCCCAATCAGGCCGAGCTGCGCCAGCTTTACGAGGGCGCGCTGGCGCTTGCCATACCGTCACGCATGGAGGGCTGGGGCCTGCCGCTGGGCGAGGCGCTGTGGCTGGGCACGCCGGGGCTTGCCTCGCGTCAGGCCAGCGTGCTGCGCGAGGTGGGCGGCGATCTGGCGCTTTACTTTGATGCCGACGACCCCACGGCGCTGGCCGCGCTGATCGACGATCTGCAAAGCGACAAGGTGGCCTACGCCGAACTGAAGGCGCGCATCCAGGCGGGCAAGGGCCAGATGCGCACCTGGCGCGACGTGGCCCAGGGCATCCTCGCCGCCACCGAGATGGCCTGACAGGGTAGGGCGCGCGCCCTCGCTTCAGGCGAAAGGATCAGGCACCACGCCCACCACCTGGATCAGGAACTCACCGCCTGCACCCGTGCTCAGCGCTTCGGCATAGTTGGCATCCGCCGCTGCGCGGGCGGCGGCCACGCTGTCGGGCGTGCCGTCAAAAAGCTGCATCACTTCGGTGGCATTGCCCAGATTGCTCATCCCCAGGATCGCGCTGAAATAGAGGCCGATGTCGGTCTTTTGTTCCAGATACACCCGGTCGGCGGCCTGCTGGTCGATGAACGCCTGGGTGGCATCCGGCCCCGGCGTTGCAAGGGTGCCCTGCAGCACTTCGAGCACGAATTCGCCCCGGCTGACCTGATTTTGGCTGAGAACGCCTGTCCAGAACGCAAAGCCTTCGCTGTCGGGTGCCCGGCCCAGCACGTTGTCATAGATCGCGTTCACGAAATCCTCTGCCGGGGCGTCTTCGGGAAACAAAAGCTGCGCTTCGGCGGAGGTTGCAAAGAAGGTGGCGATTTCAGCCAGCGAGGAGCCGGTGGCAAAGGCATTGGCCCAGAAGGTGAGGCCTTCGGCATCGGGCGCGCGGTTAAAGTAGGCCACATACATTTCGGTAAAGGCGGTGAACTCAGCCGCGCTCAGATCGGCGATGTGGTCAAAGCGGCTGAGATCAAAGTCCTGATCGGCAAACGAAAGCCGTTCGATGCTGTCGAGCACATCGGTGCCTTCGGTGCCGGTGCGCGCGCTGACCGATATCTCGGCGCCCAGTTGCAGGGTGTAGGCGTTGCGGTTCTCTTCAAAGACCGCCGTGTCGATGCCGGAATTGCCGATGAGCGTGTCCTCGCCCTGGCCGCCCTTGAGCGTGTCGTTGCGCAGCGAGCCGTCGATGAGATCGTCGCCGCGCGCGCCGTCAATGCTGTCATTGCCGCCGCCCACGCCGGCGTTCTGGCCCTCGCCCAGGATGATCGTGTCATCCCCCTGGGTCCCGATCAGATCAACGCCAAGCTCGGACGGATCGACGTTGAAGGCCACAAACCCGGTGTCGTTGCCGCCGCCAATGTCGCCCAGATAGAGGAACAGGTCGGTGGTTGAGACGGCCGAGGTCAGCGTGAAGGTGACGCTGCCGCCTTCGCCGAGCGACAGGCCATAGTCGATCGCGCTGATCTGAATGTCGGAGTTGATCGCTTCGAGGATGTCGAGCGTGGCCTGGGCGGGGTCGTAGAGGTTTTCATCGGTCGTCCCGAAGAGGTTCGGGCGGTCCCAGCGCGGATCGGTGGGCGCGCGTGAAAACCCCGGGGTGAAGGTGACGCCGCCGATAAAGTCAAAAACGTCGAGCGTGTCGCCGTCCGCGGCCAGGGTGCTGACCGCGGTGGCGCTGTTTGTGTCCACGTTGGACAGCGCGATGTAGTCCAGATCAAAGCCGGACGCGGCCCCGTCGCCGCCCGAGATGATCCTGTCGTCGAAAATGGTGATCGAGGTGATCTGGCTCAGCCCGGTATCGGCCAGATCCACTTTGTAAATCCCGTCATCCCGAAAGGTCCCGATGGACAGAAGGGGAAAGCGTTCAATCTCGTCTTCCATTCAATATCTCCGCGCTGGCAAAAGGTTTGTCCAATTCTGCCGCCGGTGGTGCGAAGTCACAAGTTGGGATCAGCGCGGAGATTGCTGCCATCCATTGAATGACGGTTTTTTCACAGGAACAGCCTGGAGAGCATAGACTGCAGCGCAGCGGCGGCGGCGTCGTATCGTTGTTTTGTATCGTCCCCGTCAGCGATCCACAGCACAGCATCAATCATCGCTCCGTTGATCAGGACCGCTAAAGCTGTTGCATCGCCTTCGATAAAGGCACGCTGCCCCTGAAGCTGCGCAATGGTCTCTCTGAGCGGCTCAATGCTGCCTTCCTGATCAATGTCGCGCAGCCGCTGGCCGAGCACCGCCGGGGCATCCTGCAACACGATCCGGCGCACTTCTGGGTCCAGGGCCGCTTCCAGATAGGCCAGACAGGTTTTGATGCAGCTATCGCGGTCCACGGTGTCACCGCTGGCTGCGATCATGCGTTCGCCGATCTCTTCATCTATCTGGCGGACGACGGCCTCGAGCAGCCCCTCTTTGCCGCCAAAGTTGTGATAGAGCGCACCGCGTGTCACCCCCGCCGCGGCGCAGAGTTCATCCATGGATGTGGCCGCGTAGCCTTTCTCGAAGAACCATGTGCGCGCTGTTGCCAAAAGCCTCGCAGAGGTTTCCGCTTTCTTTTGCTCACGCAGGTTCATGAGAGAACGCGCCCCTTTCCATTTGACATACGATGCGTATGTTATAATTCACATACATGACGTATGTTAGGGAGTTCGCAATGAACATGCAACGAAAGATCGATCCGGCGGTCAGAGCCGCGACTGAACAAGACATTCATTTTCTTGCGAAAATGGATGTTGAAGCCTCTTTGCCTCCCTTTGGGGTGACCTTTTGGGATGGGATGCTTGAGGGCACCGGTACGGACACGCTGACCTTTGTGGAAACGATTTACCGGGAAGGTGCATCGAACTGGGGCAATGTGTCGGACTTCATCATTCTTGAAAGCGATGGCGAACCGGTTGCGGCCTGCGCTGTGTTCAAACCAGAGCCAACGCCGGCCAACGAAGGGCCGCTTGATCTGGACAAGCTTGATCAGGTTGCCGGGGTGCTTTCGTGGTCAGAGGCCGGGCGGGCCAGCTTTCGCGCAGGCTATGACATGATCTGGGGCAACGACGGCAGCTTCATGAAACCGCAGGCCGATCTGATCGTCGAAACTGTGGCGGTCGCCCCTGATCATCGCGGCAAGGGTCTCGGCACGGCCTTGATGAAAGCCGCCTTCGCCCGCGGGCGCGCTCTTGGAGCGGAGAGCATCGGGGTCAGTGTCATTCACGGAAATGACGGCGCGCAGGCCCTCTATGAAAAACATTTTGATCCCTACGCCAGCTTTTGGGCCGCGTGTTTTGATCACAAGTTCCCGGGGCTGACGCAGTATCGGGCCTCCCTTACATCGCAGGAGGCGTGATCCCCATGGATACCATGATCGTGATGTACAACCTCGCGCCGGGTCAGGATCAGGCCGATTTCGAAAAGTGGCTGCATGACGTTGATCTGCCCGGCTATGAGAGGGTCAGGTCAATGAGCGATCCGGTCTACTACCGGGCTGAAGAAACGCTTGAGGGCGAAGCACCGCCTTTCAGGTACGTGGTTACGATCAAATCGACCGGCGGGGATGCTGTTGACGATGAGATGACCGGCCCCGAGTGGGAGAGCTTTGTCGCCGACTTTGAAAGCCGCACCCGCGATGCGGTCTATGTCACCGCGCAGCGCATCATTGGCTGAATGATCAAGCGGAGCCTTGTCGGGCGCTGACGGGTGATCCGGGTGGGCTCAGACGCTGGCTTTGCCTACGCCACTGCAGCGCAGCGCAGCGCAGCGAGGCCGAGGTCACGCTGCGGTCCCAGTGATTTAAAGCGCGATACTGTGTAACCTCCCATGCGTTTCAAGCCGGGAGATTACATAATCCGTCTTACTGCTGCTTTCGGGCGTGGGGTTTCAGGCTTTGCCAGATCGCGCTCAGTTCGGGGGTTTGGGCGCCCGTGCGGGTCGCGAATTGCCAGAGCATGTGGTTGGGCTGGTCGTTGCATTCCACGATCACCGGGCCTTGTTCGGTCAGTGCCATGTCAAAGCCGCAGACGCCAAGGTCGGGGGTCAGCGCGTGGGCGGCGCAGGCG
>JBCCPS010000080.1:0-14255 GCA_039024775.1 Pseudomonadota bacterium
GAGGACAGACCCCACAGCGCGATCGGATACAACGTCCCGATCGCCATGCATTATCCCGATGGCGTCACCAGCCCGTCATCGTGAGACAGTCGGAAAAATCCAGCTTCCGGCGGTCCAAGGTTGGGGAGCAGTGCAGCAAGAGGACACCCCGTGAATACCATGTCTTTTACAACCGCGCCTGACGGCTCGGAAACTGGCCTGACAGCAGCACTCGACCGCCTCTATGATACGAAGTTCAGTCAGAACAAGCTGACGCTATCGGCCTACAGTGAGATTTATGATCTGCCGGTCTTTGCCCATAACGAAGAAGTAAACGAGTTTTCCCTCGCATACGCTTCTAGCCGTACAGAGTTCGTCGCACTACTTCTCTATGACAAAAACAAAAAAGTCCTGCTGGAGCTGACAAACTCTGATCGTTTTTCTTGGTCTATTCCAATAGCAAGTGTTGGAGAGCAAGAAACGTTTCTTGATACTGTGCTCAGACTGGCTCGCAGTGTCAGCCCGAAACTCTCTCTCTATGAGATTGAGCCTGTCGCGCTGATCAAAAACACCTTTACCAACAAAGGGCAGAAGGTGGTAAACGACGGAGTTGTATTCATGGCGCGGATAGATGGTGATCCGGCTTTCGCGGCCCGCACCTCCAAACATCACATTGTTGAACTGTCTGACCAGGACCTTGAAGCTGTACGAAAGCCAGTATTTAGGAGCGCCATACATTGCATGCGCCAACGCCTAACGACATTTGACCTAGAAACCCAGCAAAATGAGATCGAACATAACGAGGCTGCTGGAGCGCGCTATGTCGTCCATAACCGGGTCATCAAGAAGTTCTTCCTCACTAAGTCCAAGAGGAAAAAACTGGAACAAAGCAAAATTCTCACAGAAGCAATCCAAAATGCTGGTTTGGTTCTAGATGTTTCAGCCGGTGATAGTGCAATGGCAAATGAAGTTGTTAAGAGGAAGCCGGACATTCGCGCATATGTTGCAAACGACTTGGCCCTTACAACGAACATCCTAAGCGCAAAAAGAAATTCAAAGATCATGATCTCAAACCATGATGCCACTAACCTCCCGTTCCGCTCAAAGTCATTCGATTTTGCGATTTGTATGAACACCCTGCATCACATGCCTGGAGAGGGTCACATACGAGCACTCTTAAACTCGATAAGACGTGTCGCAAAACGCGCTCTGATCTGGGATTTTTCAGACCCAAAAAGCGGTACGGTGGGCCATCGTGCTTGGAACTTCTACTATAAACGCTGGCTGAAGGATCAGGCGCAACACTATCTATCCGATGAGCATTTTAGGGATATAATTTCGTCAGCGTATCAAGGCTTGGACATCAACTTTAGTGAGTTCTACGCAGCACACGGTAAATTCAACTACGCGTTGATCGAGTTTGACAATGAGTAAGCAGGAGTATGAGTTCGAGAAGAAGTACGCATGTACCGATCCAGACGGTCTCACAATCGAGCTGCTAATTATGGGCTTTCAGAAGGTTTCAATTGGTGAGGAAACGGATACTTATTTTTCCGACCTGGCGGGTAACTTTATACGTAAGAACATATGCTTAAGATTGCGTAAGAAAGCTGACGGAGCGGCTCGTTTGGATTTTAAGGGCGCAAGCGATGATCCAACTGCCCAGTTCATTGCGAAGCTTGAACACAACGCATCCCTTGAAGCCGGGTCTGTAGACCAGTTGGTGCGCATAATAGAGTTGTTGGGTTTTGTAAAACACATCGAAGTGCGGAAATTCAGGCGCGCTTACGCCGGACAATTTCTAGGTCAAAACGTGAACATTTATCTAGACAGGTTAAATGAAGGTATTGAGTATTGTGAGGTTGAAATCACAGCCAAAGATGGCGCTTCTAAGAAAGAAATGGCTACAGTTTTGGAGCGTTTGAGCGAGTGTTTAAGCGCGTTTTTGGGGTCTATTGAGACTGAGCCCTATCGAGAAATTGTTTGTGCGTTTCAACTGAGGAAGCTCCTTTCGGAAGACCTGGAGTTTGTCGTGAAAGGAAAAAACGCCCAGCGGATATTCCTGCTTATGTTGTCAGCGGAGAAGTATCACAGTTCAAGATCATTTGATGCAGCTTGATCTAGCAGACTAGCACGACAACTCGGTGCTTTTGCTCACTGATTGTGACCTTTCTCCTAAGGTTCCCTAATCCATAACTAAAGACCGTAGGTCTGGCTGTAATGCTCTTCTTCCTCGGTTTGAGAAAGCGCGCCGGGCCTGGAGCACTCAAATAGCTTAAGCGTCGGGCGCGCTTCACCTAACCGCTCGACTTAAACTCTGAGGCTAGTCAAAAAAAGACTGAACTTCACCAGTCAGGAGCCTGCAGGGCAATCTGGGTACTTTTTTGATGCGGTGCTATAGGAAGAGCAGTGTCCCAATTGACTGGCATTGCTCGAGAAACCAATCCGACAGCTGAGGCATAAGAAGAACCCGATTTCTGAGCCTAAGATGAGCCTAAGAGAGATCGGCGCGACATGGAGGTTCTTCTAAACTATTGATTTTAAATGGAGGCGAGTACCGGAATCGAACCGGTGTACACGGATTTGCAATCCGCTGCGTCACCACTCCGCCAACTCGCCTGCTGCGGTGGTGGCACTCTGCTAGCTCAAGAAGGTGACACCTGCAAGGCAAATGGCCAGAACCATGCCCTTCGGGCGTTGCTGCACCCGGCGCGATGTGTCAAATCTTAGCGCAGGGGTCCACTGCACCGCGTCCTGGCCTGACCGAAACCGAGAAAGCATGCGCATGGCGCGTGACATACTCCTCGACCAGCCGTTTCGCGCGCACGTCTTACCTCGAAAGCATCCGTGCTTCTCAACAGTGCGGGCGCAAACTGAAAAACCGCCTGCATGCCCAAGGCCCTGTAGCGCACCGATAAACGCCAAGGTTGACCCCGGCTTGCGGGGCAAAGGAGGGCACGACATGTTCGCGATCAAAAAGAAAGGCCAGAGCGCCGCGTTTGGGTTCTGCATCCTGCTGGGTGCAATCACGCTGGACGCGTCGCGCGCCCAAGCCGAAACGCTCGCGGATGCGTTGGTCTCTGCTTACAATCACTCGGGCCTTCTGGAACAAAACCGCGCCGTCCTGCGCGCCGCGGATGAAGACGTGGCGGCTGCCAATTCAGCGCTGCTGCCCGTGCTGCGCTGGTCGGGCAGCTTTACCCAGACCTATGGCCGCACGACCACGGTCAGCACCAGCTTTTTTGGCACCAATGCCTCACAGAACAGGGTGGATCGCGTCACCGCGACGCTCAGCCTGATCGGGGAGCTTTTGCTTTATGATTGGGGTGCGACGCAATTGCGGGTAGAGGCCAGCAAGGAAACGGTGCTGGCCACGCGCAACACGCTTATCGACATCGAACAGCAGGTCCTTTTGCGCGCGGTCCAGGCCTATCTGTCGGTGATCCAGTCCAATGAATTGGTGGCGCTGCGCAACAACAACCTGCGACTGCTGACCCAAGAGCTGCGCGCGGCGCGCGACCGGTTTGAAGTGGGGGAGGTCACCCGCACCGATGTGGCACTGGCCGAGGCTCAGCTTGCCAACGCACGAAGCGGTCTTGCCGCGGCGCAGGGCGATCTGTTGCGTGCGCAGGAGGAGTTCCGCAATGCCGTCGGGCGCAAGCCCGGGCGGCTGACCCCGCCGCCGCGGCTGCCCAACGTTGGCAATGATCTTGAAGGCGACAAGGCGCTTGCGGTGCGCACGCACCCGCTGATCCGGGCCGCGCAACATCAGGTGGCCACCGCCGATCTGCTGGTCCAGGCGGCGGAGGCATCGATGAACCCGCGCGTCACCTTGAATGGCACGATCAGCCTGCAAGAGACCTTCCGTGGCCCCGAGGACAGCCGCGTGGGCTCCATCGGCATCGACGTGGGCCAGACGATTTACCAAGGCGGTGCGCTGTCTTCCGCCAAGCGGCGCGCGATGGCCCAGCGGGACGCGCAGCGGGCCAATCTGCACGTGGTTCAGCACAACCTTCAGCAGGGCGTGGGCAACGCTTACGCTGGGCTTTTGTCGGCGCGCGCACAGCTTGAAGCCTCTGACCGGCAGATCAGGGCCGCGCGCATTGCCTTCCGCGGTGTGCGCGAAGAAGCCACGCTGGGCGCGCGCACGACGCTGGATGTGCTCGATGCTGAGCAGGCGCTGCTGGACGCGCAAACCACCGCCGTGGTCGCGCGCGCGCAGCTCTATCTGGCGGCCTATCAGGTGCTTGCTGCGACCGGGCGCCTGACCGCACGGGATCTCAAATTGCCGGTGCAGATCTACGATCCGGAGGCTTACTATAACCTCGTCAAAGACAGTCCGGCGGCGAACACGGTACAGGGACGCAAGCTTGACCGGGTGCTGCGGGCGCTTGGCAAAGACTAGGGCAGGCGCGGCTGCGCCTTGCGCGCCCCCCAAGCCGGGTATCGGCGATTCAAATTGAAACTGAAACGCTAAAGGATTGTGGGAATCCTCCCTTGGGGCTACACTATGTCCCGAGGAAAGAGTGGTACCCAAAATGTCCGACCCCGCCAAAAATGCCGAGGTGGAAGACGTCTTGTCATCAATTCGCCGGTTGGTGTCCGAAGACAAGCGCCCCCTGCAACCCGCACCGTCTTTGCCAGAGGCGTCTGAACCTGCACCTGCACCAAAGGCGGACCGTCTGGTGCTTACGCCCGCGCTGCGCGTCGCCGACGCACCGCCAAAAGAGGCCGGCACGGGTGGAGTAGAGGATGATCCGGCCGCAGAGGTGCAGGCCGCGCCGGAGCCGGGCGATCAATACTCAGAAACCTCTGACGCGCCAGAAGAGGTGCAGGCACAGGATGTGGCGGAACCACATGCAACGGCACTGGAAGACGATTATTCGGATGATCCTTACGGATTTGACGCGGAGGATATCGCGGTAGCGGACAGTCAGCTGGGTGCGCAAACGGAGCAAGGTGAAGAAACGTTGAGTGCCAAAATTGCGGCGCTCGAAACCGCGATCGGCCATATCTCAGACAATTGGGAACCTGATGGCACCACGCCGGATGAGAATACCGCCACAGAAGCACCCGCCATGGAATGGCAGGATGACACGGCGGATGCGGCAACTGCCATGGCATGGCAGGATGACGAGAGGGATGAGGCCGACCCCTCTCTGGACTGGCAAGATGCGCGCGGTGAAAGTGCGTCCATGATGCACCCGCAAGAGGATGAGGGCAGTGATGCAAATCGCGATGAGCCGATGGCAAGCCCCCGGCCACAAAGTAACGTGGCGGTCGAAAACGAAGCTGTGTCAGGTCGGCGCGATCCTGGCGACGCGCTGATGTTCAGCCGCCGTGATGCCCCTGCCGCGGCCGCTGCTGAAGCCCCGGAGGCAACGCGTGACACGCAAGAGCCCCTTCAAAAAGACGACACTTGGCCCGACCAAGACGAACAGGCGGAGCCTACGCTCGTTTCTGACGTCTCCGGGCAAGCAACGACTGCTGCGGCAGCTATGGCCGCAAGGACCGAGGGCGATTTTGACCTCACCGAGGAAGATCAACTTCTAGATGAGGAGACGTTGCGCGAATTGATCACCGAAATTGTGCATTCGGAACTTCAAGGGGCATTGGGTGAGCGGATCACCCGCAACGTACGCCGCCTTGTGCGCCGGGAAATTCACCGGGCGCTGACTGCACGCGACCTCGATTAGAAGGCGCGCGCAGGGCTTGAATACGCGCTCTTCTCATTGCGATTTGTGACTTTTGGTTTTCGTGAGGGTTCTGCAGGCTCTGGCTTTGCGTTCCTGTAAAGCGCGTGCCATCGCTCGGGACAGGCCCAAAGCCACACCCTTAGACATCCGCTGCGAGGGACAACAGCAGGTCCACGTCCAAATAGCGTTCCACGTGGTCCGCCAGCGCGTCCAGCGCCGTCTCAATCCCCGCTTCAAAATCGAGCGCGGAGGCCGCGCCGAATTGACCGAGATAGGCCGCGCGAAAACCGTCAGCGCTGAATATCCCGTGCATGTAGCAGCCTTGCACGCGCCCATCGGCCGAGGCTGCGCCCTCGCGTGCGCCATCTACCTCAAGCCACGCGCGGGCGGTGTCGGGGCCTTGGGTCTCGCCGATGTGGATCTCATAGCCTTGCAAGTCCGTGCCGCTCGCCATGTGGCGCGCGTTCTTTAGCGATAGGTGTTTGACGGGGGCCATAACGGTCTCCACGTCCAGATGGCCTAGCCCCGCGACCTCACCTGGCGCGCCTTCGATGCCAAGGGGGTCCGCGATGCGACTGCCGAGCATCTGATAGCCGCCACAAAGCCCCAGAACATGGCCGCCCCGCCGGAGGTGCGCGGCCAGATCAATGTCCCAACCCTCCGCTCGGAAAGCGGCGAGATCGGCAATGGTGGCTTTTGACCCTGTTAGCAGCACCAGATCGGCCTCCGCAGGCAGCGTCATGCCCGGTGTGATCAGCCGCAGATCAACGCCGGGTTCCGCTGCCAGCGGGTCAAGATCGTCAAAGTTGGAGATGCGCGGCAAGCGTGGCACCGCGATCACGCAGCCCTCGCCGCTGCCTTGCCGCTGTCCCAGGTCCATCACGTCCTCCGCGGGCAATCGGTGGGCCTGATCAAACCAGGGGATCACCCCCAGCGAGGGCCAGCCGGTGCGCGCCACGATGTCATCACGCCCGCCGTCAAAGAGGCTGCGGTCCCCGCGAAACTTGTTCACCGCAAAGCCCCGGATAAGCGCACGGTCGCCCGGGTCCAGCACTGCCTGGGTGCCCACGATCTGCGCGATGACCCCGCCGCGATCAATGTCCCCCATGAGGATCACCGGCACCTGCGCGGCTGTGGCGAAGCCCATGTTCGCAAGGTCATTTGCCCTCAGATTGGTCTCCGCCGGAGAACCCGCGCCCTCCACGATCACCAAGTCGCAGCCGCTTGCGAGCCTCTGAAAGCTCTCCATCACGGCAGGCATCAGCGCGCGCTTGTTTTTGCCAAAGGCTGCGGCTTCCTGATGGCCGGCGATCTGGCCCTGCACGATGACTTGCGCGCCCTTGGAGGACTGCGGCTTTAACAAGATCGGGTTCATATCCGTGTGTGGGTCCACGCCTGCGGCGCGGGCCTGTAGGGCTTGCGCGCGGCCAATCTCGCCTCTGTCCACCGTGACGGCGGCATTGTTGGACATGTTTTGCGGCTTGAAGGGGCGCGCAGCGATGCCGCGGCGCACGCAAGCGCGGATGAGCCCCGCCACGATCATCGACTTGCCGACATTGGTGCCGGTGCCCTGGATCATGATCGCCTTGGTCATTGCGCGTGCTCCCGCTAGATTGCAGCGTAACTTACCCAAACCGGGCTCGCCGGAAAGAGGCAAAGATGAACACCCCCGCCCATCTGCTGATCGGCGCTGCCGCCATGTCGCGCGGGGGCGACAGGCGGCTGATCTGGGCGGGGATGGCGGGCGGGCTGTTGCCTGACCTCTCGCTCTACCTGATGGCTGGTGTATCGCTCTTCCTGTTGCAGATCCCGCCCCAGGTTGTGTTTGACGAGCTCTACTTTTCGTCCGCTTGGCAGACCGTTTTTGCAATCGACAATTCGTTCATCCTTTGGGGCATCGCCTTTGCTCTGGCGCTATGGCGGCGCATGGGCTGGGCAGTGGCGCTGACCGGGGCTGCGCTTTTGCATCTGGCGCTGGATTTCCCACTGCACCACGATGATGGGAGGCCGCATTTCTGGCCGATATCCAACTGGGTGTTCGAGAGCTCCGTCAGCTACTGGGACAGGCGGCATGGCGCGCTTTGGGTGGGGCCGGTGGAGGTCCTCATCGCGCTGGGGTGTGCGGTGCTTTTGATTTGGCGGCGACCCGGTTGGGTGCTGTCAGCGATCATTACGGCACTTGTGGTGGCCCAGCTGATGGTCGCGCGGGTTTGGATGTTCGTTTTCAACGCCTAAGCGCCTCTACAAATGAAAACGCAGTCCCGAAGGACTGCGCTTTCCTGCATTCGTTTCGGAGAATGCTCAGGCGGCTTGTGCCTGCTGTGCGGCAGCGTTGCGGCGCTCGCTCTCCTCGCGACTCAGAGCCACGGAGGTGCGCACACCTTTGCCCACAAAATCCATCAGACCGGACACAACCCGCTCGTTGGGGTCGATCCCGGCGCAGCTCAACACCTCGCGGCCATCGCGAGAGCGCGCCCAGCGGGCGATCTGCTCGGGTCCGTTTCCATACTTCTTGTCGTCGGCGATTGCATCGTCGAGTGCAGCCAGTACCACGGCTGCGAAAAGTTTACGGGCACGGTTCCCTTGTTCGTTATTGAACGCGGTACCATCAACGAAGTCCTTCATCGTTGTCCTTTCCGTTATTCTTGCTCTTGTACTTTCCGGCGTAGGCACCTGTATGACGGATTACCCACGATTCGGATAGAACTATTTTGCATAGGTGACCTGCGTAAACCGCATGTCTCTCTGCATCCGCAGCACAAAATCTCGGTTACTTGCAGGCCCCTGGCCAGCTAGATATAGACACCGTCAACAAATCATCAACCTTTCGCCACGGTTTTGCCACATGCCAAAAATCAACGGAAATGAGATACGCCCCGGCAACGTGCTGGAGCATAACGACGGCCTCTGGGCGGCTGTAAAAGTCGACCACGTGAAGCCCGGCAAGGGCGGTGCCTTTGCCCAAGTGGAGCTGCGCAACCTGCGCAACGGCTCAAAACTGAACGAACGGTTTCGCTCCGCTGACAAGGTAGAGCGGGTACGTTTGGAGCAGAAGGATCAGCAATTCTTGTATGAAGACAGTGGGATGCTGGTCGTGATGGACACCGAGACCTATGAGCAAGTCCAGCTCCCGGCAGAACTTTTGGGCGAGCGGCGGCCGTTCTTGCAAGACGGCATGATGGTGGTGGTCGAGTACTACGAGGAGGAAGCGCTGAACGCCTCGCTGCCTCAAAAGGTGACTTGCACGGTCACGGAGACGGAGCCGGTTGTGAAAGGTCAGACAGCCGCCAATTCGTTCAAACCGGCCATTCTGGACAACGGCGTGAAGATTACGGTCCCGCCTTTCGTGGGCCAGGACGAGGCGATCGTGGTGAACACGGAGACCTTCGAATACGTCGAACGCGCCTGACAGGCTGACGCGAGGTCATTTCAATTTTAGCTACTTAGGCATAGGGCAGGGTAACCTCTCCGGTCAAACTCGCTTTTTTGCCTCGCAAATCGGTGCGTCTGCCTGAACAGTCGGCATCAGACAGGCGGACTGTCTTTTGCTGTTGTTCCGCTTTCGCCGTTCCACGTCACCGCTGCTCCATCTGCCTGCATCTGGCCTTTCGCGCGATTGAAGCGCAGGTAGGCAATGCCATGGCCCCCTGACTGGGTGTAAAGGACACCCGCAGGTTTCGCGCCCGCCATGATCTCTGTGCCCGGTGGTGCGGTGCCGGTCACCCCCACGCGCACCAGCCCTTTTTGCAGCTCTGTCTTATGCTTCATCCGCGCGGTGACTTCCTGCCCCACGTAGCAGCCCTTGCGGAAATCCACGCCTTGCAGCCGCTCGAAACCTGCCTCCAGAATGAAGGTATCCGGCGTCAGCTCTACGCCGCTTTCCGGCACCAGATGTGCCACGCGCAGTGCGTCCCAGTCCACCGTGTCTTCCTGCTGAGGGTGCGCGCGATAGGCGCGCCAGCCGAGATCCGGGTCACGCGGATCTGCAAACCCATCCTCCGGCGCATCCTCCAGGCCGCGGTGCAGATGGAGTTCCGTCTCCCCGATCTCCACCTTAGCGCGCAGCTTGTACATCGACAGGCGCTGGACAAGCATGTCGCCCTGGGCTGAGGGCGCATCCAGCAAGATCGCATCCGCCTGCGGCACCAGAAAGAAATCCGCCATGTATTTGCCCTGCGGCGTCAACAGCGCGGCGTAAACCAGCCCCTGGTCGAGCCGCGCCACGTCATTGGTCACCAAGCCTTGCAAGAAGTCTCGGGCGTCTGGCCCAGATATGCGTAGAATCCGGCGGTCGCTCATGGCTTTGTCCTTTCGCCTTTGCCATGACATAAAGCGGGGCGAGCCAAACCAAAAGAGGCAGACCCTTGCGCGCGCCGATTTCCGTCGTGATCCCCACGCTCAACGCAGAAACGGCGCTGCCCGACTGCTTGCGCGCCTTGATAGAGGGGCTGGACGCGGGCCTCATAAGGGAGCTGATCGTGAGCGATGCGGGCTCCACCGATGCAACCGGTGCGATCGCGCAGGCCTGGGGCGCGGAGGTTTTGCTGGGCCCGCCCTCGCGCGGCGGGCAGCTGCGGCGCGGCTGTGCGGCAGCAACGGGCGATTGGCTGCTGATCCTGCACGCCGACACAAAGCTGGGCTCCGGCTGGGCAGAGATTGCCCGCGCACATCTCAAAACCCGACGGGCAGGGTGGTTTCAACTGGCTTTTGACAGCGTGGGCGCGCCCGCGCGCCTGGTGGCGGGTTGGGCCAATTTGCGCAGTCGGCTGGGTCTTCCTTACGGCGATCAGGGGTTGCTGGTGCCACGCGCGGTCTATGAAGCGGCGGGCGGCTATCCAGATCAACCGCTGATGGAAGACGTGGCGCTGGCCCGGGCGTTGAGAGGAAAACTAACCGGGCTCGCCGCACCGGCTGTGACCAGCGCTGAAAAGTACCACCGCGACGGCTGGCTCAAACGGGGCGCGCGCAATCTGTGGACGTTGGCGCGCTACACTGTGGGCGTGCCGCCTGCGCGCCTGGCGCGGGGGTATGAGCGGTCCCGCTGAAAACGCGTGCTTTTTCCAATTAAAGTCAGACCGGCCCAAAAAGCCGCTGACCGATGCGCTGTAAGAACCCCGGCTTGTCCGCCCCCAGTGCCTTTTGCCGCCCGCGCCGGGCTTCCAGGCCTTGCGCATCCGTCACCGTCTTGCCCTTTTCAAACTGCAGCCGGTAGAGATCGGCATAGATGCCGCCGCGCGCCAGAAGGTCTTCGTGGGTGCCCTCATCCACCACGCGCCCGCGGTCCATCACCACGATCTTGTCGGCCGTTCTGATAGTCGACAACCGGTGCGCGATCACCAGCGTAGTGCGCCCCGCGCTCAACCGGTCGAGCGCATCCTGAACCATCTGTTCGGACTGCGCATCCAGCGCCGAGGTTGCCTCATCCAGCAGCAGGATCGGCGTGTCGCGCAACAGCGCGCGAGCGATTACCACGCGCTGGCGCTGACCGCCCGACAGGGCTGATCCGCGCGGGCCTACGCGGGTCTCCAACCCGTGCTCCAGATTGGGCAGAAAGTCCGCCACATGGGCCGCCTGCAGCACCTCTTGCAGCCGCGCCTCGCTCACATCCGCGCGACCCAGCACGATGTTCTCGCGCAGCGTCTCGTCAAACAGGAGCGCCTCTTGCGTCACCACGGAAAAGAGCTTGCGCAGCTCGCCAATCGCCATCTCGGTGGTTGCCACACCGCCGATGCGCACCGCGCCCGCCTGCGGATCAATCAGCCGGGTCAGCAGGTTGAAGACCGTTGATTTCCCGGCACCCGATGCGCCCACAAGCGCTGTGGTCTGACCCGCCTGCGCGCTGAGAGATAGGCCATCCAGCACCCGTGCATCGCCATAAGAAAGCGCCACGCCCTCCAGCGTGACATCCGGCGTGCCGAGGGGTGCGGGCACGGGTGTTTCGGGATCGCTCAGCCTCAGCGGCGCGTCCAACAGCTCTCTGATCCGTTCCAACGCGGCCGCGGCGGTTTGCCAAAGCCCGCTGATCGCGCCCAGACGGCGCAGCGGGTTGAAGGCAAAACCCATCGCAGTGAAAAAGGCCATGAACTGACCGATGCTCTTGTCGCCGGAGATGATCTCCGACCCGCCGTAAAGAATGACGGCCATGAACCCCAGCCCCGACATCACATCGATGAGCCCCGGCAGCGCGGCGGAGCCGAAGGCCGCGCGCACTTCCGTTTTCACGAAGGTATCCGTCATCTCCCGGTACTGGCGCGCCTGATACTGCTCCAATGCGTTGAGCTTGACCTGCACCAGCCCGTGAAACACCTCATCCAATCGCGTGGCCAGCCCTGCGCCTAGATCGCGCGCCTCCCGCGCGCGGCGGCGGACAAAGCGTTGAGCGGCGGCCACGGGCAGCACCATCAGCGGGATGCCGATGCAGGCCAAAAGCGCCCAGAGCGGATCAACGGAGATGGCCACGGCCAGCAGCACCACCAGCCCGATCATATCGCGCCCCGCCCCGGTGATCACCGCGCGCCAGACCTCGCCCACCGCGTTCACATCCGTCTGCACCCGCTGCACCAGGAACCCCGGCGGGTGGGTCTGGTGAAAGGCGCCATCCTGCTGCATCAGCCGCGCGAGCAGATCAATGCGCAAATCGGCGGAGCTTTTCTGCGCCACGCGCGTCAACAGCACCTTCTGCGCCACCGCCGCCCCGCCGCGCAGCAGGAAAATCACGATGATCACGAGCCCCACCCATTTGAGCGCCTCCGTGTCGCCCGCGACAAAGACCCGGTCGAACATGGGCTCCATCAGCCAGGCGATGGCGCCCAGCGTGCTGCCTTCGATCGCCATGAAGACGAAGGCCAGCATCATAGTGGGCGTGTGCTTTTTCAGATAGTCGCGCCAGAGCCAGCGCAGCAGCTGTCCCGAGGTGTAGGTCTGATCGTTCATGAAGCTGAGCGGTCCTCTGGGCAATGCTTTGATCGGTGTACGAAACGCCCGCATTCAGGGCAAGCGCCGACGCGGGCAGCGGTTGACCGCAGCGCGCGCAAGGCTAGTGTGACCCGCGCGCACTCCAGCCCAGAAAGCCCGTCCGATGAAAGCCCCCAAAAGCCTCTCCCAAGGCCGTACCTATCTTGCCATTCCCGGCCCCTCGGTCATGCCCGATGCGGTGTTGCAGGCCATGCACCGCGCCTCGCCCAACATTTACGAGGGCGAACTGGTGGAGATGATGCCCGCGCTGATGGCGGATCTTAAAAAGGTCGCGCGCACGCAGCATCACGTGGCGATGTACATCGGTAACGGCCACGCCGCCTGGGAGGCGTCTTTGGCCAATGTGCTGGCCCCCGGCGACGCGGTGCTGGTGCCTGCCACGGGCCGCTTCGGCCATGGCTGGGGGGAGACCGCGCGCTGTCAGGGCGCGGAGGTGCACACAATTGATTTTGGGCTCAAAAGCCCGATGGATATGGACCGGATCGCGGCAGCCCTGGCAGAGGATGCCGCGCACCGGATCAAGGCGGTGCTGGCCGTGCACGTGGATACCTCCACCTCTATTCGCAATGATATCGCCGGACTGCGCGCCACGCTCGATGCGGCGGGCCATCCCGCGCTGCTGATGGCCGATTGCATTGCCTCGCTGGGCTGCGATCCCTTCGAGATGGACGCCTGGAGCGTGGATGTGATGGTCACCGGTTGCCAAAAGGGGTTGATGACGCCCGCGGGCGTGTCCTTTGTGTTCTTCAATGACCGCGCGGCGGCAGCGCGGGACCGGCTGGAGCGGGTGAGCTGGTACTGGGACTGGAAGCCGCGCGCAGCACCTGAGTTCTTCTATCAGTACCACGGCGGCACCGCGCCCACCCAGCACATCTACGGTTTGCGCGCCGCGTTGGACCTCATTCACGCGGAAGGCATGGAAAACGTCTGGGCGCGCCACCGCTTGCTGGCGCAGGCGGTTTGGGCCGCCTGTGAGGCCTGGTCAGCGCAAGGCCCTTTCGAGCTCAACGTTGCAGATCGCGCCCACCGCAGCACGGCCGTCACGGCGCTGAAACTGGGCAATCCCGCGGGCAAACAGCTGCGCGCGTGGTGCGAACATCAGATCGGCCTGACACTGGGCATTGGCCTGGGGATGTCGGAACCGGGCGATCCACAGGGCGACGGTTTCTTTCGCTTTGGGCACATGGGCCATGTGAACGGCCAGATGATCATGGGTCTTTTGGGGGGCGTGGATGCCGGGCTCAAGGCGCTCGGGATCGACCATGGCCGGGGCGCTTTAGAAGCCGCTGCCCATGCCATCGCCGCGGTTGAGCCAAAATAGCGCATCCTGTTCTTTTTCTGGCTAAAAATATCCGAGTGGGCCGGTGATGCCGGGGGTGGCGGCTCAATCATGAAGCGTTTCGGCTCGAACGCGCGAAACGCCACGCACTATTACCCTTTCGCGCCCACATCTACTTCAATGGGGGTCCGGGGGCGAAGCCCCCGGCGGGGGGGGGCGCGCGCGCGGGCCCCAAAACCACCCCCCGCGGGCGTGGATCCGCCACAAAAAAACAGTAACAGCCCCCCCAACAAAAACGCCAGCCCTCCAACGCCACACCCCCCCCC
>JBCCPS010000081.1:0-13768 GCA_039024775.1 Pseudomonadota bacterium
CGGCGGAACCGAAGCACGTACCAGAGGTTAGATCGGCACTTGGTATGAAGGGAAAGACCCATGAAGAAAGTCCTCATCGCACTGCCCATGATCGGCGCGCTCGCCGCCTGTGACACCCGTGACGGCACGCTGGCCGCGTCCACGCTGACCGGAGCCGCCTTGGGTGCGGCCGTGTCGGGCAGCAGCGACCGGACCCGGGGCGCCATCATCGGTGGTGCAGCCGGCCTCGCGGCAGGCTCGGTCATCGCGCGGCAACAGAATGGCCAGTGTGTCTACCAGCGCTCCGACGGGTCGCGCTATGTGGCGGCTTGCCCCTAAAGGCTGTCCTCCACGCGGAAACAGGCGGGAATGGTTTCGCGCCCCTCAAGCACGAGGTCTGCCATGACGTCTGCCACCTTGGGCGCCATGCCAAAGCCGATCTTGAAGCCGCCGTTCGCCACGAAATGGCCCGGCCTGTCCGGCCAGTGCCCCAGTATTGGGGCACGGCTGCGGGCACGGGGACGCACCCCGGCCCAGCGCTGCAGGACCGCGGCGTCCGTGAGCGCCGGAACTGCTGTGCGCGCCTTGGCGATGACCGAAGCAAGTTGCGCATCGGTCGCATGACCTGAGGCAAACTCCCGCTCGGATGTGGACCCGATGGCCGTTGTGCCGTCCAAGTGCGGGATAATGTGCAGCCCCTCCGCGAAGAGCTGCGGCGCGCCGCGCGCGTCGTGGGCAATGAGCGCGGCCTGACCCTTTATGCCTGCGCCCACCGCGCGCGGGCGGTCTTTCCCCAAATCCTCGAGGCCGGCCACGCCCGTGGCCCAGATCGTGATCCCTCGCGTGGGAGCATCCGGCACGCAAGTCACGCCGCGCGATTGCAAAGCCGCACAGAGGGCCGCACAGGCCTGACGCGGGTGCACCAAGGCACTCAGACTGTCACGGATCAGAAATCCGGTGGGGGTCGCAGGCTCCCACGGCCCGCCTTCT
This sequence comes from Pseudomonadota bacterium, assembly GCA_039024775.1. Classification (GTDB taxonomy): domain Bacteria; phylum Pseudomonadota; class Alphaproteobacteria; order Rhodobacterales; family Rhodobacteraceae; genus Sulfitobacter. The sequence goes on from JBCCPS010000081.1 coordinate 970, forward strand.
GCCTCAACCACCTCCCAAATCGCCTGCCCGCGCCAGAGCTCTGCCGCGCTGAGTGCGCGCGCGCGTGCAAGCTCAAGGGCGCATTCATCGGCAACAGGCTGCAAGCGGCCTGACCGTCGGTAGCCCGGATCCAATCCGCCCGCCTCCGAGACCTCCGCCCAAAACGCCTCCGCCATCAACAGGCTTTCGAGCTGAAAGGCCTTCTTGGCGTTCCAGTTCTCGGGCACATGCGGCGCGAGCGCGCCGACCACGCCGCCGCTGCTGCCAGAGGCCGGGCCATTGGGGTCGATCAGCTGCACGGCGGCGCCGCGCTGCACCAGCGCCCAAGCGATGGACAGCCCGAAAATCCCCGCGCCCCGCACCGTGATGTCGGCCATTGCCAAGCCCTGCCCGTTTGCCCAGTCTCGCCACGGACCATAGACGAGGCGAACATGCGCAACCAGACGGATCAGATCACGTGGCGGGATGGGCAGGTGCCCGTCTCCAGCCGCTTTGATGACCCGTTCTTTTCGCTTGAGAACGGTCTGGCAGAGACGCGGCACGTGTTTTTGGAGGGCAATGGTTTGCCCGCGCGCTTGCGCCCGGGGTTCCACATCGCGGAACTGGGGTTCGGCACCGGGCTGAACCTGCTTGCGACCTGGCAGGCCACTGTGCAGGCGGGCCAGACAGAAACGATAAGCTACACCAGTTTCGAGGCCTTTCCGATGGCCCGCGCGGACATGGCCCGCGCGCTGGAGGCCTTTCCGGCGCTCGGCTCCTATCGCACCGCGCTGTTGGAAGTGTGGGACCCGGCAGGCGGCACCTTCAGGCTTGGCCCTCTGGAGGTTCGCGTGATCATTGGCGATGCGCGCCAAACCCTGCCCCAATGGGAGGGCACCGCGGACGCCTGGTTTCTGGATGGCTTTTCCCCCGCCAAGAACCCCGAACTCTGGGAGCCGGGTTTGCTCAAAGCTGTTGCGGCGCACACCGCCCCGGGCGGCACCTGCGCCAGCTACACCGCTGCGGGCTTCGTGCGGCGCGGGCTGGAGGACGCGGGCTTCACGGTCACCCGCGCGCCAGGATATGGCCGCAAGCGGCACATGACACGGGGCCTGCGCGCGTGAACCAAGCGCCTGACAATCGCCGGGGTGTGCTCTTGATGATCGCGGCGACAGGCGTGCTGGCGGTGCAGGACGGGCTCTCCCGCCATCTGGTGGTGGAATACAGCGCCTTGATGGTTGTCATGATCCGCTACTGGTTTTTCCTGGCCTTTGTGCTGGCCATCGCGCGCAGGCAGGCGGGGAGCGTCCGCGCGGCGGCGCGCACCACGCAGCCCTGGCTGCAAGCGGGGCGCGGGGTGCTGCTGGCGGCAGAGATCGTCGTCTCCATGCTGGCCTACGCGCTGCTGGGGCTGATTGAGACCCACGCGATTTTCGTCTGCTACCCGCTGATTGTCGCCGCGCTGTCCGCGCCGCTCTTGGGGGAGCGCGTCGGATGGCGGCGCTGGCTGGCCATCGGCGCGGCTTTCACGGGCGTTCTGATCATCCTTCAGCCGGGCAGCCGGGTCTTTGATCCGGCGGCGCTGATCGCGCTGGCGGCGGCGGTGATGTTCGCGCTTTACACGCTCATGACGCGCCACGCGGCGCGGCGCGACACGGCAGCGACGTCGTTTTTCTGGACCGGGGCGATGGGCGCGCTGGTGATGACGCCGCTGGGCCTTTGGGCGTGGGAGCCGATGGCGCCGCGCGACTGGGGTTTCATGGCCGCCCTCTGCGCGACCAGCGTTGCGGGCCACTGGCTGCTCATCAAATGCTACGAGGTGGCGGAGGCCAGCGCGGTGCAGCCCTTCACCTATTTCCACCTCGTTTTCGCCGTGCTCATCGGCGTCAGCGTGTTCGGAGAGGTCCTCACCTGGCCGCTGGTGCTGGGCGCGGCGATCACCGTGGCCGCTGGCCTCTTCGCCCTATGGCGCGAAAGCCTTCAGCGTTGAGCCGATGAGTTCCTGAGAGAACGGCACCGGCAGCGGGTCCTTGCCCAGCCGCGCGCGGTAGACGGGCAGGCTTTCGGTGACGCGCATCACATAGTTCCGCGTCTCCCTGAAAGGCACCATCTCCACCCAGTCCACAATGTCGATGTCGCCCCGGCGCGGGTCGCCGTAGGTCGCCATCCAGCGCGTGGGGCGGCTGGGCCCTGCGTTATAGGCGGCGGACATCATGGAGACATTGCCGTCAAACATCGCCGCCACCTCCGCCAGGTAACGCGCGCCAAGCTGGGCGTTGTAGACTGGATCAGCGGTCAGCCGATCTGTTGTGTGCAGCGCGCGCAGGCCCAGATTGCTGGATACTTCGCGCGCGGTGGCGGGCATCAGCTGCATGAGCCCCCGCGCCCCGGCCCCGGAGACGACAACGGGATCAAACTCGCTTTCGCGCCGCGCGATGGCCAGCGACATCTCAGGCGCCATGGGCAAATCCGCTTCCGCCAGGGGGTGCAGCGCATAATAGGGTGCGGCGATCGTCAACCCGCGCCGCGCGGCGCGTTTGCCGATCATGACCGCCAGATGCGGCTGGCCTTCATCAATCGCGGCCTGACCCAAAAGCGCGATGTCCTCGGCCACCAGCTGCTCTGCCAGATGGGTCCAAAACCGTTCCGCAAGAGTCAGCTCGCCCCCCTCTTGCAACATGAGCCCCGCCTGAAACAGCGGGTCCGCAGCCAGTGGCGCGCTGCGCCAGTCCTGCGCGGGCGGCGCGCCGCGCAGAGCTTCATCGAAAGGCACGCTGACCTTTTCCGCAGCCAGCAACCCGTAGAAAGAGGTCTGATAGCGCGCGCCCGCGCGGTAGGCGACGGCGGCGGCCTCGGGATCGCCCATGTCCTCCAGCGCGCGGCCTTGCCAATAGCCCGCGCGGCCCTGAGAGATCGGCGATTGCACCGCGCTGTCGTGGTTCAAAAAGTGCTCATAGGCGCGCGCGGGATCCTTGAGAAAGCGCAGCGCGATGTAGCCGGAGAGCCATTCGAGGTCCGCGTAATGCGCGCCCGGTTCCAGAAAATGCTGGGAGGCGAGCTGATAGGCCAGCTCCGGATCGCCGGAGCGCATCTCCCCCCGGGCCAGGGCGCGGCGTCTGTTGCTCCAGGCCTCCGGTCGGCCAAGCGCGTCAGGCGAAGTGGACCGCGCCAGCAGAAGGGTTTTGGCATCCTCGGTCAGACCCTTGCGGATGCGCCATTCAAACCGGTCCGCGGCAAGCCCCGGGTCATCCGCCTTGGACGCGGGCAGGGCGTTGATCATGGCATTCACATCACCCGCCCGGCGCTGCAGCGCGATCCGGGTTTCGGCCAGCGCACGGTCCTCTTCGCTGACCAGACCGAACATCTGGCGCGCTTCCTCATGCTCGCGCTCCCACAGCATCGCGTCGAGCCGGGCGGTATGGTGCGGCCTGAGCAGTGCCTCGTGTTCGGCCATGAACAGCGCTTGCGATGTGGCGTTCATCGGCATCGTGCGCCAAGCCAGCACGAGGTTGGCCTGCGCCTCACCCTCCTCCCCCGCGCGGGTCAGTGCGGCGGCATGGGCCAGCACCGCGCGGGGCGTCTGGGGCGGTTCTTCGGCAAAGAAGGCCAATAGTTCTGCATCGGGCTCGCGCAGCACAAAGCGCTCGACCTGGCGGCGCAAGAACCGCTCTCCGGGCCAGTCGCTGCGGCGGGCGAGGAAATCCTTGGCCTCCGCCCAGGTGCCGATGCCGTTGCGCAGGCGCATCCAGCGGATGATGTCCGCCGCCACGTCGCCTTGCCCTTCTGCAATGGCTGTCGCCCGGTCCCAGTCGCCTGATTTGACCGCCGCAATGGCGGTGCCGATGGGCGTCGGGCGCAACTGAGGCCGGATCTCGGCAAGAGCCGCCTGCAGGGCCGCATCGCCCGTCCCCTCGCTTGACTGAGCGGTGAGATGCACAGGGATCGCGAGGCCAATGAGCGTCGCAAGAAAGCAAAGAGGTCTGGTCACGGGTTGCAATTCCACGGGTCTTGAGGCTAGAGCCTTCAACATATGGCGGGGAGGCCATCAGTCCAAGTTTCACCTGACCCTGTCGCGTCACGACACCGGCATTTCGCCGACCAGCAAAGCATAAGGAGCGTGCACATGTTTCAAGGTTCAATGCCTGCCCTCGTCACGCCGTTCAAAGACGGCACGCTGGATATCCCGACGCTCAAGAAACTGGTGGACTGGCAGATCGCGGAAGGCTCCAGCGGGCTGGTGCCCGTGGGCACAACCGGCGAATCCCCCACGCTGAGCCATGCCGAACACGATCAAGTCGTGGCCGAGGTCGTGGCGGCCGCCGACGGGCGGGTGCCGGTGATCGCGGGCGCGGGCTCCAACAGCACAGCGGAGAGCATTCGCCTGGCCCAGCACGCCGAAAAGGTGGGCGCAAACGGCGTTCTGGTCGTCACGCCCTATTACAACAAGCCCACGCAGGCGGGGCTCATCGCTCATTTCACGGCGATCCACGAGGCCTGCAACCTGCCCATCATCATCTACAACATTCCGCCCCGGTCCGTGGTGGACATGACGCCCGCCACCATGGGCGAGCTGGCCAAGCTGCCGCGCATTGTGGGCGTCAAGGACGCGACTGCCGATCTGTCGCGGGTGAGCGCGCAGCGGATCACCTGTGGCAAGGATTTCATTCAGCTTTCGGGCGAGGACCCCACCGCACATGGGTTCAATGCGCAGGGCGGCGTGGGCTGCATCTCCGTCACCGCGAATGTCGCGCCGGGGCCTCTAGCCCAGATGCAGGCGGCTTGCGCTGCCGGGGACTTTGCCAAGGCGCTTGAAATTCAGGACCGGCTGATGCCGCTGCACCAGGCCGTCTTTACCGAACCGGGCCTTGTGGGCGTGAAATACGCCATGTCGCTGATGGCCCTGTGTTCTTACGAGGTGCGCCTGCCGCATGTCCCGGTTACCGAGGGCACCAAGAAGAAAATCGCAGAGGCGATGCGACACGCCGGGTTGATGAACTAACCTCCAGCCGAGGCGCACGTGCGCCGGTTGACTTTACGCACCAGGAGAGAACGCCCATGAACATCCTGCCAACCATCGCGCAAAGCACTGAGGAGCTGGAGGCGATTTTCAAGGATTTGCACGCCCACCCCGAGATCGGCTTTACCGAGGTGCGCACCAGCGGGATCGTCGCGCAGAAGCTGCGCGAATACGGCGTGGATGAAGTGCATACAGGGCTCGGCAAGACGGGCGTGGTGGGGATCGTGAAAGGCCGCGGTCATGGCAACCGGCGCGTGGGCTTGCGCGCGGACATGGATGCGCTGCCCATCGATGAGATCAGCGGTCTGCCCTATGCCTCCAAAACGCCCGGCGTGATGCACGCCTGCGGGCACGACAGCCACACCACGATGCTGCTGGGTGCCGCCAAACATCTGGCCGCAACGCGCGATTTCGACGGCACCGCGGTGCTGATCTTTCAACCCGCCGAAGAGGGCATGGGCGGCGCAAAGCAGATGCTCGAAGACGGATTGTTCGAGCAATTCCCCTGCGAGGAAGTCTTTGGTCTGCACAACCGCCCCAACGGCAAGCCGGGCACGGTGGGCATCTGCAAGGGTGAGGCGATGGCGGGGGCTGCGTTCTTGGACATCGCGATCCGGGGCAAGGGCAGCCATGCCGCGCGGCCTGACCAGTCCAAGGATGCGCTGATGATCGCGGCCTCGCTGGCCACGGAGCTCAACATCGTGCTAGCCCGCAACATCCCCGCGCAAGAGGTGCTGGTGCTCTCGGTCACGCAGCTTCATGCCGGGACCGCCTACAACGTGGTGCCGGAGACGGCGACGATGGGCGGCACGATCCGGTATTTCAAGGATGAGATCTATGATCTGGCTGTCCAGCGGATTGAGACAATCTGCAAGGGCATGGCGGTGATGCATGACGTGGACATCGACGTGAAGACCCGCAAGGTCTTTGACGTGCTGATCAACGACGCGGAGCTGAGCGATGACTATATGGCCGCGGCGGGGGACATCGTGGGCGCGGAGAACCTGACGCCCAACGAAGCACCGGTGACGGGATCGGAGGATTTCGCTGACATGCTGCGCGTGGTGCCGGGGGCCTATTGCACCATCGGACATGCGGGCACCGTGGGGCTGCACAATCCGGCCTATGTGCTGGATATGTCGGCCCTGCCCATCGGCGCCTCTGTGATGGCGCGCGTGGTGGAGCGTCGCCTCCCCCTGGCAGATTGAGGTAAGGCGGGGTTGAAGCGTCCGATCAAAAGCCAGAGACACTAACTGAATCAGTTCATGCGCCGTCCCGCGGGGTGGCGCAGATGCGCCGCCCATCGTGCTGAAAGCACGCCTCCGGCGTGATGGGGCGGGACGGCGCAGCCCAACAGTGCCTGTTGGGCGGGTGCTTTGAATGAGGTGGGCTGTCCCAGGTTCTGGGTTGGATGCTTTTGGGTGATGCAGGCTTCAGGCCGCACCCATGAGCGCGAAGGCGTCTGTCGCAATCTGCCGTTCTTCGTCGGTTTTGACGACATGCACCGGGACATCCCCGAAGAGCGTCAGATGCGCCATGATCCGTTCCCGGATTTCCGCTGAATTTTCTCCGATGCCGCCCGTAAACGCCACCGCATCGAGCCCGCCCATCGCGACAATGGCGCTGCCCGCGTGCCGCGCTGCCCAATAGCAGAAATGATCCACCGCGAAGCGCGCCTTTTCGGTATCGGCCGCCAGCAGCAGCCGCATGTCATTGGCACCGCCAAGCCCCTTGAGCCCGCTGTCGCGGTTGAGCATCTTGGATGCCTCGGCAATGCCAAGGTCTTCGGCCATGCGCAGCACCGCCATGCCGTCAATCGCACCCGACCGTGTGCCCATGGTCAGCCCGTCGAGCGGCGAATAGCCCATCGACGTGGCCACCGACACACCATCGAGAATTGCACACAGCGAGGCGCCAGACCCCAGATGCAACGCCAGCAAGCGGCGCGGCAGCGCATCGCCGAATTGTGAGACCATCCAGGCATAGCTGATGCCGTGAAACCCGTAGCGCCGGATGCCTTTCGCGCGCATCTCCTCAGGGATCGCATAGGCGGTGGCAACCTCCGGCTGGCGGGCGTGAAAGGCGGTGCCGAAGCTCGCGAATTGCGGCAAGCCGGGCGCCAGTTTTTGCAGGGCACGGATCCCGGCAAGGTTCTTGGGATTGTGCAGCGGCGCAAGCGGGACGGCGGCCTCAATTCCTTCGATCACCGTGTCGGTGATCGGCTGCGGGTCAATGAGTGACGTGCCGCCGTGTACTACGCGGTGGGCCGCAGCGGTCAATTGATCCGGGGAGACGCCCTGCCGCGTGAGGCTTTCAAGAATGGCCTTCAGCGCCTGGTCGTGGTCGGGTGCCGCGATGTCGCGGTCCTCTTCGCCAAGCTTGATATGGGCGAGCGACCCGCCGATGCCGCTGACCTGACCGGCCACCACCTCCGTCAGATCGGGCGTGAAAAGCGCGATCTTGATCGAGGACGAGCCTGCGTTGACAACGAGGATCATGCCGCCGCCATGATCCCGCCCAGCGCGATGGAGCTGAGCCGCGCGGCGGGCGGGTCCGCGCGGGAGGTGAGCAGGATCGGCACCTTGGCCCCCATCACGATGCCCCCCGCGCAACCGCCCGCAAGATAGACAAACGCTTTGAAAAGCCCGTTGCCGCTCACGATTTCAGGCACGATGATCGCATCCGCCTGCCCCGCAACCGGGTCATCGGTGAGCTTTTTGGTGGCCACCGCCTTGGCCGAAACGATGAGATCGAAGGCCAGCGGACCGGAGAAGTCAGCGCCTTCGATGTTCTCGCGCGCCCAGTCGCGCAATTCGCGGGCTTCCATGGACGAAGGCACGCTGGGAATGGCGCTTTCGGTGGCTGACAGGAAGGCGACCTTGGGGCGCGGATTGCCCAGCTTATGCAAGAGCTTGACCACCTCACGGGTGGAATCCTTGCGGGTGTCCATGTTGGGCGCCACGTTCACGGCGGCATCCGAAATGGTGATCGCGTGGGACCCGTCGGCAGAAGTGATGTGGAAGATATGCACAAAGCGGTTGCCGGTGCGCAGGCCCGCTGATCTGCTGACTGCCGCTTTCATGAAGGCATCTGTGTGCAATTGTCCCTTCATCAGGACATCCGCGCGGCCCTCCCCGCACGCCAGGGCGGCGGCCATGCCGGAGGCTTCCTCGCCGTCCGCCTCCACGATCTCAAAGGCGGAGATGTCCCAGCTGAGCTTTTCCGCCTCCGCTTCGATGCGCGCGCGGTCGCCGGTGAAAAGCGGCACCATCATGTCGGCCTCCGTCGCTTCTTTGGCCGCTTGCATCGGCAGCGGCGCGCCCGCAGCGGCGATGGCCACGCGGGGGCTGGGGGCGTTTTGGGCCATTTTGATCAGAGCGGGCGGCGCGATTGCAGTCGCGTCGGAGAGAAAGGGATTGTGCACAAAAGGTCCTTTTTAAAGCGTAGGCCGGGCATAAGCCCGGCCTACGGTAGGATGGGAGCGGTCCGGTTTCAATGTGAACCGCTCAAGGTTGCTGACCGAGGTGGAGGCCGGACGCCTTAGACGACCTGCTCGCACATGTCCTCTTTGGAGATGCCCGCCACAGCCACAGGCTTTTTCATCGCGTCGCGGCGGAAAGGCTCCCCCAGTTCCTGGTTGATCATCGCCTCGATGAGCGTGGTCTTGCCGTGCTTCATCTGGTCCTCGATGGCCTTGTTGAGCGCCGCTGTCAGCTCTTCCTGGGTGCGTGCCACAACGCCTTCCAGGCCGCAGGCCTTGGCGATGCCGGCGTAGCTGACTTCCTCGTCAAGCTCGGTGCCCACGAAGTTGTCTTCAAACCACAGCGTGGAGTTCCGCTTTTCCGCGCCCCACTGATAGTTGCGGAAGACGATCTGCGTGATCGGCGGCCATTCACCCCGGCCGATGGCCGTCAGTTCATTGACCGCGATGCCAAAGGCACCGTCCCCGGCAAAGCCCACGACCGGCACATCCGGCTGGCCGATCTTGGCGCCCACGATGGCTGGCAGGCCGTAGCCGCAGGGGCCGAAGAGACCGGGTGCCAGATACTTCCGGCCCTCATCGAAGTCCGGGTAGGCGTTACCGATGGCGCAGTTGTTGCCGATGTCGGAGCTGATGATCGCATTGCGCGGCAGCGCCTGCTGAATGGCGCGCCAGGCCATGCGGGGGCTCATCCAGTCGGGCTTGGCCGCGCGGGCGCGCTGATTCCAGGTGGTGCCGGGATCGTCCTGCTCCTCGTTCATGGAGGAGAGCTCCTGCGCCCAGGCGGATTTGGTCGTGGCGATCGTGTTCTTGCGCTCGTCGCGGCCCTTGTCACCGGCATCATCCGCCAGCTGCGCTGTGATCGACCGGGCCACTTTGCCTGCGTCACCAACGATGCCCACAGTCACTTTCTTGGTCAGGCCGATGCGGTCGGGATTTATGTCCACCTGGATGATCTTGGCGTCCTTGGGCCAGTAGTCGATGCCATAGCCCGGCAAAGTGGAGAAAGGGTTCAGACGCGTGCCGAGGCAGAGCACGACGTCGGCCTTCGAAATCAGTTCCATCCCCGCTTTCGAGCCGTTGTAGCCCAGCGGCCCGGCAAAGAGCGGGTGAGAGCCGGGGAAGGCGTCATTGTGCTGATAACCGACGCAGACCGGCGCATCGAGCCGCTCCGCCAGCGTCTTCGATGCCTCGATCCCGCCATGGGCCAGCACCACGCCTGCGCCATTCAGGATCACGGGGAACTCCGCCTCCGACAGCATCTTGGCGGCGTTTGCAATCGCCTGCTCGCCGCCGTTGGGCCGCTCGAATTCCACGACTTCGGGGATTTCGATGTCAACCACCTGGGTCCAGAGGTCACGCGGCACGTTGATCTGCGCGGGCCCGCTGGCGCGCTTCGCCTGCATGATCACGCGGTTGAGGGTCTCTGCGATACGCGAGGCGTCGCGCACCTCTTCCTGATAGGCTACACAATCGGCGAAGAGGTTCATCTGCTCCATTTCCTGGAAGCCACCCTGACCGATGGTCTTGTTTGCCGCCTGCGGCGTCACGAGCAGCAGCGGCGTGTGGTTCCAATATGCAGTTTTCACCGCCGTCACGAAGTTTGTGATGCCCGGCCCATTCTGCGCGATCATCATCGACATCTTGCCGGTGGCGCGGGTGTAGCCATCCGCCATGAAACCGCCGGAGCCTTCATGCGCACAATCCCAGAAGGTGATCCCTGCGGCAGGGAAGATATCGGATATCGGCATCATGGCCGATCCGATAATGCCAAAGGCATTGTTGATCCCATGGCGCTGCAGCGTTTTGACAAAGGCTTCTTCGGTGGTCATCTTCATGGCGGTACATCCTCTTTTGGTCGCTGCGCACAGCGAATCTATCCCTTTGCCATAGTCTAATCATCCGGCTCAAACTCGGTTAGGTCCAAAGCAGATATCTGGATATAACCAGATCATTGAATCTGCTTCATTTCATCTGCGATCAACTGGACGCCTTCTGAGATGCGCGCGGCAGGGATCGAGGAATACGCAATGCGGTAGTGATTGGCGGGCTTGGTATCGCCTGCGAAAAACGCACGCCCGGGCTCGATCAGCACGCCACGTGCTTGCAGCCGCCGGGCCAGCACGTCTGCATCAATCCCCGTTGGCGCGCGCATCCAAAAGGACGAACCGCCGTAATCGCCCCGGCCTGAGACCTGCAGCTCATGCGCCTCCAATGCCGCCTCCATCACCCCGCGCCGCTCATGAAACGCGGCGCCCATCCGGCGTACCAGCGCGTCATAATGGCCAAGAGACAGGAAATACGCGGCGGTGCGCTGGATATGCCCCGGCGGATGGCGCAGCACAGAGGCGCGCAGGGCACGGACCTCCCGGATGAAGGGTTCGGAGCCGACCAGATAGCCCAGCCGCAGCCCGGGAAAGAGCGATTTGGAAAAGGAGCCCACATAGATCACCCGGCCATCCGTATCGAGCGATTTGAGCGCGGGCGACGGCGCTTTGAGGAAGGACATCTCAAACTCGTAATCGTCCTCCACGATCAACGCGCCCATCTCCTGCGCCCGCTCCAGCAGGGCGCGACGGCGGGCCATCGGCATAGTCGCATTGGTCGGGCATTGGTGGCTTGGCGTGGTAAAGATAACGTCCGTGCCCGGTGGGATCGCCTCCGGCGGGAGCCCATCGGCGTCGACACGAACCGGCGTCACATGGCAGCGTGACTGGCTCAAAATGTCGCGCAAGGCGTGGTAGCAGGGGTCCTCAAGCGCCGCGTGCCGGCGCTGGGTCAGCAGCACCTGCGTTGTCAGCCAAAGCGCGTTTTGCGCACCCAGGGTGATCAGGATTTGTTCGGGCCGCGCATTGATCCCGCGCCGCGGCAGCGTGTGGCGCGCGATAAATTCGATCAATTGCGGATCGTCCTGATCGAAGTAATCCGTTGTCAGCGCGTTGAAGTCCTTTTGCCCTAGCGCCTGGAGGGCACAAAGCCGCCAATTGGCGTGGTCAAAGAGCGTCTGATCCGCTTGGCCGTAGATAAAGGGATAGCGAAACCGCTGCCATTCCACCGGCTTTGACGGCGTGGCACCCCCGGTAAAGCGCTGCCCGATGGCCCGCGCCCAATCCACCGTTTCCTGACCTGTAGGCGCCGCCGCGAAGGTGGGCGGCGTTGGCGCGTTTTCTGAAACGAAGTATCCCGACCGCCCCCGGGAAGTCAGATATTCATTCGCCAAAAGCTCTGTGTAGGCAATCGTTACGGTGATGCGGCTGACACCAAGATGGGTCGCCATCTTCCGTGTCGACGGCAGCTTTTCCCCGGCCTGAAACCGACCCGAAAGGATGCCTTGAGCTACCATTTGCTGGATCTGCTGTTGCAGGGTGCCCTGGGCATCCGGCTGCAAGAAGAAGGTTTCAATGGGGAGCGCCATATCGGCGTTCTACTCTGGACCTATTTTTGCGTCAATCTGGCGTTACGTCGCGCGCAAATGGCCTGCGCAGCGTCATAACCCTACGCCGGATTGACTGAAGTGTAAACAAAAATGAGACCTGGAGTTTCAAAAACTGAAATTGCGGCGGCGAGACGCGGCCCAGCTCACACCTTTGCGCGCAGGTTCTTCATCAGTTCGGTGAGCTCTTTGATGTACATCTCACCCGTCAGCTGTCCGTTTTCATCGAACTGTTCATGGCTGCCGGCGAGGTGGATTTCCGGCCCCTGCAACAGCTCTGTCCGGAACGGCACCATGTAGCCGCGCAGCACCATCTGCGCACGCTCCCCGCCCGCACGGCCTGCGGCGGCAGACATCACGGCAACGGGCTTGCCCGCCCAGGGCTTGCCTTCCGCCCGGCTGATCCAGTCGAGCGCGTTTTTAAGAGCGCCTGACGGCCCTTTGTTATACTCCGGCGTGGAGATGAGCACGGCCTCTGCCGATGCGATCTGATCGGCCAGCTTTTGCACTGCCTCCGGCACGCCACTCGCCTCTTCCAAGTCCCCGTCATAAAGCGGAAAATTGATATCGCCGAGGACAAGCGTGGCATCGCCGTAAAGCCGCGCGGCTTCCTTGAGCAGCTTGGTGTTGGTGGCGTCTTTGCGCAGGGAGCCGGAGATACCGACAAGAGTGTGAGCCGTCATGACATGTCCTTTGATGAGCGTTTGCTCAAAGGTGCGTCGAATCCGGCAAAAGACAAGAAGCCCCCGCAGCAGGCGGAGGCTTCAGTCTGGCGTCATAGGCGCAGAGGCTTAGGCCGCGTTCGGCAGGATCACGATCTCCACCCGGCGGTTCTGCGCTTTGCCCTGCGGGGTCAAGTTGCTGGCCACCGGCTGGCTTTCACCCCGGC
>JBCCPS010000082.1:0-13663 GCA_039024775.1 Pseudomonadota bacterium
CACGACCGCGTGCGCCTCGGGCAGAGTTTCGCCGCCCAGATGGTGGTCGAGGATGACCACATCAGCGCCCCTGGCCGCCGCGACGGGCCCGTGCGACAGGGTTCCGCAATCCACACAGAGGATCAGGTCATGGTCCCGCGCGAGCGCGGCCATGGCTTCATCATTGGGCCCATAACCTTCGTCGATCCGGTCGGGCACATAGAGCGTGGCCCCCAACCCCTGTTGGCGCAGCCAGCTGATCAGCAGCGCGGCAGAGCTGCCGCCGTCCACGTCGTAATCAGCAAAAATGGCGATGCGCTCACGCGTGCGTACGGCTTGCAAAACCCGCGCGGCGGCTTTTTCCATGTCCCTGAGCGTGCGCGGATCGGGCAGCAGATCGCGCAAGGCGGGCGCCAGAAAGCCCGGCGCCTCTTCTGCCGTGACCCCGCGGTGCGCCAGCACGCCCGCGACCGCCGGGAGCAGGTCAGCGCGCTGCTCCAGCAGTTCTGCGGCGCGGGCCACCTCGACCCCGGGACCGACCCAGCGCCGCCCGGTCAAAGAGGTCTCCACGCCCAGAAAGCTCACGCCGTTCCCTGCTTTATCTTTCTAAAACCTCAAACCCGGCGCGGAAAGCCGCGCCCGGTGTCAGTGCGCCGTCAGCCTGCCTCGACCGGCGTGCGGTAGTTGATCCGCCGCACGGAGCCGGTCTTGGACCGCATGATCAGCGTCTCGGTCGTCATCCAGCCGGGCTCCCGTTTGACGCCGGGCACCAGATTGCCGTCCGTCACGCCGGTGGCGGCAAAGATCACGTCCTGTGTCACCATTTCGTCGCGGGCATAGACGCGATCGAAATCAGTGATCCCGGCTTTGGAGGCGCGCCCGCGTTCATCGTCGTTGCGAAAGAGCAGCCGGCCCCACATTTGCCCGCCCATGCATTTGAGCGCCGCCGCGGCCAGCACCCCCTCTGGCGCGCCGCCGGAGCCCATGTACATGTCAATGCCAGTGCCGGGTTCGGCGCAGTGCATCACGCCCGCCACATCCCCGTCGGTAATGAGCCGGATCGCCGCGCCTGTGGCCCGCACCTGCGCGATCATCTCCTCATGGCGCGGACGCTCAAGGATACAAACGGTGATGTCGGAGGCGGCACAGCCCTTGGCACGTGCCAGCGCCGTCACCCGGTCCGCGGGGGCCATGTCCAGCGTTACCACGTCGGTGTCATAGCCGGGGCCGATGGCCAGCTTGTCCATGTAGACGTCGGGCGCATGCAGCATGGAGCCACGCGGGCCCATCGCGATCACGGTGAGCGCGTTGGGCATGTCTTTCGCCGTCAGCGTCGTGCCTTCCAACGGATCGAGCGCGATGTCGACCGCGACGCCCGCGCCGGTGCCGACCTCTTCCCCGATATAGAGCATGGGCGCTTCGTCGCGCTCGCCCTCGCCGATCACCACGACGCCCGAGATATCGAGCATGTTGAGCTGCTCGCGCATCGCGTTGACTGCGGCCTGGTCAGCGGCTTTTTCATCGCCTTTGCCTACCAGCTTGGCGGAGGCAAGGGCGGCAGCCTCGGACACGCGGGCAAGGCCAAGCGACAGCATGCGGTCCTGAAACTGATCGGTTGGAGAGGAAGTCATGAAGTGTCCTTTGGTCGAAAATTTCTAAAGCTCTAGCGAGTGGCGCGGGCCCCGGCAAACCGATTCTTCATGCCTGACGCGGGGCGGAAGGGGTCCGACAAACGCTAGACCTCTTCGATCCGCAGCGCGACAGGGGCGGCGGCCATCACGCCCGTGGCATCCATCGCGGCAATCGCGTCATCCAGGGAGGCGCGGGTTGTTTTGTGAGTGACGATCAGCACCGGGGCCGCAGAGGCCTCGTGTTCGTACTGGCGCATCCGGTTGATGCTGACCCCGGCCTCGCCCAGCACGGTCGCGATCTTGGCCAGTGCACCGGGTTTATCGACCAATGTGAGGCGAAGGTAATAGGGCGTGGCCATCTGGGACACCGCGCGCGTGGGCGCCTCCAGTGTCCCGGCGGGCTGGCCGAAGACCGGCCCGCGCAGGCCGCGGGCGATATCGCAGATGTCGGCCATCACGGCGGAGGCGGTGGGCCCTTCACCCGCGCCCGCGCCGCGCAGCACGATCTGGCCCACCGCATCGCCTTCGATCACCACCATGTTGGTGCCGCCCTCCAGCTGACCCAGCGGAGAGGTCTGCGGCACGAGGCAGGGCTGCATGCGCTGCTCCAGCCCGCGCCCGGTCTTTTGTGCCACGCCCAAGAGCTTGATTTTGTAGCCCATGTCGGCGGCGGCGGTGATGTCTTCGATGCTCACCCGTTCGATGCCTTCCAGCTGGATACCGCCGAAATCGACGCGGCTGCCAAAGGCGATGGAGGACAGGATCGCGAGCTTGTGCGCGGCATCGATGCCGCCAACGTCAAGCTGGGGATCAGCCTCCAGATACCCCAGCCCGTCGGCTTCGGCAAATATCTCCTGATAGGTTTTGCCGGAGCTTTCCATGCGGGTCAGGATGTAATTGCAAGACCCATTCATCACGCCCATCACGCGGGTGATCTCATTGCCCGCAAGCCCTTCCATCAGCGTCTTGATGACCGGGATGCCGCCCGCCACCGCCGCCTCATAGCGCAGTGCAGCGCCCGCAGCCTCTGCCGCTTCAGCCAGCGCCTGGCCGTGCACGGCCAGCATTGCCTTGTTTGCGGTGACCACGTCCTTGCCGGCGGCAATCGCAGCTTGCGTCGCGGCCTTGGCCGGGCCGTCCTCGCCGCCCATCAGTTCCACAAAAACGTCGATATCGGCGCGGGTGGCCAGGGCCACCGGGTCGTCCTCCCAGGCGTAGCCGGAGATGTTCACGCCCCGGTCGCGGCTGCGGGATCGCGCGCTGACCGCGGAAATCATCAGTTTGCGGCCCAGCCGGGCCTCCAGCAGCGCGGCCTGCTGGCGCAGGATGCGCACCACGCCCACGCCCACGGTGCCAAGTCCTGCGATGCCGAGGCGGAGGGGGTCGGACATGTCGGTGATCCTTTAGCGCTGCAATCGGCCTCGTCCTACGCAGAGCGGGCAATCAGCGCAACCGCCTATTGAAAGCCCTGGCTGAGCCGCTGGCGTTCGCGCCCCGAGAGCACCGATCCGCGCAGCCGTGCCGCCCGCGCCCTGAGCCGCGCGACCCGGCCGATAAGCGCCGCCTCCGTTGCCTCGGCATTCACCTGTCCGGCTGTGGCCTGAGCCAAGAGCGGCTCCACCGGCACCAGATCGGGGAAATCTGCGGCTTCAAGTTCGGGCGTGATCGTGCGGTCAAGTTCGGGAAACTGAGTGCAGCTACTCAGCCCGAGAGCAAGAAGGGGGACAAAAAGGAGTGCCGCGCGCGCCATGGCTTTTGATGCCCCACACCCGCACAGCGCGCAAGCGGGCATTGCATCTGAACGGTTGTTCATTAATCTCGCATCTCATGGCACGCACCCAAGGTTCTCATTCAGACATCACCGGCCCCCGGGTGCGGGCTGCAGCGCTCAAGCTCTTTGCCCGTGGCGGCTATGCGGCGGTTTCCATGCGCGCCATTGCGGCTGAGGTGGGCGTGCAGGCGGGCGCGCTTTACAATTATACGCCCGACAAGCAGTCGCTGCTTTTCGATTTGATGCAGGACCACATGCAGGCATTGCTGGCCGCCGTGCCCGAGGCTTCGGGGGACCCTATTGCGCGGCTCAAGGACTTCGTGGCCTTTCACATCCGCTTTCACGCGGACCGGCCCGATGCGGTTTTTATCGCTTACATGGAGCTGCGCAATCTGGAGCCTGCGAACTTCGCCCGGATCGAGGCGCTGCGCGGGGCTTATGAGGACCGGCTGGAGGCGATCCTGAGCGATGGCGTGGCGCGCGGGGTCTTTGCAGTGAGCGACACCAAGATTGTCACGCTGGCGGTGATTGCGATGCTGACAGGTGTGAACACCTGGTTTCGCGCAGGCGGGCGGTTGTCGCTGGATGAGGTGGTGGCGCAGTACTGGGACATGGTGCGCAAGGCGGTGGGCGCGTCCTGTTAAAAGGCGCGGCTGCGCCGCATTACATTCTTGGTGCTTGAGGCTGGTGTGAGCCCTTTTGGTGTGGGCCGGAGTACGACGTTGAGGGGGTGTGGCATCTGCTGAGAAGCGGTTCAGGGACAGGTCTGCCCTGAACGCGCCTCATCCAGGGTGTTTGCGATTCTCCTCGCCTCAAGGACAAGCCGCGCAAAGCGCGGTCGCTTGCGCGATCCTTGACCCGAGAAGAATCACGCGCGTTGGCCAATATCGTAGGTGAGGCGCGAAAAGTCGGTATGTTTCGGCCGCCAGCCCAGTGCGGGCATGCGGGTGCTCACGAGTGCCTGGCTGAGCATCGGGCCTTCGGCCCAGGCGCCATGTTGCGCCAGCGCCACCCGGCGCGGCAGCACGGCGGGGCGTGTTTTGAGGCCCGCTTGCGCATGCAAGGTGGCCGCGATTTGGCCGAGTTTCACGCGGGGTTGCGCCACCACGATATGGGGGCCGGTGGCGTCCGGGTTGTCCAGCAGCGTGAGGTAGGCGGCAGCTGCGTCGTCGCGGTGCACCAGCGGCCAGGTGATGCTTTCCTCCCCCCAGATGGGGGCGGGACGGCCCCGTCTAAGCGCGGTGAGCATGCGGGAAAAGACACCGCCCGTTGTGTCGTAGACCATGGCGGGGTGCAGAATGGCGGTGTTGAGGCCGGGGCGGTTCTTGAGGCTCTCTATCGCCTCTGCCGCCCAGGCGAAGGCGGAGATGGGGTTGAGCGGGCTGTCCTCTGTTGCGGGATGCAGGCCGCGTGTCGCGCCAAAGAGCCAGCAGCCGCCGGTATAGAGAAATCGGAGCGGCGTCTGGCGTTTGGCGGTTTGTGCAAAAAGCGCGGCAAGCAGGCGGGGCTCGATACGTTGCATAGCATCATCGAAGGTATTGGCGAGATGGATGAAGGCATCCGCGGTTGCCGCGTCGTTGATCCAACTCTCGGGCTGGGCAATGTCGCCCAGGACCGGCAGGGCCCCGTTGCGGGCAAGCTGTGACGCTGTGCTTTCGGTCCGGGCAAGGGCCGTAACGCGATGGCCTGCGGCGAGGGTTTGGCGCAGCACGGCGCTGCCGATGGAGCCGGTCGCGCCGGTCAGGAAAATCTGCATGGGGTGAAATGGGCGCGGGAGCGCGCAAAGGTCAAGGCATTGCAAGGTCGCGTTTGGGCGCGACAGGTCGGCTTTGGCGCGTGCTGATGGGCGCGCATGTAGAGGAGAGTGGCATGAAGGTAGGCTTCATTGGATTGGGCAATGTCGGTGGCAAGCTGGCGGGATCGCTGGTGCGCAACCGCGTTGACGTTCAGGTGTATGATCTGGACGCGGCACGCGTGGCCGCGATGGTGGCGCAGGGTGCCTCGGAGGGCGGCAGCCCGGGCGCGATGATGCAGGCCTGCGATGCCGTGATCACCTGCCTGCCGTCGCCCGCCGCCTCGGACGCGGTGCTCGCTCAGATGCTGCCGGAGATGGGGCCGGGCAAGATTTGGATGGAGATGTCGACCACGGATGCCGATGAAGTGCGCCGTCTGGGCGCACTGGTGGCGCAGGCCGGCGGGCGCGCGGTGGATTGTCCCGTGTCAGGCGGCTGTCACCGGGCGGACACGGGCAATATTTCCATCTATGCGGGCTGTGACCGGGAGACGTTTGAACGGGTGCTGCCGGTGCTTACGCACATGGGGCGGCAGGTTCTGCACGTGGGTGAGATCGGCAGCGCATCCGTTCTGAAGGTGATGACGAATTATCTGGCGACGATGAATTTGCTGAGCCTCTGCGAAGCGCTCACAGTGATGAAGGCCGCTGGGATGGACCTTGGACTGACCTATGAGGCGATTGCGATGTCCTCGGGCAATTCCTTTGTGCATGAGACGGAGAGCCAGTTGATCCTGTCAGGATCGCGGGATGTGAACTTCACGCTCGATCTGGTGCAAAAGGACATCGGGCTCTTTCAGAAGCTCGCGGAGGCGCACGGTGTGCCGCTGGAGCTGTCGCCCAAGATGATCGAGATGATCAGCGACGGGCAGGCGCGGTATGGTACGCGCGCGCAGTCGGATCGGATGATCGAACGGTTGGAGGAGGCGACGGGGTTGAGCATCCGCGCACCGGGGTTTCCGGAAGCGCTGGTGGATGAGGAGCCGGAGGCGCGCGGCGCGGAAGTGGTTGTCCGACGGTAGCTGTTATTAAAAGGAGCGGCTGCGCCGCAAGACATTCTGGGCGCTTGGGGCGGGGGTGAGCCCGGTCGAGAGAGGCGGCGTGGGTGTGTCGGGAGACCCTTTTTGCTGAGAGGTGCTTGAGGGATCAGAATGATCCTCAAGTCACCGCTTCCAGGGTGGTGTGGCGATTCTGGATGGCCTCAAGGACAAGCCGCGCAGAGCGCGGTCGCTTGCGCGATCCTTGAACCCATCCAGAATCACCGCCGGATCAGGGTCAACAGTTGGGTACGTTGACGGCGAGGCCCCCGAGCGAGGTTTCCTTGTAGCGCTCTGACATGTCTGCGCCGGTTTGGCGCAGGGTTTCGATGCAGGCGTCGAGCGGCACGAAATGGGTGCCATCCCCGCGCAAGGCGAGCGAGGCGGCGGAGACCGCCTTGATCGCGCCCAGCCCGTTCCTTTCGATGCAGGGGACTTGCACCAGGCCTTTGACGGGATCGCAGGTCATGCCAAGGTGATGCTCCAGCGCAATCTCGGCCGCATTCTCCACCTGTTCGGGCGTGCCGCCCATCACCGCGCAAAGCCCTGCGGCAGCCATTGCAGCGGCGGCGCCCACTTCCGCCTGGCAGCCTGCTTCCGCGCCAGAGATCGACGCGTTGAATTTCACCAGCCCGCCGATCGCGGCGGCGGTAAGCAGAAAGTCCGGGATATGCGCCTCGGACGCGCCGGGCACGTGATCGAGGTAGTAGCGCAGCACCGACGGCAGCACGCCCGCCGCGCCATTGGTAGGGGCCGTCACGACCTGGCCGCCAGCGGCGTTTTCCTCATTCACGGCCATGGCGTAGACGCTCATCCAGTCGTTGATCGTATGCGGCGCGGTCTGGTTGAGGCCGCGTTCGGCCTGCAGCGCGTCGTGGATGCCCTTCGCGCGGCGTTTGACCTGCAAGCCGCCCGGCAGGATGCCACCCGTGCTCAGACCACGCTCGATGCAGGCATTCATCACCTGCCAGAGCCTGCGCATGCCCTGTTCCAGCCGCGCCTGCCCGTGCTGCGCGATCTCGTTGGCGCGCTTCATCTGCGCAATGGAAAGGCCGGAGGCGTGCGCCATCTCCAACATCTCGGACGCGCGGCGAAAAGGGTAGGGGACCGGCGTGTTGTCGTTGGAGGCGGCGCCAGCGGCAAGCTCTGCCTCGGTCAGGACAAAGCCGCCGCCCACCGAATAATAGGTCTCGCGCAGCGCAACATCGCCTTGCGCGTCGAGCGCCATGATCTGCATCCCGTTGGCGTGACCCTCAAGCCGGGTATCGTAGTCAAAGATCAGGTCAGCGGCAGGATCGAAGGTGAGCGGCGGCAGGCCTTCCACTTCGATCGTCTTAGTCTGCGCGATCCGCGTAAGCACGGCTTCAGCGGCGGCGGCATCGTAGCGTTCGGGCGTGAATCCAGCGAGCCCCAGAATGGTCGCGCGGTCGGTGGCATGGCCCACGCCGGTGAACGCCAGACTGCCGTGAAGCGAGGCGCGCAGGCCGGCAAAGCGGAACGGGGCCGCGCGCATCGCGTCCAGAAACCGCGCGGCGGCAACCATCGGGCCCATCGTGTGCGAAGATGAGGGGCCGATGCCAATCTTGAACATGTCAAAGACCGAAAGGAACATGGGTCGGGTTCTCGTCTAAGGGCGGTGGGTGCGCGCCTGCTGATGCATAAGCTAAGGGCGGTTTGCAAGGGGACAAGGTGGGGCGCTTTCATGCGGGTGTCTGCGGAACATCCTGAGAACACGGGGTTTGCCCGGGCTGGGAATCGGGTTAATATCTAAGCATGAGCAGTTTTGATGAAATGGACGCCTTTGAAGGTGCCTCCCTGTCCGCGCGCGCGATGGCGGCGCGGCCCCAGCCCTATCTGGATGGTTTGAACCCCGCGCAGCGCGAAGCGGTGGAAAAGCTCGACGGCCCGGTGCTGATGTTGGCGGGGGCGGGTACGGGCAAGACGCGGGCCCTGACGGCGCGGATCGTGCACCTGCTGTCCACCGGCACCGCGCGGCCCAATGAGATCCTGGCCGTGACCTTCACCAACAAGGCCGCGCGGGAGATGAAAAACCGCGTGGGCGGCATGCTGGGCCAGCAGATCGAAGGCATGCCCTGGCTGGGGACCTTCCATGCGATCTGTGTAAAGCTGCTCAGGCGGCACGCGGAGCTGGTGGGGCTCAAGTCGAACTTCACCATTCTGGACACGGACGACCAGCTGCGGCTCCTTAAGCAGCTCGTGGCGGCGGAGAACATCGACGACAAGCGCTGGCCCGCGCGGATGCTGTCGGGCATTATCGACGGCTGGAAAAACCGCGCGCTGACGCCCGATAAGGTGCCCAGCTCGGACGCGGGCCTCTACAACCACCGCGGAACGGAGATCTATGAGGCCTACCAGAAACGGCTGGTGGAGCTGAACGCCGTGGATTTCGGTGATCTGCTGCTGCACATGGTGACGATCTTTCAGAGCCACTCGGATGTGCTGGCGCAGTACCAGCGTTGGTTCCGCTATATCCTGGTGGATGAATATCAGGACACAAACGTGGCGCAGTACCTCTGGCTGCGACTGCTCGCCCAAGGGCATCGCAACATCTGCTGCGTGGGCGACGATGACCAGTCGATCTACGGCTGGCGCGGGGCGGAAGTGGGCAACATCCTGCGGTTTGAAAAGGATTTTCCAGGCGCCCATGTGGTGCGGCTGGAGCAGAACTACCGCTCCACGCCGCACATCCTCGCCGCGGCCTCCGGCGTGATCGCGGGAAATGAGAGCCGCCTGGGCAAGACGCTTTTCACCGATCTCACCGAGGGTGAGAAGGTGCGTCTGATCGGCCATTGGGACGGGGAGGAAGAGGCGCGCTGGATCGGGGAAGAGGTCGAGGCCATGCAGCGCGGCACGCGCGGGATGGCCCCGATGAGCCTTGAGAAGATGGCTATTCTGGTGCGCGCCTCCCATCAGATGCGCGCCTTTGAGGACCGGTTTTTGACCATTGGCTTGCCCTACCGGGTGATCGGCGGCCCGCGCTTTTATGAGCGGATGGAGATCCGCGATGCGATGGCCTACTTCCGGGTGGTGACATCGCCCGACGACGATCTGGCGTTTGAGCGGATCGTGAACACGCCCAAGCGCGGGCTGGGCGACGTGGCGCAGCAGAAGATACAGCGTTGCGCGCGCGATCACGGCGTGAACCTGGTGGAAGGCGCGCGGATACTGCTCAGCGAAAATGGTATCGGAGGGAAAGGCGCGGGGCAGCTGCGCGTGCTCATCGACGGGATCGACCGTTGGGGCCGGATGATGGGCAACGATGATGTGAGCCACATCGAGCTGGCGGAGGTGATCCTGGATGAAAGCGGCTACACCGGCATGTGGCAGAACGACAAGACGCCTGAAGCGCCGGGGCGGCTGGAGAACCTCAAGGAACTCGTGAAGGCGCTGGAGGGGTTTGAGAACCTGCAGGGCTTCTTGGAGCATGTCTCGCTCATTATGGACAATGAGCAGGAGGGCGCGGAGGAAAAGGTCTCCATCATGACGCTGCACGCGGCCAAGGGGCTGGAGTTCCCGGCGGTGTTTTTGCCGGGCTGGGAGGATGGGCTGTTTCCCTCTCAGCGGTCTATGGATGAGAGCGGGATCAAGGGCTTGGAGGAAGAGCGGCGGCTGGCCTACGTGGGTATCACCCGTGCTGAAGAGATCTGCACGATCTCTTTTGTGGGCAACCGGATGACCTATGGGCAGTGGCAGTCGGCCATGCCCTCGCGCTTCATTGACGAGTTGCCGGAGGAACATGTGGAGGTGCTCACGCCCCCAGGGCTTTACGGCGGCAGCTACGGGGCCGCGATGCCCAAAAGTACGCTGCACGAGCAGGCGGCGGAGGCCAATGTCTACAACTCGCCCGGTTGGCGCCGTTTGCAGGCGCGGGCGGGGGAGCGTGGGATCAAGCAGCCCTCGGAATCGCGGAACGTGACGATCGATTTGAACGCGGTGAGTTCGTTTGTGATGGGCGAGCGGGTGTTTCACCAGAAGTTCGGTTATGGCGTGATTACGGGCATTGAAGGCGACAAGCTCGAGGTCGATTTTGAGAAGGCGGGCGTCAAGAACGTGGTGTCGCGGTTTCTTACCGGGTGTGATGATGTTCCATTTTAGATAACATGCCTAAAGGCATGTCACCTAAAACAGCGGGACGAGAGTCTTTGCGAAGCAAAGGCGCGGTCCCCGGCGACTGCGTAGCAGTCTGCCGAGCGGGCGGCAACGTATCTGCTTGCAGATGCGCGTTCCCGCACCCTCGACACTCTGGGCGATCACGCCTCACCCAAACCCCAAATCAACCCGTCCGAAGGCCCCAAAATCAGCCTCAAAAACAGACCCCGGCGGCGCTTCCAGCGGCCGGATAAACGACCCCGACAGCACAATATCACCCGCCGACAGCCCGGCACCATAGTGCGCCAACCGCTGACAGAGCCAGACAAGCCCCAGAACCGGATCATTCAACACGCCCGCCCCAAGCCCCGTTTCCTCCACCACGCCGTCGCGTTTGATGATTGATCCCGTCCAGCGCAGGTCAACCGCGTCTGGCGCGTGACGTTCTGTGCCCAGAACAACGCCCGCATTGGCGGCGTTGTCTGAAACGGTGTCGTAGATGATGCGGGATTTCCCGGTCTGCGGATCCGCGCGCAGGATGCGGGTGTCGAGGATTTCCAGAGAAGGGCTGACGTAGTCGGTGGCGGCGAGCACATCAGCACGCGACACTTCCGCGCCGGAGAGGTCGGATTTGAGGACAAAGGCGATCTCTGCCTCGATCCGCGGCTCGATGAAGCGGCCTTTTGGCACGGTGTCGCCGGTTTGGAACGCCATGTCGGAGAGCAGCACGCCGGAATCAGGTGTCGTGATGTTCAAAGCCTGCTGCATCGCGCGGGAGGTGAGGCCGATCTTCCACCCGATTTGTCGGAGGCCCGTCGCTCTCTTGGAGGCAACAAAGGCGTCCTGAACGGCATAAGCGTCATCCAGCGTCATGCCTGGATTGGCAAGGCTGATGAGGCCACATTGAACGCCACTTTTCTCCGCCTTTAGAAGCATTTGCGCGGCGGTCTTTATCTCCTGCGGCGTCATTCGTCGCGCACCCCGTTGACGAGCGTGCCGATGCCATCCGCGCTGACCTCGATCTGATCGCCGGGTTTGAGAAAGCGCGGCGGATCAAACCGCGCGCCCGCGCCCGTGGGCGTGCCCGTCACGATGATGTCGCCCGGCACAAGCGTGGTGAAGGTGGAGATGTAAGCGATCTGGCGGGCGATGGGAAAGAGCATGCGGGAGGTGCGATCTTGTTGGCGCAGCTCTCCGTTCACATGGGTTTTCAACTCGATATTAGTGAGTTGTGCCGCGTCTTTCATCGGAGTAAGCCAGGGGCCCATCGCGCCCGAGCCCTCCCAGTTCTTGCCTTGGGTGACGTTGAATTTCGCGTGCCGCACCCAATCGCGGATGGTGCCTTCGTTGCACAGCGTGAGGGCGGCGATGTGGCTGAGCGCGCGGGCTTCCGGGATGCGGCGGCCGGTTTGGCCGATCACAACGGCGATTTCGCCCTCGTAGTCGAGCTTTTCTGATTCGGGGGGGCGGGTCAGCGGCTGGCCATGGCCGACAAAAGACCGGGGGAAACGGGGGAAGAGGGACATGTTGGGGGGGGCCTCTTGCCCGTCTTTGTATTCGGCGTTGCGGTCGGGAAAGTTGACGCCGACGCAGATGATCTTTTCTGGGTTTGGGATAGGGATATCGTAGGTGAACGCAGTGTGGCTGAGGGGCGCGCTCTTTGCCGCCGCTTCAACCTCGCGCAGGGCTCCGGCGGTGATCACGTCTCGTAGGGTGGGCCATTGTGGATATCCGGGGCTCATCGCGTGGAAACCCGCGTCGGTCACATGGCCCCAAAGCTGTGACCCATCGGCGTGAACGGTGGCAAATTTCATGTCAAACGCTCCCGTATGTCGGCGATCACCTCCGCTGCCATCATGACGTCCTGCCGCGTGCAGTCGAATTGGCCGACAGAGAAGCGGATCATCTTGCGGCCTGCGTGCATACCTTGCGTGAGGTAGATGCGTCCGTCGTCGTTGATGGCGTCCACGAGGCGTTGCTGCATCGCGTCATCGCCCGGCACGCGGAACGTGAATAGGCTGAGCATCGGCTCTGTCACGATCTCGATGCCCGGCGTGGCGCGGAGGGTTTCGCAAAGCTCCCCTGCCCAGGTGACGTGGTTGCGGATGCGGCTGCGCAAGACGGTCAGGCCATAGGATCGGATGAGGAACCAGATTTTCAGCGCCCGGAACCGGCGGCCCAGTGGGATGGTCCATTCGGAGTAGTTGGTGACGGCCTCATGGCTGGTTTTAAGGTATTCGGGTTCGATCTTGAGCGTGTTCAATTGCTGGGACGGGTCGCGCAGGAATTGCACGGAACAGTCGAATTGTGCGCCGAGCCATTTGTGGGGGTTGAAGACAATGCTGTCAAAGCCACCCGCACCCTGCCAGTAGGGATCGCGAAACTCCGGGCAGATCATGGCGGAACCCGCCCAGGCGGCGTCAAGGTGGGTGTAGAGGTCATGCTGTGCCGCAACCTCCAGCACGGCCTGCAGATCGTCCGAGGCCCCGATCCCGGTGCCGCCAGTGATGGCGATGATGCCCGCGGGAGTGTGCCCCGCGGCCTTGTCGGCCTGGATCGCGGCCTCAAGGCCGGCGGTGTCCATGGCGTGATGCGGGCCCGCGGTGGGGATCTTGATCAGGTTGTCCTGGCCGATCCCTGCAACCCAACAGGCGCGGTCGATGGAGGAGTGTACTTCGCCGGAGCAGTAGATGCGCAAGCGGCCCATGGCGGAGAGGCCTTCGCGGTTGCCTCGAAAGCCACAGGCGCGTTCGCGCATGGTCAGCACGGCAGAGAGCGTAGCGGAGCTTGCACTGTCCTGGATGCAGCCTGACAGGCCCTCCGGCAGGTCCAGCGCCTGGCGTAGCCAGTCGATCATCTTGGCTTCCATCTCAGTCGCTGCGGGCGATGTCTGCCAGAGCATGCATTGCGCGGCGATGGTGGTGATCAGCATGTCGGCCAGCATGGAGGGCGGGGCCGCGTTAGCGGGGAAATAGGCGAAAAAGCGGGGGTGCTGCCAGTGGGTCATACCCGGCATCACGATCTCTTCGAAATCGGATAGGATGGCGGTCATGTCCTGCGGGGTTTCGGGCGGGGAGGGTGCCAGTTGCGCGGCAATGGTCCCCGGCGCCGTCTGGGCGCGCACGGGGCGGTCGCGCAAAGTGCGGTGGTAGTCGGCGGCCCAGCGGGAGATATGCGCGCCCCAGTGGGAGAAGTCGTCCCAGTTCATGGTTGTCCTTTCAGTTTCGGACCGCTTGGGCGGTCCGACCGGGGGGGGGGGGGGGGGGGGGGGGGGGGGGGGGGGGGGGGGGGGGGGGGGGGGGGGCAGGGGGCAGGGGGGGGAGGGCGCGGAGGGGGGAGGGGG
>JBCCPS010000083.1:0-13563 GCA_039024775.1 Pseudomonadota bacterium
CTTGCTGGGTTTGCGTGTCGTCCGCATGTTCGTCTCAACACCGCGAGAGGGAGGCAATCATGGCCCAACTGAAGAAAATCCTGCTGGTCGATGACGATGAGGACCTGCGCGAGGCGCTCAGCGAGCAGTTGATCATGACGGAGGATTTCGACGTCTTTGAGGCTGGCAACGGCGCGGATGCGATGGCGAAAGCCAAGGAAAGCATCTACGACCTCGTGATCCTCGATGTGGGCCTGCCGGATACCGATGGGCGAGAGCTCTGCCGTTTGATGCGCAAGCAGGGGGTCAAGAGCCCGATCATGATGCTCACGGGCCACGACGGTGATGCCGATACGATCC
Source organism: Pseudomonadota bacterium (assembly GCA_039024775.1). GTDB lineage: Bacteria > Pseudomonadota > Alphaproteobacteria > Rhodobacterales > Rhodobacteraceae > Sulfitobacter. Next base: position 340 of record JBCCPS010000083.1, read on the forward strand.
TGGGGCTTGATGCGGGTGCAAACGACTACGTGTCCAAACCCTTCAAATTCCCCGTTCTGCTCGCGCGTATCCGGGCACAACTGCGCCAGCATGAACAGTCGGAGGATGCCGTTTTCCAGCTTGGGCCCTATACCTTCAAGCCTGCAATGAAGATGCTGCTCACCGAAGACGACCGCAAAGTACGGCTCACCGAGAAAGAGACGAACATCCTCAAGTTCCTCTATCGGTCCAACGACGGCGTGGTGGCGCGGGACGTGCTGCTGCATGAGGTCTGGGGCTATAACGCGGGCGTGACCACGCACACGCTGGAGACCCACATCTACCGTCTGCGTCAGAAGATCGAGCCTGATCCGTCTAATGCCCGGTTGCTGGTGACGGAATCAGGCGGCTATCGTCTGATGTCGTGAATCTTTTCTGGAACAATTTGCGCCTGCGCAAAGTTACTGCATCAGCCCGACCGAAACAGATTGTTTCGTCCGGACTAAAGAACCCCGTCTTCGTGCCCGGGTAACGGCACAACCTCCCTGTTGTACTGGGCCGGGCCTTGCGCCCGGCCTTTTTTCTGCCTGACGTTGCGGCCACTGGGCTGGCGCGCGCGCATCCGGCTTGTCATGGTGCGGTAATTGGAGAGGAGACGGCGATGAAAAAGGTCATCTATGAAACATTCGGCAACCCGGTGGAGGTGCTGAAAGTCGTGGAGGAGCCCAGTGCCGCGCTGCAAGAGGGTCAGGTGCGTGTGGAGGTGCTGCGCGCACCGATTAATCCGTCAGACTTGATTCAGATCGCAGGCAACTACGGCGTCCGACCGCCGCTGCCCGCGGTTGCGGGCAATGAAGGGCTGGGGCGCATCGTAGAGGGCGAAGGCACGGGCCAGCTTGTGCTCTTGCCCGCCGGTCAGGGCACCTGGGTCAGTGAGGTGGTCTGTGATCCGCGCTATCTGGTGCCCATGCCTGACGGTGATCTCGACCAGCTGTCGATGCTTCTCGTGAACCCCGCCACCGCGCTTCTGTTGCTGACGCAGTTTCTGGACCTTCAGGAAAGCGACTGGGTGATCCAGTCCGCCGCCAATTCCGCGGTGGGCGGCTATCTGGTGCAATTGGCCAAGGAACGCGGCATCAATGTCGTCAACGTCGTGCGCCGCGAGGGCGCGATAGAGGGGCTCAAAGAACTGGGCGCGGACATCGTGCTGGTGGATGGCCCCGATCTGGCCAAGCGCGTCAAGGCCGCGACCGGCGCCAAGATGAAGCTGGCCATCGACGCCGTCGCGGGCGAGACCTTTGGCCGTTTGGGCGACACGCTGGAGCGCGGCGGTACGCTGGTCAATTACGGCGCGATGTCGCTTGAACCCTGCCAGATGGAGGCGGGCGCGATGATCTTTCGCGACATCCGCGTGCGGGGTTTCTGGTTGGTCAACTGGTTTGAAAGCGCCTCCAAGGACGAACGCATGGCGACCTATGCCAAGCTGACCCAATCGGTGCTCTCAGGCGCGCTTTATGCGCCGGTTGATCGGCATTTCACGCTTGATGAGATCACGGAGGCGGCGAAATATTCCTGGGCGGGGGGCCGCTCCGGCAAGGTGATGATCGCGCCAAACGGCGTCTGAGGCGCACCAACAGCGGACGCTGTGGTGTCTTAGGCACAGGCCGGTTAAGGAGGGCGCAGCAGCACGGAGACCCGCTTATGCCCTTCACCCTCGCCACCTGGAACATCAACTCCGTGCGCCTGCGCGAACCGCTGGTGCTGCAGATGATGGCGGAATTTGGGCCGGACGTGCTATGCCTGCAGGAATGCAAAAGCCCGGTCGACAAGATCCCCATGGAGGGCTTTCGCGCGGCGGGCTACGCCCACATGGTCGCGCGCGGGCAAAAGGGCTACAACGGCGTCGCGATCCTGTCGAAGCTGCCGATTGAGGAGGCAGGCGCGGTCGATTTCGCGTCCCTCGGTCACGCGCGCCACATCGCCGGGCGGCTGGAGAATGGCGTGACCATCCACAACTTCTATGTCCCCGCAGGCGGCGACAAGCCTGACCGCACGGTGAACGAAAAGTTCGGCCAAAAGCTCGATTACCTGGCTGAGATGCGCGATGCCTTTCATGCGGACGCGCCTGCAAAGTCGATCCTGGTGGGCGATCTGAACATCGCCCCGCGCGAGGATGACGTCTGGGACCACAAGAAGCTCTTGAAGGTCGTCAGCCACACACCTGTTGAGGTGGAGGCGCTGGGGGCCGCGCAGGATGCCGGGCGCTGGGTGGATGTCACGCGCAAGGACATCCCCGACGGGCGGCTTTACAGTTGGTGGTCCTACCGGTCGCCCGATTGGGACAGTGCCGACAAGGGCCGCAGGCTCGATCACATCTGGGCCACGCCTGACATCGCGAACGCGGGCCATTCCAGCCGCATCGCGCGGGCCGTGCGCGGCTGGGAGAAACCCAGCGATCACGCGCCGGTCTTTGCCACCTTTGATCTTTGATTCCCCGCGCCGCACCCTCATATAGGGATCACGCGATTTTCCCAGGAGCCGAGCCATGGACCTCAACCTTTCCGCCGGGCCAGACGATGCCGATCTGATCAAGGACACGACCGAAGCCACCTTCATGCATGATGTGGTGGATGTATCGCGCACCACGCCTGTGATCGTGGACTTCTGGGCGCCCTGGTGCGGGCCGTGCAAGACGCTGGGCCCGATGCTGGAGAACGCCGTCAAAGCCGCTAAGGGCGCGGTCAAGATGGTCAAGGTCAACGTGGATGAGGCGCAGATGATCGCGGGTCAGCTGCAAATCCAGTCGATCCCCACCGTCTATGCCTTCTTTCAGGGTCAACCAATCGACGGCTTTCAAGGCGCGCAGCCTGAATCGGAGATCAAGGCCTTCATCGACCGCGTGGTGAAAGCCGCGGGCGGCGAAGCGCCGGGGGATCAACTGGCCGATGCGGTCGCCGCCGCAGAAGAAATGCTCACGGAGGGCGCCGCAGAGGACGCCGCGCAGACCTTTGCCGCGATCCTGGGCGAGGATCCTGCCCATGCGGGTGCCTATGGCGGTCTGGTGCGCGCACAGATCGCGATGAGGGATCTTGATCTGGCCGAGGGGACGCTGAACGGCGCGCCCATCGAAATCTCCACCGCGCCGGAGCTTGAGGCCGCTCATGCTCAGTTGGAGCTTGCCCGCCAGGCAGCGGACGCGGGCCCGGTGACAGAGCTGACCGCAACGGTGGAGGCTGACCCGCAGGACCACCAGGCGCGCTTTGATCTGGCGCAGGCGCTTTATGCGGTAGGCGATGCACAAGCGGCGGTGGACCACCTGCTGGAGCTTTTCCGCAGGGACCGGGAATGGAACGAAGAGGCTGCGAAGACACAGCTTTTCACCATTTTCGACGCGCTCAAACCGAACGATCCTGTCGTTCTGAACGGGCGGCGGAAGTTGAGTTCGATGATATTTGCCTGACGGCATCGCAGCCCTAGGTCTGCGGTATGATCAGGCCAACACAACTCCCGGATAAAATCCCGGTTTTTCCGCTCTCAAAGGCGCTCTTGCTGCCGCGCGCGCGGATGCCGTTGCACATCTTTGAGCCCCGCTATCTCCAGATGGTGGATGATGCGCTCAAGACCGAGGCGCGGATCATAGGGATGATCCAGCCCAACGCCGCGCCAGGGCGCAGTAAGGACGTGCTGCAAACCATCGGGTGCGCGGGCCGCATCACCCAGTTTTCGGAAACCGAGGACGGGCGATACATGATCACCCTGGGCGGCGTGTCCCGTTTTCGCGTGCTCAAGGAGGTCGATGGTTTTCATCCCTACCGCTGCTGCGAAGTGGCCTGGGAAGGGTTTGAACGGGACCTGGGCAAGGAAGAGGCGGACGCGGCCTTTGACCGTGATGCCTTCCTCGCACTCCTGTCGCGCTATTTCGATGTGCGCAACCTCTCTGCAGACTGGGACACGCTCAAAGAGGCGGACAATGAGCTTTTGATAAACTCCCTGTCCATGATGCTCGATCTCGATGGCGAGGATAAGCAGGCCTTGCTTGAGGCGCCGTCTTTGCAGACGCGCCGCGAAACGCTGGTTACGCTTTTGGAGTTCGCATTGCGCGGAGGGCAGGAAGAAGGCGTGATGCAATGACCGAAGAAGCTGCGGCGGAGATTAAGTTTGACCGCCGTATGCTTGAGGCGCTGGTTTGTCCGCGTACCGGGGCGCTCTTGCGGTATGACGCTGACGCGCAGGAGCTGATTTCAAAGAATGCAGGCCTTGCCTTTCCCATCCGTAACGGCATCCCTGTCATGCTGGAAGACGAAGCGCGGCGATTGGAGTAATGCGCACCCTGCGCGGGTCACGAGCGCATCAGCTTTGGCAGTTCACCATTCAGCCCTGCGGCCTCCCGGATAAACCCACGGCGCAGACCGGGCAGCGCGCTCACAATGCCCATGCCAATGTCCCGCGCCACGCGCACAAGCGCGTTATCATTTGAAAACAGACGGTTGAAGCTATCGGTCGCAAGCGCCAGTGTGGCGTTGTCGAACCGTCTCCACGTCTGATAGCGCGCCAGCGGGCCATCAGCCCCTATATCCTCGCCGCGCTGCGCGGCCTCTGCGATCACCTCCGCCAGGGCGGCCACGTCCCGCAGGCCCGCGTTCAGCCCTTGTCCTGCGATGGGATGCACGCCGTGCGCGGCATCACCCACGAGGGCTACCCGCGGTGCGACCATTTCATGCGCCAGCGACAGCCCCAGCGGATAGGTGTAGCGCGCACCCGCCAGCTTGATACCGCCCAGAAAATCGCCAAAGCGCGGGCGCAGCACCTGCAGATAGGCCTCATCCGGCAAGGCGTCGATGTCGGCGGCGTTCTGTGTCGTCTCGCTCCACACGATGGAAGACCGATTACCGGTCAACGGCAGGATCGCCAGCGGACCGGGCGGCATGAAGAACTGATGCGCGATCCCGTTGTGGGGCAGGGCATGCTCAATCGCGCAAACGAGCGCCGTCTGCCCATACCCCCATTCCACCCGTTTGATCCCGGCCCGCGCGCCCGTGCCCGTGCGCCGCCCGTCCGCGCCGACCAGAAGCCGCGCACGCAGCGCCTTGCCGCTCTCAAGGGTCAGCGTCACACCCGCGCCGTCCACCTCCTGCGCTGTCACCGTCTCTTTGTTGAGCTGCGTGATCCGGGCATCCGCCTTTACCGCGTCCAGCAGCGCGCGCCGCAGGTGCCGGTCCTGCACCATGTGGCCCATCGGGCCTTCCTCGATCTCCGCGTGGTCGAAATGCATGAAGAAAGGCGAAGGTCCTTCGCCCACCCGCCCGTCTGACACTTTGATGTCCAGCATCGGCTGGGCATGATCGGCAATCGTACCCCAAACCCCCAAACCGTTCAGCAACCGCACCGAGGTAAGCGCCATCGCATAAGACCGCCCGTCGAATTTGGCGTCCTTACGCGGCGTCACCCCCAGCGCGTCAATCAGCGTGACCCGCTGGCCCGCCTGCGCGCAGGCAAGTGCCAGCGCGGGGCCGGTCAGGCCGCCGCCGACGATGGCAATATCTGTATCAAACTCCATGGCCTTTACATGCGCCGCGCACCGGGGATTGTCCATGTGTCCTTGCGCCGCTACCGTCAGGCCCGCATCAGGGGAGAGCATTATGCAAGACTGGCTGACCATGACCGCCGCCGATCTGGGCCGGGGCATCGCCGCGGGCGAGATTGACCCCATAGCCCTCACGCAGACCTATCTTGACGCCATTGACGCCCATCCTCTGCGTGACCGCATCTATGCCCGTGTCACCCCTGAGCGCGCCATTGCGGAGGCCACAGCCGCTGCCGCGCGCGCTAAAGCGGGCAATCGCCTGTCGGCGCTCGACGGCGTGCCGATCTCCTGGAAGGACCTTTTCGACACCGCGGGCATCGCGACGGAGGCGGGATCAAAGCTCCTGAAAGACCGCGTGCCGGAGGCTGATGCCGCAGTCCTTGCCGCCGCCACCGCGGCGGGCCTCGTCTGTCTGGGCAAGACGCATATGAGCGAGCTTGCCTTCTCTGGCCTCGGCCACAACCCGTCCACCGCCACGCCGCCTTCGGTCAATGATCCGGACAGCGTGGCGGGCGGATCGTCCTCTGGGGCGGGGGCCTCGGTCGCCTTCAACCTGGCAGCGGCAGCGATTGGCAGCGACACCGGCGGGTCTGTGCGCATCCCGGCGGTTTGGAACGATCTGGTCGGCCTCAAAACCACCAGCGGGCGGCTGAGCCTCGAAGGAGTCGTTCCGCTGGCGCTCAAGTTCGACACGGTGGGCCCGCTCTGCCGCTCGGTGGAGGATGCCGCATTGCTGCTGGGCGCGCTGGAGGGGGGCAAGCCCGCCGACCTGAGCGCGGCCAGCTTGGAGGGGCGCCGTTTCGCAGTGCTCAAAACCGTGGTGCAGGACGAGGTGCGCGACCAACCCGCCGCTGCCTTCACCAACGCTGTCGAGCGTGTCCAGAACGAAGGCGCGCAGATCGACTGGATCGAGGTGCCGGAGGTGGCGGATGCGCTCGCTTTGGCCACATGTCTTTTCACGTCAGAGGCTTACGGGCTATGGGGCGAGGTGATCGAGGCGCATCCGGACCGCATGTACAGCGAAATTTTGGATCGGTTCCGGCTGGGCAAGCAGTTCTCCGCCCCCGAATACGTCGCCGCCTGGGCCAAGCTGGAGGCCGCGCGGCTGGCCTATGATGCGGCTGTTGCGGGCTATGACGCGGTGCTTTTGCCCACGACGCCGATCCTGCCGCCAAACCTGCAACGGTTGGAGGAGGACAGCGACTACTACGTCGCCGAAAACCTGCTCGCCCTGCGCAACACGCGGATCGGCAATCTGCTGGGGCTCTGTTCCATGACGATCCCCACGGGCGTGCCGTCCTGCGGTCTTATGCTGTTCTGCCCGCCGGATATGGAAGAGACGCTCCTGCGGCTCGGCGCTGGGGTGGAGCAAGCGTTGGCTTGAATGGACTCGCCAAGCGCTTCAATGCCGGAGGTATCTCAGCAAGAAATACAGTCCGAGGAATGGCCCAGCAAACACGAAAGCGGTGATCGCAAGGTCCCCGAGCACGTATTCTTCTGCAAAGCGAATGCGCGAAAACCACTGGTACAGGCAAATCGCATAGAGTCCTAAGAATACAACCACCTGATATCGGACCGGTAGCGGAGGCGGCTTTTGCTTAGGCGGTGGTTCCCGAGGCGATATCACGGCGCATCTCTAGGCTTTGCGTTTTACCTTTAGCTCAAGAATAGGGCTCGGGCAGGCCCCCGCAATCCCACCCAAAACCTCGCAAGGTAGCCTTCATCATCTTGCAACGGCTGAGCAGCCCTTGGCCTAAAAGCCACAAACCGCACCGCGCCCGAGGGTTTTTCTGGACTGCCCGCGCTGCCTTGGGTACTTTGAGCCAAACGGGACGCCAATGATCCCGATCCGAGGCAGTTTTGATGAAATACCCCGAGCGGTTTTCGAACCTTCCGGCGCATGTATGGCCGCGTTTGCGCGCTCTTTTGGACGTGCACGAAGGCGGCGGTCCGCTGATCCAGATGACCATCGGGGAGCCCAAGCACGCCTTTCCCGACTGGGTCACCGCGAAAATTTCCGAGCATGCGAAGGGGTTTAACAGCTATCCCCCCAACGACGGCTCGCCTGAATTGAAAGCCGCCATCAGCCGTTGGATCAAGCGCCGCTACGGCGTGGACTACCACGCTGACACGGAAGTGATGGCGCTGAACGGCACGCGTGAAGGGCTCTATAACGCCGTCGTGGCGCTGAGCCCCGAAACCAAGAACGGCGCGCGGCCCGCCATCCTGATGCCCAACCCCTTCTATCCGGTCTACCTCATCGCGGCCATCTCAGGCGCGGCGGAGCCGGTGATGGTCAATGCCACGGCCGAGACCGGACATTTGCCGAACTTCCATGCGGTAGACGCGCAAACGCTGGATCGCACCACCGCCGTCTACATCTGTTCGCCTGCCAACCCGCAGGGCGCTGTGGCGCAGTTCGACTATTGGGCGCAGCTGATTGATCTGGCGGAGCGGCATGATTTCATGATCTTCTCGGACGAATGCTATTCCGAGATCTACCGCGACGACCCGCCCACGGGCGTGCTTGAGGCGGCGGCAAAGCTCGGCACGGATCGCAACCGCGTCGTGGCGTTTCATTCGCTGTCCAAACGCTCCAACCTGCCGGGCCTGCGGTCGGGCTGCGTGGCCAGTGGGGCGCGCACGATTGCGGAGATCAAGCAGCTGCGCAATTTCGCGGGCGCGCCCTTGCCGCTGCCGTTGCAGCAGGCGGCGGCGGCTGTTTGGGACGATGAGGATCACGTGGCCGAAAACCGCCAGCTCTATCTGGAAAAGTACCGGCTGGCGGACCGCATCTTGGGCAATGTGCCGGGCTATGTCTCTCCCGAGGCTGGGTTTTTCCTATGGCTCCCGGTGGAGGATGACGAAGCCGCAGCCGTGAAGCTGTGGAAAGAGACAGGCGTGAAGGTGCTGCCGGGTGGCTACCTGGCGCAAGATGTCCCGGGGCAGGAAAACCCGGGCAAAAAGTACATCCGAGTGGCGCTGGTCGCGCCCCGAGACGAGACAGAGCGCGGACTGGAGCTGATCCGGGACTGCCTCTACGCAGGCTAAAGAGGACAAACGCAATGGCATATCAGACGCGCGGCCGCGATCCCCTGCTGGACAGCAACATGAGCCAGGCGTTGGAAAAACGCGGCAAGGAGCTGTTGGGCCTCGCACTGATCGCTTTGGGCGTCATGGCGTCCATGATGATCTGGTCTTACACGCCGGATGATCCCAATTTCATGGTGTCCACAGACGCGCCGGTTCAGAACTGGATGGGGCGGCTGGGTGCATCCATCGCGGCCCCGCTATTCATGATTGTCGGCTGGGGCGCCTGGGGCATTGCCGGTGTGCTGCTGGTCTGGGGCGCGCGGTTTGCGCTGCACTGGGGCCAGGACCGCGCGGTAGGGCGGCTGATCTTCGCGCCGATCGCGGTTGCCTTGGGTTCGATCTACGCCGCGACGCTGGCACCCGGGCCCGAGTGGTTGCAGACCCACAGTTTTGGTCTGGGCGGGCTTTTTGGCGACACGGTGATGGGCGTCATCCTCAACGTCTTGCCCATTGGGTCCACCTTTGCGGTCAAGCTCATGTCGCTGTTGATGGCCATCGGTATCCTCCTTCTGGGTGCCTTTGTGCTGGGTTTCACTCGGCCAGAGCTGGCGCGCATCGGGCGGTTCTTGCTGGTGGGCGTGATCATGGCCTACGCGAGCCTCATGACGCTCCTGGGTCGCGGTGCTTCTGGCGCGCTGCAATCGGCCCAAGCGCTGCGCGCCCGGCAGGCCGAACGGCGCGATGCTCGGCGCATCGAGGCGGAGGAAAACGCCGCCTTCGCCGCCAGCCAGCCGGTGATGGAGCTGATGCCTGCCGCTGAAGAGCCCGCGCTGATGGCGGAGCCCACTGAGCCCAAGCAGGGTATCCTGTCGCGCATGCCCACGCTGATCAAACGGCCCGAGCCGTTGCCGGAGCCCGAACTGGTGGAGCCGCAACTGGACGTCTTCGAAGAGCCTGCGCCCGGCGAGGACCGCATCAAATCCAAGATTGCCGATGTCATCAAGAACCGTGTGCGCAGCACCACAGCTGTGCACACGCCCGCGACCGCGCCGCTGACGCGGGGGCGGGGCCGCGGCCCTGATGCGTTGGTGCTCAAGCAAGACCCCGTTGCCGCGCCTCAGGCTCAGCCCCAAACCCAACCCTTGCCACGCGCTGAACCCCCGTTGAGCGCTGCGCGGGCGGAGCCGCCCTTGACCTCCGCGCCCCGCGTGACGGTGGATGCCATTGCACCCAAGCCAGCCCCCGCTCCCACGCCTGTTGCCGTGCCACCGGTGGTGCAGGATGTGGCGCCGCTTCCGCTGGTGGATCCGATCCCCACGTCCGTGCCCGCAATCCCGGTGCCTGAACCGCGCAAAGTGGTGCAGCAACCGGTGCGCAAACCGGTCCAGCCTTCCAAGCAGGCGCAGGCCGAAGCCCAACCCAATTTGCGCTTTGAAGACACGCATCCCGGTTTTGAACTGCCCCCGCTGGCGCTGTTGGAAAACCCCGACCACGTGGCCAAGCTGCACCTCTCCGACGAAGCGCTGGAAGAAAATGCGCGCATGCTGGAGACAGTGCTCGATGACTACGGCGTGAAGGGTGAGATCATCGCCGTGCGCCCCGGCCCCGTTGTAACAATGTACGAGCTTGAACCCGCGCCGGGCCTCAAAGCCTCCCGCGTGATCGGCCTTGCCGATGACATCGCGCGGTCCATGGCCGCGCTATCCGCGCGCGTCTCCACCGTGCCGGGGCGCAGCGTGATTGGCATCGAATTGCCCAACGAGAACCGCGAAAAGGTGGTGCTGCGCGAGATCCTCAGCTCTCGCGATTTCGGTGATGGCAACCACCGCTTGCCGCTGGCCTTGGGCAAGGACATCGGGGGTGAGCCGGTGGTGGCAAACCTCGCCAAGATGCCGCATCTGCTGATTGCGGGCACCACCGGTTCGGGTAAATCCGTGGCGATCAACACCATGATCCTGAGCCTGCTTTACAAGCTGAGCCCCGAAGACTGCCGGATGATCATGATCGACCCCAAGATGCTGGAACTTTCGGTCTATGACGGCATTCCGCATTTGCTGTCCCCCGTTGTCACCGACCCCAAGAAGGCGCTGGTGGCTCTGAAATGGACAGTGGGAGAGATGGAGGAACGCTATCGCAAGATGTCCAAGATGGGCGTGCGCAACATTGAAGGCTACAATGGTCGCGTGGCCGAGGCTTTGGCAAAGGGCGAGAACTTCGAGCGCACGGTGCAGACCGGCTTTGATGACGAGACCGGCGAGCCGATCTTTGAGACGGAGGAAAACACCCCCGTCAAACTGCCCTACATCGTCGTCATCGTGGACGAGATGGCTGACCTGATGATGGTGGCAGGCAAAGAGATTGAGGCCTGCATCCAGCGTTTGGCGCAGATGGCACGGGCCTCCGGGATTCACCTCATTATGGCCACGCAGCGCCCCTCCGTTGATGTGATCACCGGCACGATCAAGGCGAACTTCCCCACGCGGATCAGCTTTCAGGTCACCTCCAAGATCGACAGCCGTACCATCCTGGGCGAAATGGGCGCCGAGCAGCTGCTGGGCATGGGTGACATGCTCTACATGGCCGGTGGCGCCAAGATCACGCGCTGCCACGGGCCGTTCGTGTCGGACGAGGAAGTCGAGGAAATCGTCAACCACCTCAAGCAGTTCGGGGAGCCTGACTATGTCTCCGGCGTGGTTGAAGGCCCGGCGGAGGACAAAGAGGCTGATCTCGACGCCGTCTTGGGGCTCAACACCGGCGGCAACACGGATGGTGAGGACGCGCTTTACGATTCTGCCGTGCAGGTTGTGATCAAGGACCGCAAATGCTCCACCTCCTACATCCAGCGCAAGCTGGCGATTGGCTACAACAAGGCCGCGCGGCTGGTGGAGCAGATGGAGGACGAAGGCCTCGTCTCTCCCGCCAACCACGTGGGCAAACGCGAAATTCTGGTGCCAGAACAGGCCTGAGGCTTACCTCCGCAGGGAACTGTCATGCACTCTTCAGACCGCCGGGCAGCAGCTGTCCGGCGGTTTTCTTTGGGTGAGAGCATCTACCTGAAGTTGAATTTATCGTGCCAATTCAAATCCTTGTTGTTTTCGAGGGCACAGGATAGCGTGAGACAAGAGTGTGTTTGAAAGAGGCTGGAGAAAGCGCGGCGCACTTATGAGCGTGCACTGTGCGTGCTCAATCTGCTGAAGCCTCTTGAGGCAGACACTTTGGAATGAGTGCCGCTTTTCCAATTTTAGTTTATCTTTTTGAGCCACCGGAACGACAGCAAAGTGAACGACCGGACCAGCTATAAATCCCAGTTTGAGTCTTTCTTAAGTAGTGACGCGATGATCACGCGGGAAATTCTCTTGCGTCGCGTACTGGTCGCTGGCGGCGCCATTGTGTTGTCGATTACCGTGATGCAGCCCGCCTACCTGATCTGGGGGGCGGGATATTTGCTAGCTGACTTGGCTTATGTGCGCTTTCTGCGCTATTTCAGCTTGGGCCCTTCAAGGCGCGCCGTGCTTGGTGCGACCTGCTTCTCCGCGGGGATCATGCTTTGGATTGCGTCACTGCCCATCTATCTTTCTTTCTCCGGAGACCGGGCGTTCTATGCCGTTGCGGCCTGCATTGTGGTCGCAATGGCCCTGCATTGCCTGTCGAGCCACTCTAACTTTGGCGCGGCATTCATCGTTGATTTGACGGGCGTCGGGATCGCGACCCTGGGCGTGACACTGGGGTCGGCGTCTAATGTCGACGACCCGCGCCTGGTTCCGGCGATCCTCTTTGCCGCAATGGCGGTCTACGTCTATTTCGCTTTCAGCGTGCAGCGCATCGTCAAGGAACGCGTAGCGCTCGCGCAGCGGATGGAAGCGGAGGCGCAGACCCTCAAGATGAGCGCGCTTGGTCAGCTCACTTCCGGCGTGGCGCATGATTTCAACAATCAGTTGACGGTGATCGCGGGCAACATCGAACTGGCCCGGCTGGAGGATCTGCCCGATGCCGCGCAGGACCGGTTGGCGGAGGCCTATGACGGCACGCGCAATGCGGCGCAGGTGATCAAGCAATTGCTGGCCTATGCGCGCAAATCCCCCCTCAAGGTGGATCTTTTGGAGGCGAATGCCTTGATCAGCCGCGTCATGAACGTGGCGGGCCGGTTGCTGCCTGTGACGATTACCCTCGAACAGCGGCTGTTTAACGGGGCGGTGCAGATCAAAGCAGATGGCGCGATGCTTGAAACCGCACTGCTCAATCTGGTGGTGAACGCGCGGGACGCGATGGGGGGCAAGCCGGGCCTCATCCGCGTATCGGGCCGGGTCCACCCTTTGGAAGGCATGGCGAGCATCGCGATTGAGGATCAGGGCCCGGGGATGAGCGATGATCTCCTCCATCGTGCGACCGATCCGTTTTTTACCACAAAGGCGGCGGGCGAAGGTTCTGGCCTTGGGCTTTCCATGGTGGCGGGCTTTGCCGATCAAAGTGGTGGCGCGCTTCGGCTCGAAAACCTGGAGGATGGAGGATTGCGGGCAAAGATCTTCCTGCCTGCTGAGATTGCAGACCCCTAGTGCGATCACAAGATCTGGCGATTTCTTGCCCGTGATATCGCATATCACGACGGAGCATCATATGTTCGAGCTACA
>JBCCPS010000084.1:0-13266 GCA_039024775.1 Pseudomonadota bacterium
GAGTTGAACCGCGGCATCTCCTCGGCGGTGAACTCGATGATATCCGCCACGGCGCGCATCGAGGGCTCGGGCGGGTAGATATAGGTGTTGCGGACCATGAACTCTTTAAGGATGTCGTTCTGGATGGTCCCCGATAATTGCGCCCGGGGCACGCCTTGCTCCTCGCCCGCCACGATGAAGGCCGCGAGCACCGGGATCACCGCGCCGTTCATGGTCATGGAGACCGAGATATCGCCCAAGGGAATGCCATCGAAGAGGATCTTCATGTCCTCGACGGAATCAATCGCGACCCCGGCCTTGCCTACGTCACCCTCCACCCGGGGGTGGTCGCTGTCATAGCCGCGGTGGGTGGCCAGATCGAAGGCGACAGAGACGCCCTGCGCGCCCGCGGCGAGGCCCTTGCGGTAAAAGGCGTTGGATTCCTCTGCCGTTGAGAAACCGGCGTATTGGCGGATGGTCCAGGGGCGGCCCGCGTACATCGTGGCCTTCACGCCCCGGGTGAAAGGCGCGGCACCGGGGATGGTGCCCAGATGGTCCACGCCTTCGAGGTCCTGCGCGGTGTAGAGCGGTTGCACCGGGATGCCTTCCAGCGTTTCCCAAGTCAGATCGTCGAGCGGACGGCCCCGCAGCTCTGCTTCGGCCAGTTCACGCCACCTTTTGTGGTCCTCTGTCATCGTCGTCACTTCCTTCTGTCTGCGCGCCCGGCTGCAGGCTTGAGCCTGTCTTGGAACGGGACGGATCAGGGGCCAGCGTTGCAAGCCCGTCTGCACCAGCGATTAACCAGTGCATGTCATCTGCGTAGCTTTCGCGCAAGCGGGCAATTTGCGCCTCATCGAAGGGCTGCCAGCGGCCATCGCCCTCTGGTATGCGCGCCGGATCACGTCCGGCATCGGCCAAAAGCGCGCGAAGCGCATTGCAATCAGCAGACCTGTTGAGCCAACGCGGCGTGGCCTCCCGCGCGGCTGGCATTTCTGCCGCAAGGGTCAAAAGCGCATCCGGGCGCCCGGCAAACTGCTCAAACGGGGCGACGACGATCTCCGTCTCGGGCAGGGCGCAGGCCAGATCCGTGATCACGTCCTGCCAGGACCGCGGCGATTGGGCAATCGCCTCAAGGGTTTCTGCGTCGGGCACACCGTGGCCACGCATCACGGTGTAGGCAGCCGCGGACGCCCACCACAGATCAAGCGCGCGCACGCCCAGAACAGCGCGTTTGGGCCGCATGCGCAACGCATCCGCATAGCGCGCCACGCGTTCCCCCACGGACGGATAGAGCTTGCCCGCCCGCAGGCACTGACGCGAGGAACCGATCATGTTCTCATCCGAGATCAGCAGCCGTTCGGCCCCGCGCTGACGCGCCTTGCCCAGTTGCATGCGCACCCGCCCCTTCGCACGTCGCAGCGCGAGCCGGTTCTTGACCGGCTTGGGATCCTGCAGCACTGCGGTAAAGAGCCCGCCCCGGGTGCGCCCCGGCCCCCAGTAGCCGACGTTGTGCGCTTTGAGACCTTTCGACTGATCCCGCATGTAATGATGAAAACTGGTCGTCGCGGTGCGGTGCGCGCCTAAGTGCAGGATGATATCCATATGCTTCATGATCCAATTTGCTGGCCTTGGCCGCGCCACCGACCGTCAAAAGCGTGTCCATCTGCTTCACTGGTTTGCGTTGCATTTACCTTAAGAGCCTGCGCCAAAATTTCCCCTTCGCAAAACCCAGACTGCTGCCTATATCTTCCCTGACAGGAGACCCCATGAAACCCATCATACCCCTTGTAATTGCGGCACTTTTTGCTACTTCCGCCGGGGCGCAGAGCGCCGAAAGCGACCAGATGCAGGAGCTTTTCGTGACCGCAGGTAGTGTCGATTTGAACGAATATCGCTGGAAAAACCGGCCCGTTGTCGTCTTTGCCGATAGCGATCAGGATCCTGCCTTCATCGAACAGATCGAACTTTTGCAGGCGCGCGCGGACGATCTGCTGGAACGCGATGTCGTGGTTTTGACCGATACAGACCCCGCTGCACGCAGCGCACTGCGCCTTAAGATGCGGCCGCGCGGCTTCATGCTGGTGCTGGTGGGCAAGGACGGCGGCATCAAGCTGCGCAAACCCTTCCCCTGGGATGTGCGCGAAATCTCCCGCTCCATCGACAAAATGCCGATGCGCCAGCGCGAGATCAGGGAGGCCAAAGAGGCTGAAAGCGGCTAGGACACCAGGCGGCGCGCCAGAACGCCGCCCAGGATAAAAGTCAAGGCGAGCGCGGCAATGGTGCCTTCAACGACTGTGAAGATGCCCACAAAGATGCCTGCCAGCATGACGGCATAAACCCCAAAACATAGCAAAAGCGCCGCGGCCCAAAATCGCAGCCCCATTTGTACACCCATCATCAGGCCGAAGATCAAGGCAAAGACCGACATACCGGAGAGCGGCGGTAGGGCCCAATTGGCAAGCAGCGCCGTGGCACTGAAGGCGGGGGCGAACAGAGCAGCCACAAGCAAGGACTGAGTGAACCAAGCCGTTCCCGCTGCCAGCGCAAAGGCAATCGTGTAGGCGATCCAGACCCGCACCGCGGCCCCTATTCGAACTCCATGATCACTTCATCCACAGCAAGGCTGTCGCCCGCTGAGGCATTGATCTTGGACACCACGCCCTTTTTCTCCGCCCGCAGAATGTTCTCCATCTTCATGGCCTCAATGGTGCAAAGCGCCTGACCCTCCTGCACCTCATCGCCCTCCGACACGTCGAGCTTCACGACAAGGCCCGGCATCGGGCAGAGCAGCAGCTTGGAGGTGTCGGGCGCCACCTTCTCAGGCATTTTCGCAGCCAGCGCGGCCTGCAAAGGCGTGCGCACATGCACGCGCAGGTCAGCGCCCCGACTGCGGATCCGGAAACCGCCAGACACTTTGCCGACCTTGAGCACCAGCGGCGCCCCGTCCACTGTCATCTCCGCCAGTTGGTCGCCCGGCGTCCAGGAGCCGGCCACGCGCAGCGCCGTGCCGTCTTCGAAGGTTACGGTGGAGCCTTCAGGGTCCGCCGCGATCACCACCGCGTGGGATTGGCCCTGCAACGTCACATTCCAGTCGCTGCCCACGCGGCGTTCGTGGTTGTCCATCCGGCCAGAGACGCGCGTGCGCCGGATTTCAGCCACCCGGTGCATCGCGGCTGAGGCCGCGGCGATCCGCTTGAGGTCCGCATCGCCCAGCTCCACGCCCTCGAACCCGTCGGGATACTCTTCCGCGATGAAGGCCGTGGTCATGTCGCCCGAGATGAACTTGGGATGGTCCATGACAGCCGCCACGAAGGGCAGGTTATGGCCGATGCCTTCCACTTCGAACCCGTCCAGCGCCACGCGCATCGCCTCAATCGCGGAGGCGCGGTCCGGACCCCAGGTGCACAGCTTGGCGATCATGGGATCATAATACATGGAGATTTCGCCGCCTTCGAACACGCCCGTGTCATTGCGCACAGCCGTGGTGCCAGTGGGCGCGTCGCCGTGCCAGACCCCGGCCTGAAGCATGGGCCCGGCGGCAACTTCCTGAGGCGGGCGATACCGCGTGAGCCGCCCGATGGAGGGCAGAAAGCCGCGATAGGGATCCTCCGCATAAAGCCGGTTTTCGATGGCCCAGCCGGTCAGCTTCACGTCATCCTGCGTGATCGTCAGCTTCTCCCCGTTTGCCACGCGGATCATCTGCTCCACCAGATCGACACCCGTGATCAGCTCTGTCACCGGGTGTTCCACCTGCAAGCGGGTGTTCATTTCGAGGAAGTAGAAGTTCTTGTCCCCGTCCACGATGAATTCCACCGTCCCCGCGCTGGTGTAGCCCACCGCCTGGGCAAGTGCCACGGCCTGATCGCCCATCGCCTTGCGGGTGGCCTCATCCAGGAAAGGCGACGGCGCCTCCTCAACCACTTTCTGGTTGCGTCGCTGGATCGAACATTCCCGCTCGCCCAGATAGATGCCGTTGCCATGGGCATCGCAGAGCACCTGGATCTCGATGTGGCGGGGCTGGGTCACGAATTTCTCGATGAAAATCCGGTCATCGCCAAAGGAGTTCGCCGCCTCATTCTTGGAAGACTGGAAGCCCTCCCGCGCTTCCGCATCGTCCCAGGCGATCCGCATGCCCTTACCGCCGCCACCGGCGGAGGCCTTGATCATCACCGGATAGCCGATCTCTCCCGATATCTTGACCGCCTCTTCCGCATCCTCGATGAGCCCCATGTAGCCCGGCACGGTGGATACATCCGCCTCCTGCGCGATCTTCTTTGAGGTGATCTTGTCCCCCATCGCCTCAATGGCACCTTTGGGCGGGCCGATGAAGGCAACGCCCGCTGCCTCAAGCGCTTCGGCGAACTTGGGGTTTTCCGACAGGAAACCGTAGCCCGGGTGCACCGCTTCCGCGCCCGTGTCCTTGATCGCCTGCATCACCTTGTCGATCACGATGTAGGATTGGTTAGCCGGCGGCGGGCCGATGTGCACCGCCTCATCGGCCATTTCCACGTGCAAAGCGCCCGCGTCCGCATCCGAATAGATCGCGACGGTCGCGATCCCCATCTTCTTGGCCGTCTTGATGACCCGGCAGGCAATCTCCCCCCGGTTGGCGATCAGGATTTTCTTGAACATGGGCGGTCCTTCGTGAATCTCGTTGCAAACGCCTATACCCCGCTGCAGCGCGGGCTGCACGGGGTAAAGTTATCGTTAAAAGAAGAACCTTTGGGGCTGGGCCTTGGCGGCGTCAGTAGCCCTGGCACTTTCCCGGGTTCAACTGGCAATAGGCCAAATTGCCCGCCGCCCCAATCGCGGCCCCCTTCCACAGCGTGCCTTGCGTGACCGCCGCCGCACCTGCACCGATGGCCCCGCCTGCAAGCGCCTGCTCCCCGACCGTTTCGCCGCAAGCGACGAGACCGCCCAAGAGAACCGCGCTGATGACTACTGCTTTGAACGACATGGACCTGCTCCTTTGCCTTTTTGTCGCCGGTCGTACCTGCATCGCAGGCCGCCGAACATTATGTTTTGCCCCCACCCATTCGAACGCTTGTTGAAAAGGTGGGCGGCGCAACCTGCACAGCGGTTTGCCGCCCACAAGGGGAAGGGGTATGGTCTTGGTGAAGAAGACGAAACCCGGGGGGCAACGTCGCCTACGAAGTCGAGGTCATCACTAGAATGGATTCTCGTAAAGCGAGTATTTTTCGCGGCGCTCTGATCGGCTAAGGATTGCTGATTTCAGGTCGTGCAAAGCAAGATCATGCCGATCAACCCTCGAAAACCTCTGGAAACGCAGCGCGCGCAGCGTTTTCGTCTATCACCAACAGCGCCTCGTAGTGGGCCGGATCGAAGGGGTCGGTGGCGGGCAAAACCTCGCGGCCAAAAAGCCAGCTGAGCCTGCCAGCATCAAGATTGCCGCGTTCAAAGGGCTCTGTCCCGAAATGCGCCCAAAGCGCTGCCATGAAGGCCGCATCCGCGCGCCGGTCTGCCGGCTTGCGGTCCGCGTTGCGCACGCGCTGGGTCAGCGGCGTGACCCCGCGGGGGTTGGGACGACGGATGGTAAACTGGAAATCAGTTCCGGGCAGCCTGCTCGGAAACCCTCGGTGTTTCAACATGTAAGCTGGCATTCTTCACGCTCTACATGAACCGGGGGAGGCAGGGACAGGCGCGGACGCCTGCCCCTTAAAGGTATTACTTGAATTTGCCGGTAAAGGTCGGCTCGGTCGAGATCGGCTCAGGGTCGACCACGACGAATTCTTCCTCTTGCTGCGCGCATGCCGCGATTGCCGCGACAAAGCCGAAAACAGCGATGAGTTTGATGCTCTTGGACATCGATTTCTCCTGCTTCTTGTTAAAGGGTGCCGCACTGCAAAATGCCTCGCGCACCCCGGTTCTGAGGTAAGGGATACATGGGTATTCCTCGTCGCGACCCTATGCCAGATGCGCGAAAATTGGTACCGGGGCTTTAGCAATCGGCGGTTCTGTGACGCCAAAGCCTCAAACCTCGCGTTTTCAAGCACTTGGAGCGCAATATCTTGTGGTCATATCACAGCCCCTCCCAAATGCAGGCGGTGCCTTCGGGCCGATAAGCTTCAAAAAACTGGGTGGCGTCGGGGTCAGCGAGCCCGAACTCCGTGGGTCTGTCGGCTAAAGAGATGACGATCATTTGCGCGGTGAGGTCGAAGTCTTTCATATAAGGCAGCGCGAAACTATCGCAGAGATGCTGCATGTCGGGTTCTGAAGTCTCATAGGTCATAGAGCCACCCCCGCGTGCGATGTCGGGCGCAATGAAACGAAAGCGCAGCCAGGTGCCGCTTTCTACCTCGTCGATCAAGACCTCCTGCAATTCAATGGGTTGGCCCGAGGGCACATCGAAAGCCGCAGCTGGTGTGGCCGCAAGCAGGAGAGCCAGGACCGTGTTTCTCATGCGCCCCGCCTCCGGCGGATCAACTGTTGCGCAACGCGTCGATCAGCGCGTCCTTGTCCATGTCCGAACGCCCTTCGATATCCAGCTCCTGCGCGCGGGCATAGAGCGCGCTCTTGGTCCACTCCTCGTAGGGCGGATGTCTGCCACCCTTGCGGGCGGGCGCTTGGTTGTCGTTGGCCTGCGCATTGGCGATGCGCGCGGCCTTCTCTTTGGAGGCGCCATCTTCGCGCAGCGCTTCGTAGGTATCTTCGTCTTTGATACTGGGGCCGTGGCTCTTGCTCATCGGGGTCTCCTTTGAGAGGAGAACGGCAGGGGGACGAGGTGGTTCCCATGGCGCGGTTTGCACCTGCAAGACGCCGTATGGGCAGGACGAGGGTAGTGGGCCGGTATTGGGTCGGTGTTTGGGTCATGGGTGCAAGGCTTTTATCAGCAGCGAATGGCTTCTTCCAGCAAGGCGCAACGCAGGCCGTGCCCATCGACTGCCCAGGGGAGGCGACCCGACGTGGGTTCCTTGGCGATTTATTTCTGCCACTTTGGTGAGTTGAGTGCCTGTCGTGCCGGCGTCGACAAATCGCCTGCCCAAGGGGTGGGCAGTCGATGGGCACGGCGGCCGCAAGCGGCCTTGTTCCGTGCCCTTTGATTTCGCACTATCAAACTTAGGCTTGACCGGTTCTGGTGACACTTCAAGCAATGCCAGCTTCTTTAAGGAGCATGCATCCTTACCCAACATAAGGACTTCTCAATGCAATTGTCGCTGAGCTATCTAGCCCACTACTGCGCTGGAGCTTAATAGCCAATTCAAGGCAGTCCGAGAATAACTCTTCAAGCGCTCGCAATCTGCTGGAGACTGGATCAAATCGGTTATCTGACAAATGACCTCTTTCAAATTCGCCAGCTCTATGCATCCTCCGAAACTCTATGTGCTTGAGGTCAATCAAGATTAGTTCGCTGATGACAACAACATCTAGAAAGTCAAAATTCTGAATGGTCTCCATTAGATTGGTTTTGATCGAAGCCGCTTCCGGCATCTCGGACCAATACAATATGATTGCGGCTTCCTCTTTATCATCAATGATATCCCGGCAACGAATAGCGAGATCAATGAGCCGATTGGCCAAAACCAGTTTCTCCTTATTCGCCTTTTCCTTTCTTTCTTGACGGCAAAGCAACAAATCGCGGGTTAAGTTCAATAAGAACGTTACTATTCCCGCGAACAAACCGGTCCCGAGGACAAACGTCCAGGTTAGAGCATCCAATCTCTCTCCCTCACAACGGAATATTATCGTGCTTCTTCCAGGGCGTCGTCACCTTCTTGTTACGCAAGCTCGCAAAAGCCCGCGCAACGCGCTTGCGCGTCGAATGCGGCATGATTACCTCATCGATGAAGCCGCGCTCTGCCGCAACGAAGGGGTTCGCGAAGCGGTCCTCGTAGTCTTTCGTGTGCTGGGCGATCTTGTCCGGATCGCCCAGGTCCTTGCGGTGGATGATCTCTGTAGCGCCCTTTGCGCCCATCACCGCTACCTCCGCCGTGGGCCAGGTGTAGTTGAAATCGGACCGCAGGTGCTTTGAGGCCATCACCACATACGCCCCGCCGTAGGCTTTGCGCGTGATCACCGTGACCATCGGCACCGTCGCCTCGCCATAGGCAAAGAGCAGCTTGGCCCCGTGTTTGATCACGCCACCGTATTCCTGGCTGGTCCCCGGCAGGAAGCCTGGGACGTCCACCAGCGTCAGGATCGGGATGTCGAAGGCATCGCAAAAGCGCACGAAGCGGGCGGCCTTGCGGGAGCTGTCGATGTCGAGCACGCCTGCCAACACCATGGGCTGGTTGGCCACGACGCCCACCGTGCGGCCCTCAAGCCGGATGAAACCGGTGATGATGTTGCCCGCGAAGTCGGCTTGGATTTCGTAGAAATCGCCCTCATCGCCAAGTTTCAGGATAAGCTCTTTCATGTCGTAGGGCTGGTTGGGGTTCGCGGGCACCAGCGTATCGAGCGAGTTCTCCAGCCGGTCGGGGTCATCGAAGAAGGGGCGCACGGGCGGGCCCTGGCGGTTGTTGGCGGGCAGGAAGTCGACCAGGCGGCGAACCTCGGCAAGCGCCTCCACGTCGTTCTCAAACGCCGCATCCGCGACGGAGGATTTACGGGTGTGGGTGGTGGCCCCGCCTAGTTCCTCAGCCGTGACCTGTTCGTTGGTCACGGTCTTAACCACGTCGGGGCCGGTCACAAACATGTAAGAGCTGTCTTTGACCATGAAGATAAAATCGGTCATGGCGGGCGAATAGACCGCGCCGCCCGCGCAGGGGCCCATGATCACACTGATCTGCGGAACCACGCCGGAGGCTTCGATATTGCGCTGGAAGATGTCGCCGTAGCCTGCGAGGGAATCGACCCCCTCCTGAATGCGCGCGCCGCCGGAATCGTTGATCCCGATGACAGGCGCGCCGTTTTGCATCGCCATGTCCATGATCTTGCAGATCTTCTTGGCATGGGTCTCCGACACGGAGCCACCCAAGACGGTGAAATCCTGTGAAAACACGTACACCAGACGCCCATTGATCGTGCCCCAGCCGGTGACCACGCCGTCGCCCGCAGGCTTCTGTTTTTCCATGCCAAAATCGGTGCAGCGGTGGGTGACGAACATGTCAAATTCTTCAAAGCTGCCCTCGTCGAGCAATAGATCAATGCGTTCGCGCGCGGTGAGCTTGCCGCGCCCGTGCTGGGCGTCAATGCGCCCTTGCCCGCCGCCCAGCCGCGCGGTGTCACGACGTTGATCAAGCTCGTTGAGGATATCTTTCATGGGGACCTTCCGCATCTGATTTTGCGCGCACATTAACGAAGGCCCGCGGGGAACCAAAGGTGCCCCACGCGCCTTTTTGCGCCCATTACGTGCATCGTTAGGTCAATTCGGCCCTATTTTGCAATCCGCCTTGCCTGCGGGCGGGCATTTACATCCTTTCAAACGGCCTATTATCTGGCTTTGCATGAAAGCGCCGCCCGTCATCCGATTTCTCGACAGCAGCACCCCGCCCCATGTCAGCACCCTGATCCTGCTGGCGGGCATGGGCGCACTGGTCATGAACGTGTTTCTGCCCAGCCTGCCGCAGATGACAGAGCACTTTGGCACCACCTATGCGGTGATGCAGCTTTCAGTCCCGCTCTATCTGCTGTTCAGCGCCATCATCCAGCTTTTCGTGGGGCCGATTTCGGACAATCTGGGGCGGCGGGTGGTGATGCTCTGGGCACTGGCGATCTTCGTGGTGACCACGCTGGGCTGCATCATCGCGCCCAATGTGACGGTGTTTTTGATCTTCCGCGTGGCGCAGGCAATTGCGGCTACGGCCATGGTGCTGAGCCGTGCCGTGATCCGCGACCTCTATGATCAGGACAAGAGCGCCTCGATGATTGGCTATGTCACCATGGGCATGTCGGTGGTGCCGATGATCAGCCCGGCCATCGGCGGCGGGTTGGAGCAGCTTTTCGGCTGGAAAGCGACCTTCTGGTTCATGATCCTCATGGGCCTCGGGCTGATGCTGCTGGTTTACCGCGACATGGGAGAGACCGCGCCCAAGACCACAAACTCCATGCTCGCGCAGTTCAAGGAATACCCCGAGCTTTTCAAATCAACCCGGTTCTGGGGCTATGCCATGGCAGCGGGTTTTTGTTCAGGCGCGTTCTTTGCCTATCTGGGTGGCGCGCCCTTTGTGGGCTCGGTTGTCTTTGGGATGGATCCGTTCTGGCTGGGCGTCGTCTTTGGCGCGCCTGCGGTGGGATATTTCATCGGCAACTTCCTGACGGGCCGCTATGCCACCCGCATCGGCATCAACAACCTGGTGCTCTGGGGGTGTCTCGCGAATGCGGTGGGCGGCGCGCTGTCGTTGCTGTTGTTCATGGTGGGCTTTGACACGCCGGGGGTGTTCTTTGGGATGATGACCTTTGTTGGCATCGGCAACGGGCTGTGCATCCCGAATGCGACCGCGGGCATGCTGTCGGTGCGCCCGCATCTGGCTGGCACGGCCTCGGGCCTTGGCGGTGCGATCATGATCGGTGGTGGCGCGGCGCTCGCGGTGCTGGCAGGGCTGCTGTTGACCGAGCAGACGGGCGCTTATCCACTGCTGTGGCTCATGCTGCTGACATCTTTTGCGGGGATCATCGCCATTATGACGGTGATCCGTCGCGAGCATCAGCTTGGGCTGCGCGTCTGATCTCTAGCGAAATGCAGATAACTTGCTATACTCTATTTCCTAACCCACCCCAATCTGTGATTTCAGGCAGGGTTAGCTGATCCAGGTTTTTGCCTTTATGTTTTAGCGGCGTGCCGGGCGCCACCCCGCCGCGCGCGCCTCCGCCTCGCTGCAAAAAAGCCGCTCACCCCGCGCGGGATCGATGACCGTTTTGCCATAGTGCTGCTGCCCCGGCAGGTGGAATATGCGCCCGTTGCGAGAGACGTTTCCCTTGATCCGACACACCGCATCAACCGGCAGCCGCGCCCGTGGCGGGCTGGCCCTGTGCTGCGCAGGCCGTTGCAGAACCAGCGCGTGCAGGCCAGCGTCCCGCGCTGCCGCACGCCGCTCCTCGGGGTCATAGGCCATGGAATACCGTCGAAACGCATAGGCCAGACCGTCTGCCACCAGCCTGCGCCCCATGTCCTGGCCCTCTACCGCGCAGCGCGCGACCACCCGATCATACCTGTCCGTCGTTTGCGGGATGCAGCGCGCGTGTTGCCCTTCAAACCGCCCCCGCACCTGCCCGCTGACCCAGGTGCCGCAAAAAAACTCCGTGCCCAGCTCTGTCTGGCAAGGCTGGTCCTGCTCGGGCGCGTCGATCCCGTAAAGGCGCACCCGCGTGCCACCGACATCAAGCGTATCGCCGTCGACCACACTCACGCGACCGCTGATCTCCGCCCGTACGGGCAGAGCGATGAGAATCGCCAGAGCGAGGCAGACGACAACGCGCGACATGTGGAAATCCTGGGGCTTGGCTACCAGGACAAACGCCCTGCCCCCGCCTTAGGTTCCCAAAGACTAACGCTGCGCAATCTCCCAGTTGGGGTGTACCCAGGGCCGGTCATTGGCCCGCGGCAGCGGGTCAAGCCCCAAAAGATGGTCTGAGACCTTCTCCCCCACCAAAATGGAGGGCGCGTTCAGGTTGCCATTGGTGATGCGCGGAAAGATCGAACTGTCCGCCACGCGCAGCCCGTCCACGCCAATGACGCGCGCCTGTGGGTCCACCACCGCCATTGGATCGTCTGCGGCGCCCATCTTGCAAGTGCCGCAGGGGTGATAGGCGCTTTCCGCGTGTTCCCGGATGGCGTCATCAAGTGCGGCGTCCGTTTGGGCGGCGGCACCGGGCTGGATTTCGTGGCGCACGAAGGGTTTGAAGGCATGCTGGGCAAAAACCTCGCGCACATGGCGGATCGCGGCGCGAAAGACCTCCCAGTCTTCCGCGTGGCTCATGTAATTGAAGCGGATCACCGGGGCGTCGCCCGGGTCCGCCGACCGCAGCGTGACACTCCCGCGCGAGGGCGAGCGCATGGGCCCGGTGTGGGCCTGAAAGCCGTGGCCTTCGGCAGCGGCCTGCCCGTCATAGCGCACCGCGATGGGCAGAAAATGGTACTGGATATCTGGATAGGGCACGCCCGCTTTGGAGCGGATAAAGCCACAGCTTTCAAACTGGTTGGAGGCGCCCATACCAGTCTTGGTGAACAGCCACTGCGCGCCGATCACCGCCTTTGAAATCAGGTTCCAGTGCTTATACAGCGTGACCGGCTGGGAGGCGGCCATCTGAATGTACATCTCCAGATGGTCCTGCAGGTTCTCCCCCACGCCGGGCCGGTCCGCGATCACCTCAATGCCATGCTGCGCAAGCTGCGCGCCTGGTCCAACGCCTGAGAGCATCAGCAGCTTGGGCGAATTGATGGAAGAGGCAGCCAAGACGACCTCGAGCGCCGCATGGATCACTTCCACGCGGTCACCCCGCTTGATCTCAACGCCGACAGCGCGGCCGTCCTCGATCACGACGCGCTGTGCCATCCCTCGGATGACCTGCACATTGCCGGTCTTTTGGGCGGGCCGCAAATAGGCATTGGCCGCTGACCAGCGGCGGCCATTAAAGACCGTCTGCTCGAAGGGACCAAAGCCTTCCTGCTTTTCACCGTTGTAATCATCGGTCGTCTCATATCCCGCCTGTCGGCCCGCCTCCACAAAGGCATGAAAGAGCGGGTTCTTGCGCGGCCCCCGCGTCACGTGCAAGGGCCCGTCGGTGCCGCGCCAAGCCGGATCGCCGCCGTGCCCGCCCGGATGCCAATGCTCCATGCGCCGGTAGTAGGGCAGCACATCGGCATAAGACCAACCGCGCGCGCCGCTTTCCTCCCAATGGTCGAAATCCATCGCATGCCCGCGCACATAGATCATGCCGTTGATCGAGGAGGAGCCGCCGATCACCTTGCCGCGCGGACAGGCCAGCCTGCGCCCGCCCAGATGCGGCTCGGGCTCTGACCAATAGCCCCAATCATAGCGTTTCATGTTCATCGGATAAGAAAGTGCTGCGGGCATCTGGATGAAGGGCCCCGCATCGGTGCCGCCAAATTCGATCACGATGACCTTGCGACCCGCCATCGCGAGCCGGTAGGCCATGGCACAGCCCGCAGAGCCCGCGCCGACAATGACGAACTCAGCCTGCATGTCGGACCCCCCCGGTGATCCTGCTCGGGTCAAGGATGCGCAGCACCGCGCGCAGCGCGGCATGTCCTTGACGCGAGGAGGATCGCCAAGACAGTGGATGAGGCGCGTTCAGGGCAAACCTGCCCCTGAACCGCTTCTCAGCGGAAAAACCAAACCTCAGCCACCCGCGCCCCACACACCCAAA
>JBCCPS010000085.1:0-13165 GCA_039024775.1 Pseudomonadota bacterium
GAGCGTGGCAAGATCGTGCCCTCCCGCATCACCGCCGTTTCGGCCAAAAAGCAGCGTGAACTGGCCCGCGCCATCAAGCGCGCGCGCTTCCTCGCCCTGCTGCCCTACGCCGTGAAGTAAGGAGATTTGACATGCAAGTGATCCTTCTCGAACGCGTGGCCAAGCTGGGCCAGATGGGCGAAGTCGTGGACGTCAAGCCAGGCTATGCCCGCAACTTCCTGTTGCCCCAGGGCAAGGCGCTGTCGGCTTCCAAAGCCAACGTGGAAGCCTTCGAGGCCCGCAAGGCGCAACTGGAAGCCGACAACCTGGAGACCAAGAAAGAGGCCGAAAAGATGGCTGAAAAGCTTGGCGGTGAGCAGTTCGTCGTGATCCGCTCCGCCTCTGACGCGGGCGCGCTTTATGGCTCTGTCACCACCCGGGACGCCGCAGACGCCGCGACCGAAGCCGGCTTCACCGTCGACCGCAAGCAGATCGTGCTTGCCGCACCGATCAAGTATCTGGGCCTGCATGACGTCGAGGTTGTGTTGCATCCGGAGGTCTCCGCGACCATCGAACTGAACGTGGCCCGCTCCCCTGAAGAGGCCGAGCTGCAGGCAGAGGGCAAGAACATCGCGGATCTGGCCGCAGAAGAAGAAGCCGCAGCAGAGTTCGAAATTCAGGAGCTCTTTGACGACATCGGCGCCGCAGCTTCCGAAGACGAAGCCCTGGCGGAAACGGCCGGCGTTGACACCGATGGCGCCGAGACGGACGACACCACGCAGTAAACCTGCGTCAGACAAGCAAACCAACGCCGCGCTCCCCAGCGCGGCGTTTTGCGTTATCGCTCCTGCGAACTCCCGCCGATCGCGCTACAGCCTCTTGATACCGGCCAACCGCTGGGCGATCAGGCCACATGGCTTTTGAAAACCCCTCTTTGCACATCCCGCGCCGCACGCTGTTGGCCTGGCCGGCACTCCCGCTCATCGCAGCCTGCGCGCGCGGCCCCGCGACGCCGCCCCAACCGGTGGAGCCGCCGCTTTATCCAAACGAAACCCCGGTGTTGCGGGCCAAGATCAACCGCTGGGCCGACCACTACGCCCTGCCGCGTCCCCTGGTGCACCGGCTTGCGATCCGTGAAAGCACACACAACCCCCGCGCGCGCAACGGCCCCTACTACGGCTTGCTGCAAATCTTGCCCGAAACCGCGCGCACCATGGGCTTTCGTGGCGCGCCCAGCGACCTTTTGGACGCCGATACCAATCTGGAATTTGCCTTGAAATACCTGCGCGGCGCCTGGCTCTTGTCGGATGGAGACCATGACACCGCCATCATGTGGTACGCCCGTGGCTACTACTTCGAGGCCAAACGCCGCGGCATGCTCGTCGAAACAGGCCTGCGCCCCGGATAGCCTCCCCTTTTCTTGGCTAGAAGTATCCCGGAGCGCGAGGCAGAGCCTCGCAACCGATTTGGCGGAGCCAAATCAATAAAATCGCGCGCGGCGCAGCCGCTCAAACAGTTCACGCGCTGAAAATGAAAAAGCCGCCCGGCACCCCGGGCGGCTCTCCCTCAAAACGCGGGGCGCCTCACTCCGCGTCGAGCGCTTCCACAGCCTTCTGAAGGTCGTCCTTGGAGACCTCTTTTTCAGACACCTGGGCGCCTTCGACCATGTGATCCACCACCTTGTCCTCGAACAGCGGCGCGCGCAGCTGCTGCTGCATCTGCTGGTTTTGCTGCACGAATTCGAAGAACTGCCGCTCCTGCCCGGGGTACTGCCGCGCTTGCGCCATGATGGCCTGGGTCATCTCCGCATCGGTCACCTCGACCTCCGCCTTCTGACCCAATTCAGCGAGCAGAAGGCCCAAACGGACGCGACGCTCGGCCAGCTTGGTATGCTCCTCGGTCGTTTCAATCTCGGGGTGGTCGTGGCCTTCCACCTCCGGGTTGTCCTCGTGCCACAGCTGATGAGCGATCTGCCCCGCTTCAGCCTCCACAAGCGACGGTGGCAGATCAAAGCTGACCATCTTGTCCAGCTCATCCAGCAACGCGCGCTTCATCACCGCGCGGGATGCACCAGCGTATTCAGCCTCCAACCGCTCGGTGATCTGAGCCTTGAGCGCGTCCAGATTGTCAGAGCCGAATTTCTTCGCCAACTCATCATTGATTTCCGCAGGCGCGGGGGCTGCCACGTCCTTGATCGTGCAGTCGAACACCGCCGCTTTGCCCTTCAGATGCTCGGCTTGATAGTCGTCGGGAAAGGACACGTCGACCGCTTTTTCTTCGCCCGCCTTCACGCCCACGAGCTGTTCTTCAAAGCCCGGGATGAAGGAGTTGGAGCCCAGCACCAGCGGATAATCTTCCGCCGAGCCGCCCTCGAAAGCCTCTCCGTCAACCTTGCCCACGAAATCCATCGTGACCTGGTCCCCGTCCTTGGCTTTGGAGCCTTTCTTGCGCGATTTGAAGTTCGGCGCCGTCTCCGCCAAGTTTTTCAAGGCCTCATCGATGGCCTCGGCTTCCGCCTTCACCACCAGCTTTTCAAGCTTGATCGTGGATGTGTCGACCTCAGGGATCGCGGGCAGCGCCTCATAGGTCATGGTGACCTCAACGTCATCGCCCTCTTTCCAGTTTTCGTTGGTCATCTTGACCTCGGGCTGCATCGCAGGGCGGTCGCCGCTGTCTTCAAAATGCTTGCCCATTGCGCCGTCGATGGCTTCCTGCATGGCCTCGCCCAGGACGCGCGGGCCAAACTGCTTTTTCAAAAGGGCCATGGGCACCTTGCCCTTGCGAAAGCCCTTCATCTCAACCTCAGGCTGCGCCTCGGCCAGCTTTTCGTTGACTTTCGCGTCCAGCTCATCCGCGGTCAGCGTAATGGCATAGCCGCGTTTCAGACCGTCGTTCAGCGTCTCGGTGACCTGCATTCACATGCTCCATAGAAAAAGGCCGCACCGAAGGGTGCGGGAAATTTCCGCTCTTCTAGGGGCGTTGCTGACCGCATGCAAGGGGGTCAGCCAAACCGCGAAACGCTCAGCCAGACTGCTCCGCCCAGAGCCGTACAGCGTCATTCATGTCGACCAGCAAGGCGTCCGCTTCAGCGACTGTGTCAGCAAGCGTTTGCGCGCTGATTTGCGCCCCTGCAATGGCCTCTTTTGCCACAGGCAGAATGCGATCCCACCGCTCTTGCACCTGGCTCAACCGCGTGGCGATCACCGGCGTCGGAGGCGCCAGCAGCCCGCGCGATTCATCGCCAACCCGCAACCCATTGAGCGTTACGGAGAACAGTGCCACGCTTTCGCCCAGTGCAGCACGGGCTTCGTCCTCGTTGAACCCAGCCCTAACAAAGCAAAGGTCCTTGGCGATCCGCTGGCTCAACATCCGCTGGCGACCAGCCTGGTTGATCGTTGATGCCTTGGCCGCACTCACATCGCTCCCGCCCAAGAGCCGCTCCATCTGACCCACGGCGGAATTCATCCGCGTGAGCGTGGGCAGATTCCGTTCCAGGATCAGCGTCATCGCAGCGCTGTTGAGATCACGCGATGCAATCTGGCGGACCGATGCGGTAAAGCCCTCAGAGACCTCAAACACTTTTTCCAAAGCGGCGCGCTCACTCTGCGCCTCAGCGCGCTTGACCTTGCCATCCTTGGAACCGTTCAAAAGTTCGCCCAGCGTATCTTCAAAGGTGATCGCCGCGATATAGGCTTCCTCGCTCCAACGCGCGGCATCACCGCTGGTGAGCGCCATGCAAACGGCCTTGGTCATCCGCTGGGTGAGCATCCGCTGACGGCCCGCGATGTTGATCCGGTGGCGGGCCTTTGCCGCCGCCTCCGCCGTCGTCTCAAAGGCCGCAGCCGGGGTTGCTGAAAACCCTGACAGGCTGATCCCTGCGCTGCAAACCCCTGCGGCCAGCATGGCCCTAAGACACTGAAATTTCCCCATGACACGCACCTCTGTTGCTGCGTGCAGCTTTATCCCGCGCGTCTTGCCAAGAGGTTAATCGCAAGGGGCAGCCCGATTGCGGGGCTCACATGCCCAGCGCTTCCTTATACATCTCAAGCACGGCCTCTTCTTCGGCCAGGTCATCCGCGTCTCGCTTACGCAGCGCAATGACCTTGCGCATTACCTTGGTGTCATAGCCGCGCGCCTTGGCCTCTGCCATGACCTCCTTTTGCTGGTCAGCCAGATCCTTTTTCTCCGCATCCAGCCGCTCAATGCGCTCGATGAACTGGCGTAGCTCATCTGCTGTCACGCGGTAGCTCTGCGCGCCGCCGCTTTCGATCACATCCGCGTTGGTGTCCGTCATATCTTTGCCCTCCTTGCAGCCCGAGGTCTTGTGTTACGCGGCGCTGCGCGCGCCCGCAAGCGGCACTTGCCGTCCCAAGAACTTTGTCGTAGCCCGACCCAAGACAAGGGAGAGCGCCAGATGGATTGGGTGATTTGGACCGGAACCGCGATTTCCGTGCTGGGGCTCATGGGTCTGATCTCGTGCATCCTCAAGGTCGCCCGCGCCAAACGCGCAAAGCTTGATGACGAGGCAATGCGCGCGACGTTGGGCAAGATCGTGCCCTTCAACCTTGCTGCGCTGTTCCTTTCGGTCATCGGGCTGATGATCGTGATCGTGGGAATATCTTTGGGCTGACACTTTGCGCGGCCGCCCGGGCGGGTTATGTTTGGCTTAGCCAAACGGAGGTCCGCCCATGCCAATGTCCCCCGCATCCCCCGCCGCCTCACCCATCGTGACGGCATTCTTTGACACGGCCACAAATACGGTCAGCTACGTGGTGCAAGACCCGCAGGGCTCCGCCTGTGCGATCATCGACAGCGTGCTTGATTTCGATCACGCCGCGGGCCGCACCGATACCAGCTCCGCCGATGACATCGTGGCTTTCGTTGAGGCGCAGGGTCTGACGACCCAGTGGATTCTGGAAAGCCATGTGCACGCCGATCACCTGAGCGCGGCCCCCTACCTGCAGGAACGGCTCGGCGGGCAGATCGGCATCGGGGATCAGATCACGGTGGTGCAGGACACCTTTGGTAAAGTGTTCAATGAAGGCACCGAATTTCAGCGCGATGGCAGCCAGTTCGATGCACTCTGGTCCGAAGGCAGCAGCTTTCACATCGGGCAATTGCGCGCGGATGTGATGCACACCCCTGGGCACACGCCCGCCTGCCTGACCTATGTGATAGGGGACGCGGCATTTGTAGGCGATACGCTCTTTATGCCCGATTTTGGCACTGCGCGCTGCGATTTCCCCGGCGGCTCCGCCCATGATCTTTACAACTCCATTCAGCGCATCCTCGCGCTGCCCGATGAGACACGGATTTTCGTGGGCCATGACTACAAAGCGCCGGGCCGCGACCAATTCGCCTGGGAGACCACGGTGGGCGCGCAGAAGGCCAAGAACATCCACGTGGGCGGCGGCACCGCGCAGGAGGCCTTTGTCGAGATGCGCCAGACCCGCGATGCCACGCTCTCCATGCCGCGCCTGATCGTGCCCTCGCTGCAGATAAACATGCGCGCGGGCCACATGCCTGAACCGGATGAGACCGGGACCGTGATGCTCAAACTGCCCATCAACAAGCTTTAGCCCGCGCTGGACAGACGCAGGCAGGGCGCATAGAGCACGCAGATGGATATCAGACAGATCACCCCAACATACTTCGTGTCGCCGCAGATTGACCCCGCGGACATGGCCGCGCTCAAAGAGGCGGGCATCACGCGCATTCTCTGCAACCGCCCCGATGAAGAAGTCCCGCCGAGCCATCAGGCCGCCAGCCTGCGCGCAGCGGCGCAAGCGGCGGGCATTGAATTCGAAGTCCAGCCGCTCACTCACCAGACGATGGTGCCGGAGGTGATTGCGAACAATCGCGCGCTCGGGGCGGCCACCGATCATGTCGTGCTGGCCTACTGCGCCTCTGGGACACGCTCAACCATCGCCTGGGCTTTGGGTCAGGCAGGGCAGATGCCGCGCGATGAAATCCTGCAGGCCGCGCGGGACGGCGGCTATGACCTTGGGAACATCGCGCATGTTCTGGATGCACCGTTTGGCTAACAGCCCTTTAGCCCGATGAAATTTTAGACAGGTCTTCCAAATCGCCCAGATCGGGGAAATCACCCATCTCTGGCAGGTCTGACAGGTCCGGCATATCCCCCATGTCCGGCAGGTCCGGCAAATCTGGGAGGTCTGGCAGCGGCGCTTGCGCGGTCAACTCGCCAATATCCGGCAATTCAGAGTCCCCTACCAGCGCGGGGGGACTGGCGTTTTCAATGGGTGCGAGCGCAACCGGCGCATCCACGCGGGTGCCCGTCCCATCGCCAGAGACCTTGGGCAGATCAAGCTCCGCCCGGTCCGATGCACGGCGGCGCGGCTCACGGGGCGCTTTGGTGGCATGCTCAAGCTGCAGGGCGCGCACCCCCTCGATCTGACCCAGAACACCCCGGCTCAGGACCCGGCCGTCCAGGCTCTGTACCTGTGCCTCGTCAAATGCGGTGACGCCCAAATCGAGGGTGTCGCCCACGGCAAAGCCCCGCACCGCGCTCAACGGCATGCGCAGGCGCGTCAGTGAGACGCGCAAATCAGCGGCGAGCGTCAGCACGTGGCTTTCCAAGTTTAATGTAGGCGGCGGCGCGCCCGGCTCGTTTGCGCTTGACGTCGGACCGACCTCTTCAGCTGGCGGCCCGTTGGGAAAACACAGCAGCAATGAGCCTTGCCGCACGCCGCCTTCTACATCCACCGTCAATCGCAACACCGTGAACTCCGCCGTGCCAAGCGCCATCAGCAAAAGCCGCTCGTCTTCCACCTTGGCGCCGAAACGGTATCCCTCCAGCAAGGCACGCTCCTCCGGTTGCTCCGGCAGAACCGCCGCACGGGTGAGCAGCGCATCCACAAAAGGCGCACAGATCGCGGCCTCCGTCGGGGTTGGCGCGCGCGCTTCGGCCTCCGGCATCGGCAAGACTTTTCCCATGGTCTGCTGCTGGACCAGCGCGCCCACAAAGGCAGGATCAAGCGCCACTGCGGCCCGGCGGCGGTCGGGACCTTCCAGCAGCAACAGCATTTCATTTGCGCCAAAAATGCCTTCAAGCTCATCGGCATGGCGCTGCTCCGTCTTGAAAGCGATAACGGCGGCGGCGAGATCGAAAAGCTCGTCCGACACCTTGGCCAGTGAGACGCGCAGCGCCTTGGGCAGCGAAATCGCGCGTGCCTGACGCGCCGCCGCGGCCGATTGCGCCATGGCGTGAAGCACGGATTTAGGGCGTGTCGCCGCCACCGTCTGCTCGGATGTGGGTTGGTCCTGTGCCATGGCCTCCTGACCCGTCACCGGGCGCTCCTTTATCAGGGAGTAGGCCAAATTGGTTACCAGAGGTTTTAGATTGGGACATCCTCTGGCCGGTTGCGAAGCGGCGGCTTGGCGCCCTGCGCAGCGCTCGGCGGCAGGGTAACGCGGAAGATCGCGCCGGGATTGCCTGCCAAAAAGGCGATGTCGCCGTCAAGGCGCTGCATGATTTCCTTGCAGATCGACAGGCCCAGGCCCGCGCCCTCGCCGTCGTCTCCGCCCTCGCTGCGCACGCGGTAGAACTTTTCGAAGATTGCCGCCTGTGCGGGTGCTGCGATCCCTTTGCCGTTGTCACTGAAATCCACCACAAACCGGCCGCCAAGCTGGCGTACCGTGATGCGCAGGGTTGGCCTGTCCGCGCGGCAATATTTGCCCGCGTTGGACACCAGATTGATAAAGACCTGCGCCAAGCGATCCAGATCAGTACGCAGCATCACCGCCTCTGCTTTCACATCGCGCACGATGCGGATCGGGTTATCCGCCCCAGCAAGCACGGTGGTGATCGCCTGATCCAGCACCGGCCCAAGCGCGCCATGTTGCAGGTTCAGCGACACCTGCCCGCTTTCGAGCACCGACAGGTCCAACAGATCGTCCAGAAGCCGCGTCAGCCGGATCGCCTCGGCGTGGATGATCGAGGCGTAGCGTTTCTTATCCGTATCCTTGAGCGCGTTTGCATCGCGCAATATTTCCGAGAATGACCGGATGGAGGTCATCGGTGTGCGCAGCTCATGGCTGATCTGGCTGAGGAAACTGTCCTTTTGCAGCGACAACTCCGTCAGCTTGTCATTGGCGCTGCGCAGCTGGCGCGCGGTATCGGCAAGCTCTTTGGATTTACGCTCAAGCTGGCTGGAATACTCCAACATTTGCGCGGATTCGTCCGCCACCGCCATCAGGTCCTCCACCGAAACCGTGGCCCCGCCCACGATCTGGTTCATCATCGCATGAGCCGTTGCCGCACCCACCGAACCGGACAGTTTGCGCTCCAACGCCTGAATGAAACGCGGCGTGGGGTCCGGCAAATCGCCGGGCTGCCCCTGCGCGCGGGCCTGCGCGCGGAAAAAATCGAGCGCTTCCTGCGCGCCCAGGATACGCTGGGTCATCACCATCAGCTCTTCCGCGCCTGAATGCGAGGTGACCCAGCCTTGGGTCGGCGCGGCCTCGACCAGCACGTTGACGAATTGCGCGCCCTGCAACCGTTCCATCGGGCTCGGGAAAGAGGCCAATGAAAAGACGAAGAAGGCAACGGTGTTGAGCGACAGGCTCCACACCACCGCGTGCACGGTCGGATCAAGCCCGATCACCCCGAAAAGCGCCTGCGGGCGCAGCCACGCGAGGCCAAAGAGCCCCTGCTCGAAGGTAGCGCGCGACAGCGCGCCGTCGATGCCAAAGCTGGGCAGCAGCATGGTGAACATCCAGACGCTCACGCCCACGCCCAGACCGCAGACCGCGCCCGTCCGCGTGGCCCCGCGCCAAAAGATGCCGCCCAGCATCGCGGGCAGGAATTGCGCCACGCCGCCAAAGGCAATCGTGCCGATGGCTGCAAGCGCGCCACCGCCCGAGATGCGGTAATAGAGAAACCCCAGCGCCATGATCATCAGGATCGCGATGCGGCGCGACAGGATGATCATGTTGCGCACGTCGCCCGACCGGGACGCGCCCGTGGGGCTCAGCGCAAGCCAGGCGGGCAGCACGATGTGGTTGGAGACCATTGTGGCCAAGGCCAGCGTCGCCACGATCACCATCGAGGTGGCAGAGGAAAAGCCGCCCAGAAAGGCGAGCATCGCCAGTTCATTCTGGCCCTGGCTCAGCGGCAGACTGAGTACGAAGAGATCCGGATCAGACCCCGCTGGCAACAGATCGAGCCCCACCACCGCGATGGGCACCACAAAAAGGCTCATCAGCAAAAGGTAGAGCGGGAACGCCCAGGAGGCGATCTGCAGATGCCGCTCGTCCTCATTCTCAACGACCATGACCTGGAACATGCGCGGCAAGCACAAGAACGCCGCCGCCGATAGGAAGGTCAGTGTCACCCAACGCCCGCCTTCAACTTGCCATGTGCCGATCGCGGAGGCGTCAATGCGCGCGAATGTTTCCGACAAACCGCCTGCAAGGCCCCAAACCACGAAGATGCCTACCGCCAACAGCGCAAAAAGCTTCACCACAGCCTCCACCGCGATGGCAATGACAATACCGGGATTGCGGTCATCCACGCTCAGATTACGGGTGCCGAAGAGCAGCGTAAAAAGTGCGAGGCCCGCCGCTGTCCAGAACGCCGCGCGGGCGGTGTTGATGGTGCCGTCTCCCGCGCCGTCGGGCGCTGCGAAGATCGACAGTGACAGCACGACCGACTGCAACTGAAGCGCGATGTAGGGGGTGACGCCGATCACTGCGGCGAGTGTCACAATCACGGCCAAAAGGTTCGATTTGCCATAGCGCGATGAGATGAGGTCTGCGATGGACGTCAGCCGTTCCGCCCGCCCGATGCGCACAAGCCGACGCAGGATCCACCACCAGCCAAGCATGACAAGCGACGGTCCCAGATAGATCGTCACGAACTCCAGCCCCGACCGCGCGGCATAGCCTACGGCGCCATAGAATGTCCAAGCGGTGCAATAGATCGACAAAGAGAGCGTGTAGATAAGAGAAGACCGGAACAACCAGCGCCCCTGCCCATGCCGCGCCGCCCGTTCGGCAAAAGCTGCCACGGCGAAGAGCCCCACGACGTAAAGCAGACAGACGGCAACCAGTTGATTGAGCGATACCATCACCTCAACCTATCTTTTGACGCTGCCTCTGCCTCTATCGCTCGGCGGTCCCGCGACCACGACCAAAGCGCCATCGCGATGAGTACCAGGCAGACCCAAATGCCGAAAACATAGACCAACGCATCGGCCATGCTCAGCGGGGCAACGTCACGGGCGTTGTCGGGCAAAGGCCACATCAACGGCACCATCCACAGCCCCAGCCCCAGAAAAGGCAGCAGCCGGATCGCGTCCATAAGCCGCCGCCGCCGGTAGCGTGCCCGTTCCAGAAAAAGCGGGCCCGCCTTGTTCACGGCGCGCTCAGCTCCCTGACAGCGTCCAGCATCTCGGTATTGGAGAAGGGCTTTGTCATGAACCGGCTCACGCCCGCGCTTTCCGCCATTTCACGGTCGCGCGCCTGTCCGCGTGCCGTCAGCATCAGCACGGGCAATTCCTCAAATGCGGGATCTGCGCGCAAATCATGAAGTATCTCAAACCCGCTTTTCCCCGGCAGCATCACGTCTAACACGACCAGATCGGGCTGCGCTTGGCGGATCGCATCCACCGCGCTGCCGCCATTGGCAAGGTGCTGCACGCGCCAGCCGTCTTGGCTCAACAAAAACCGGATCGCTTCAGCGATGTTGACCTCGTCCTCCACGAGCACAACCGTCTTCGTCATTCATCCTCCCTGAACGCGGCCTGGCCGACCTCCCAACCGGCGCTGCGCGTCACCTTGAATTGACCTTAAACACGCGGATCTGTCAAAGGCTTAAGGGCCGCATCATCGCCTGACAGGATCAACATCACCACCTGTGAGGTTGGCGCAACGTTATAGGCCGTGGCCGGGGCCACATCACAGGTCGCAAGCACATGAAGCGCCGCCCCGTCCTCAGGATCGGTCAGCCTTTCAGAGACCAACAATCCTGGCCGCCCCAAGGCCGCGAAAACAGGCCATTGCGGCAGCTTACGCGCGCCTATTGCCTTGCGGTAGAGCACGCCTCCCATCGCGTCGGTGACAACAAGCCCTGCGTTGAGCCCGGGATGTGCGGCCAAGCGCCGAAGGACACGGGCGGCAGGCTGGCCCAAAAGCGCAGCGAGACGCGCCGGGTCAAACCCGGTGTCTGCAAACGCGGTGGCCAGATCGTCTGCGGGCAGATGCGCGGCATCCGCTGAGAGCTGCCGCAGTGCCGTGCCCGCGATTTCCCGCGCGGCTTTGGAACGCAGATCAGGTGCTGCTTCGATCAGCGATGGCACAGCCTCGATCCCGCCGGGCTCCTCCAGAACGGCAAAGCGCAAGTCGTGACGGGTCAAAAACGCCTCCGCCTCCTCCAGCGGATGGACCTGAGCCTTCTGTGCGCTGCCAGCGGCCTCCAGATAGCCTGCGAGCGCCTGCGCATTTTCGGCCAGGCGTCTGCTTTCCACATCAATGTTGGCGTGAAACCGGTTGCGCCACTGTGGCTCCAGCGTTTCGTTTTGCACCAGGATCGACGCGGTAGAGCGGACCGCCGCCGCGGTGGTGAGAAGCTCGTGAATGGAGGCTGCCAGATGCGGGTCATCCTCCAGCCGGTTTGTCAGACCCTCGATGCGCTCTTCAAGTTCTGTGATGCGCCGCTGTGCCCGCGCGAGGACCTTGGCCCAGGCCGGAAAGCGGCCCGCGAATTCTTCGGCGCGCGCAGCCTCCCCGGAGGGCAGGTCCGTGGCCGCCGCCGCCTCTTTGAGCATCGCGATCAGCGCGGCCTCCGCGCCCTCGGTCAGGAGCTGGGGGTTGACCTCCAGCACCTGCGCGATCTTGAGCAAAAGCTTGCCGCCGATGCGGCGGCGATTGTGCTCGATGAGGTTGAGGTAGCTGGCGGAGATTCCCACCAATTGGGCCAATTCCGCCTGTTTGTGTCCGGCCATTATCCTGCGTTCGCGGATCCGGCTGCCGGTGTGCGTCTCACCGGCCATGGCATCGGTTCCCGGCAAACGCGAGTTGAATCAACGGCTTTCTGCGGCGCAATATCATTTAATTTACAAATTCCCGTTGGCTTGAGCGAATATATTTACAAAAAGGTTCAAGCAATCAAGCCACTTATTGGACGCATTTCTCCAATCACGCGATAACGATATGGCACAAAGTGCGCGCCAACCGCCGGAGGAGGCTGTGGGCGGATGACAATCATGGGAGGACTATATGTCACTTATCAAACCAACCCGTCGTGGTGTGCTCAGCACAGGCGTTGCAGCCGCTGGCGCGGGTCTGGCACTGCCGACCTATCTGCGCGCCGATGGCCACGCGGGCTTTACCAATGCGCCCCAGGGCGACACCGTAACGCTGGGCTTCAACGTGCCCCAGTCGGGTCCTTACGCGGATGAGGGCGCGGACGAACTGCGCGCTTACGAGCTTGCGGTCGAGCACCTGAATGGGGGCGGCGACGGCGGCCTGATGAACACCTTCAGCTCCAAGGCGTTGCAGGGCAACGGCATCCTGGGCAAGAAGGTCGAATATGTGACCGGCGACACGCAGACCAAGTCTGACGCGGCGCGCGCATCCGCCCGCTCCATGATCGAAAAAGACGGCGCCATCATGATCACCGGCGGCTCGTCCTCCGGCGTGGCCGTGGCCGTGCAGGCGCTCTGCCAGGAGGCAGGCGTGATCTTCATGGCGGGCCTCACGCACTCCAACGACACCACCGGCAAGGACAAGAAGGCCAATGGCTTCCGCCACTTCTTTAACTCCTACATGTCCGGTGCAGCGCTTGCGCCGATCCTGGCCGCCAACTACGGCACGGATCGCAAGGCCTACCACCTGACCGCCGACTACAACTGGGGTTACACGACCGAAGAAGCGGTCCGCACCTCGACCGAGGCGATGGGCTGGGAGACCGTGAACGCGGTCAAGACCCCGCTGACGCAGACCGACTTCAGCTCCTACATCGCGCCCGTTCTGCAGTCCGGCGCAGACGTGTTGGTTCTGAACCACTACGGCGGCAACATGGTGAACTCGCTCACCAACGCAGTTCAGTTCGGCCTGCGCGACGCACAAGCCAACGGCAAAAACTTCGAGATCGTCGTGCCGCTCTATTCGGAGCTGATGGCGCGCGGTGCGGGCCAGAACATCGCCGGCATCCTCGGGTCGC
>JBCCPS010000086.1:0-12830 GCA_039024775.1 Pseudomonadota bacterium
GGCAACAGCCCGGCGCGCACAAGCGACGACTTCCCGCCCCCCGTGCCGCCCACAACAGCGACAAAGCGGTTTTCTTTCACCGCTTCCGAAAGCGCGACCGAAGCCTCGTGCCGGCCAAAATAGAACGCCGCATCCTCTTCACGAAACTGCCCCAACCCTCTGTAAGGGTTGACCTCTTGCCGCAAGCGATCAGAGGCGTTGGCCAGATCATCCGGCAAAGTGCCCGCCGCCGCAGCCGCGAGCGCGCGCACGCCGTTCTGCCAGTCCGACCGCAGATCTACCCAGGTGTTGAGCTCCAGAAAACCCAAGGGCGTTTTCGTCAGATCCGCGCCGGGCAGAATGACGGGAATGACATGAAACGACGGATCCCGCGCCTGCCGGTTCAAGGCGATCCCCTGTTCCAGTTTCTGCCAGTTCCCAAGACCGCTGGGACCGTAGATCAGCGCGACACTGTCGTACTGATTGAGCGCGTCAATCAAATCCCCCTGCCAATGCCGACCCGCCAGGAGGTTCGTTTCATCAAAAAACAGGTCAACATCGAGGTCTCGCAGCGCGCGCACAAGATTGGCAACGGCGGGGCGATCCATGCCATTGTAACTGACAAACATCACAAAGCTTTCTGTTCAAAAAATTTTGGCTACTCAACTGCAAGTGTGCGAAAGCGAGGCGTTTGCTGTCAAGAATTGAATCGCGCGTGCTTCGGGTATCAGAAGGCCCGAAACTGTGAATTGCGACGTTTGCAAAATTTGCGCGCAAGGCGAAGCGGTCCTTCACGTCGTGGCGCCGCGCCAAAAGGGGAACTGCAATACTGCTTTCTGAAAAGGCCCTCGTGAGGTCCAGCGCGATCTGTAACACTCGAAGGGCGAATCGCGTGCGACCGCCGCGCGCCAGCCTTATCGGAGCGTGCCTCACGTGACCCTGCTTTTTGTCCTCGTTTTCCTGACCCTGATCGCCGCCGAGCTGATCAAGGGGCTCAGCGCCAATGGCACGCCTCCGGTGCTGCAGAAATACTCCTGGCAGATGGATCTCGCCCACCTGATGTGGAGCAACATCATCCGCCTTCGGGTGTTTTTCATCGGCGCGCTGGTGGTGATCTTCGTCAGCGGTGGCTTTGCCCTGCCGATGCTTGTGTGGGCGTTGCCGCTGGGGGCGATTTGGGGCGGCATTTATTGGGTGTTCAACCGGTTCTGGGTGGGCAAGGTCAAGTTCCTGCCGATCTCGCAGAAGACATTCGTGACCGCGCAGCAGAACGCGGTTGATCCATCCCTTCAGGTGCTGGGCGTCGATATGGGGGGTCAGCAGAAGGCCTATCCGGTCAACATGATCTTCTATCACCACCAGATCACGGATGAGATCGCGGGCCAGCCGATTTGGGTCACCTATTGCGGGCTGTGCCGGTCGGGCCGGGTCTATGACATCGCGGTGGACGGCAAGGCGCTCACGTTTGAACTGGTGGGCGCCATCACCTTTAACGCCGTCTTCCGCGACCTCCAGACCGGCAGCTGGTGGCGGCAGGAAACCGGGGAGGCCGCGAAGGGCCCGATGCAGGGCCGCGCGCTGGAGGATGTTCCGTTTGAGCAGATGAGCCTTGAAAACTGGCTCAAGAAGCATCCGAACAGCGAAATCCTTCAATATGATCCGGCCTTCGTGGGCAAGTACGCCTTCCTGGCCAAGCTTTTGAATTATGAGGCGAGCCTGCCGGGTTGGCACCGCCAGGAAACGCCGCCGCTGATCATCGGGGTTGAGTTGGACGGCGCGGCGCGCGCCTATGATTTTGAAGAGCTCAAGAAACGCCGCCTGGTGAATGACACGCTGGGCGACACGCCGCTTTTGCTGATGAGCGACGCGCAAGGCAGCTCCGGCTTTGCCTATGTGCGCGAGGTGGCGGGGGAGACGCTCGATTTTGAGGCCGCGGCAGACGGGCTGCGCGACACCCAGACCGGATCGCGCTGGGATGACTTTGGCCGCTGCCTGGAAGGCGCGCATCAAGGGGCAACGCTGCGCCAGGTGCAAAGCTACCAGCAGTTCTTGCGGGCCTGGATTTCATTTCACGGGCACACGGATTTCTACACTTTTTGAAGCCGACAACCAAAAACCCGGGACACACGCCATCTATTCATGCGCCGTCCCGCGGGGTG
Source organism: Pseudomonadota bacterium (assembly GCA_039024775.1). Lineage (GTDB taxonomy): Bacteria > Pseudomonadota > Alphaproteobacteria > Rhodobacterales > Rhodobacteraceae > Sulfitobacter. The sequence goes on from JBCCPS010000086.1 coordinate 2,139, forward strand.
GCGCAGATGCGCCGCCCCAGGGGGGCGGGACGGCGCAGCCCAACAGTGCCTGTTGGGCGGATGCTTTGAATGGAGCGAATTTTTCTTAGGTTTTCGGTTGATGGCTTTCGGCAAGCGCATCCGGAAGCCGCGCTTAGGTCAAACAAATAACTAGCGCTGCGCGCCGCTACTTGCCAAAGTGGAGGCCGAAACTTGCACAGAGGCGGTGAACGCCCGGGACCGGGGACCAAGACACTTGAACATCCTGTTCATCATGTATGACCAGCTCAGGTTCGACTATCTGAGCTGCGCGGGTCACCCGAGCCTGCACACGCCCAACTTCGACCGGGTGGCAGCGCGGGGGGTCCGTTTTACAAACGCCTACGTACAGTCGCCCGTCTGCGGCGGCTCGCGGATGTGTTTTTACACCGGGCGTTACGCGTCCTCGCACGGGGCCCACTGGAACGGCTTTCCCTTGCGCGTTGGCGAACAGACGCTGGGCGATCACCTGCGCAAGATCGGCATGGGCTGCTGGCTCATCGGCAAGACCCACATGAAGGCCGATGCCGAAGGGATGGAGCGGCTGGGGCTCAGCCCCGACAGCGTGATCGGCGCGCGCCAAGCCGAATGCGGCTTTGACACCTGGATCCGCGATGACGGGCTCTGGGGCCGGGGGCCGGACGGGTCCTATGATGAGAAACGCTCGCCCTACAACGAATACCTCAAATCCCAGGGCTATGAGAGCGAAAACCCCTGGGCGGACTTTGCCAATGCCGGCGTGGAAGGCGATGAAATCGCCTCCGGCTGGATATTCCGCAACGCCGACAAGCCCGCCAACATCCGGGAAGAAGACAGCGAAACGCCCTGGCTCACGTCCCGCGCGATCGAATTCATCGACACGCAGGAGGGCCCCTGGCTCGCGCATCTGAGCTATATCAAGCCGCATTGGCCCTACATCGTGCCCGCCCCCTATCACGACATGTTCGGCCCCAACCACGTGCCGCCGCCCACCCGCCACGCGGTGGAGCGCGAAGACCCGCATCCGGTCTACGGCGCCTATCAAAGCAACAAGATCGCCCAGGCCTTTCACAAGGACGAGGTCCGCGCCAAGGTGATCCCGGCCTACATGGGGCTCATCAAGCAGTGCGATGACCAGCTTGGCCGCCTGCTCGACCATCTGGAGGCAACGGGCCGGATGGACGACACCATGATTGTGCTAACCTCCGATCACGGCGACTATCTGGGCGATCACTGGATGGGGGAGAAGGATCTGTTTCACGAACCCAGCGTGAAGATCCCGCTGATCATCAGCGATCCGAGTGCAGGGGCCGATGCGACGCGGGGCACGACTTGCGACGCGCTGGTGGAAGCCATCGACCTGGCCGCCACTTTCGTGGAGGCGGCAGGCGGCGCGGTGCCGGATCACATCCTGGAAGGGCGCTCCCTGATGCCCTGGCTCAACGGGCAGACGCCCGAAGACTGGCGCGAAGTTGCGATCAGCGAATACGACTATTCGGTTACCCCGCAAGCGGCCAAGCTGGGGCTCGCGCCGCGCGATGCGCGGCTCTTCATGGTCTTTGATGGCCGTTACAAGATGATGCACGCCGAGGGCGGCTTCCGCCCCATGCTCTTTGATCTGGAGACCGACCCCGAGGAATTCCATGACCTGGCCAAGACGGACGGGCACGGGGAGGTGATCTACCGACTTTACCGGCATCTGGCCCAGTGGGGCCGCCGGATGAGCCAGCGGGTCACCAAATCCGAACAGGACATTCTGGCCATGCGCGGCCGTTCATTGCGGCGCGGGATAATGCCATTTCTTGCCGACGGCACGGAAGTGGATGAGGAGCTGATCGCGGGCTACCGCGGCACTGTCAAACAGAGGTTCGTGGACTAATGAAAGTACATCCCGATCTGGTCGCGCAGGACGCACAGTTGCGGCGCGACGTCATCGAGCTGGCCCCCGGCATCTGGACGGCGGTAGGTTTTGCCGCCTCCAACGTGCATATGATCGAAGGCGCGCAGAGCGTGACCATCATCGACACCACCGAGACGACAAAAGCCGCGGAAAACATCCTCGCCGCCTTTCGCGGGCTCACCGACAAGCCGGTGGGCCGGATCATCCTGACCCACAGCCACCGCGACCACATCTCGGGCGCGCGCGTGTTCGCGGGCGGTGCCGAAGTGCCGGTGCTGGCCTCTCATTTGTTCAAATCAGACCTCGTGGACGTGGACGCAGGCGCAATTGCGGCCAACAAGGCGCTGATGCGCCGCACCATGATGCAATTCGGCATCGGCCTGCCGCCCGATCAGCGCATCAGCCTGGGCGTGGGTCCCGGCGACCGCCCGATGGAGGGCATGGGGGCGGGCTTCATGCCGCCCGATCACCTGATCTCCGAAGATCAGGACATCGATCTGGACGGTGTGCCCGCAAGGCTCGTGCACGCGCCGGGGGAAACCGAGGACCACCTGATGGTCTGGCTGCCGGGCCAGCGCATCCTCTTTTCCGGCGACAACTGGTATCACGCCTTTCCCAACCTCTACGCCATCCGCGGGACGCCCTACCGCGACTATCAGGCCTGGGCCGATAGTCTGAGGCTGATGCAGGACTTGGCGCCCGAGATCCTCGCCCCCGGCCATACGCGCCCCGTGATGGGCGCAGAGGCCGTGGCCGAAAGGCTCAGCTCCACCCGCGCGGCGATCCTGCATGTGATGCAGTTCACCGCAGGCGGCATGGATGCGGGCCGCAGCCTCGATGACATCTGCGCGGAGATCACCTTGCCTCAGGAGATCGCGGACAAGCCCTGGCTCAAGGAGTTTTACGGCAATCTTGCCTGGTCGGCGCGCGCCTTCGCGACCGGCACGCTGGGCTGGTACGACGGCAATCCTACGCATCTGGGCACGCTCGCCACCCGCACCCGCGCCCAGCACATGGCCGATTTGGCTGGCGGGGTGGAGGCACTGATGGCCCGCGCGCAAGCGACGACGGATGTGCAGTGGCGGCTTGAACTTTGCGACCACCTGATCGCCCTTGGCGCGCCCGCGCAGCTCATGAAAGCGGAGACGATGGAAACGCTGGCGCAGGCGGAGATCAACGCCACCGCGCGCAACACCTATTTCGCGGGCGCCAAGCAGCTGCGGGAAGCGGCGCAAAGCGCATGAGCGGGCCCGCTGACGCCCCCGCGCTGAACCGTCGCGTGGCCGATCTGGTCGCGTTTTTCTTCGTGATCGTGATCGTGATCTACGCCGCCTCCGGCCCGGTGAGCGAGCTGGTGCGCTGGTTCATCGAGGTGACGACGCCTGGCTTTGACGAATTGTCCCGGCGTGACCAGCGCATGCTTTACAAATCCCACCCGCTGGGCGCGGCCTACCGCGGGTTTGAACAGGCGATACTTCTGCCCACGGGCATGATCCTGGGCTTGCCGCTGACCTTCGGGTTCGTGATCACCGCGCTCACGCAACACCGCGCCGCCTGGGCGAATTGGTCGCTCGCGGGGCTCTCTGCGGTGGTGCTGGGGCTTTGGATCGCGAACCTTTTCACCATCGACGGCGGGCTTTTGCCCAGCGCGCGGCCCATCGACTATCTCCTGTTTCCCGTGATCACCGCGATCACGCTCTACCTCACTTGGCGCAACTTCGGCACTTTCATCGTGGGCTTTTGCCTGTTTTGGGTGATCTACTTTTTCATCCGGGGCTACCTGCCCGACTGGACCGGCATCTTCGCCGGATCGGAGAGCACATTCGCCCAGAGCATGCGGTCCATGGTGCTGAACTTCTGGGCGCAAACCGGCGGCATGTTTGGCCAGCCCATCCAGGTGGTGTCGGGCAACGTGCTGATCTTTATCGTCTTTGGTGCGGTGCTCATGGCCTCGGGCGCGGGCGGGCTGTTGATGAAGATCGCCAACCGACTGACCGGCGGGCTGACGGGCGGGGCGGCGCACGCGGCTGTGGCCTCCTCCGCGCTCTTTGGCACTCTGTCGGGGGCGGCGATATCCAACGTTGTCTCCACCGGCACGATGACGATCCCGGTGATCAAAAAATCGGGCTTCAAGCCCGCCTTTGCCGGCGCGGTGGAGGCCGCTGCTTCCACCGGTGGACAGGTCATGCCGCCGGTGATGGGCGTGGTCGCCTTCTTTGTCGCGGGCCAGATCGGGTTGGAGTACCGCTACATCGTGATCGCCGCGATTGCGCCTGCGGCGTTCTACTATCTGGGCACCTTCCTGACGGTCTATTTTGAGGCTCGACGCCAGGGCGTGGGGCCCTTGCCTGCCGAGGCGCGCCCGCCGCTGAGCCGCCGCGAACGCGTGCAATGCCTTGTCTTCATCATTCCCATCGCGGTGCTGAGCTATTTCCTCTTTGCGCAGCCTTCGGTGCAAAAGGCGGGCTTTTACGGCTTTGTCGCGGCACTCCTCTGCGCGCTGGTGCTTTTTCCTGACTTCCGCAAGGGCCGCCGCATCTACCGCGCTTTCGCAGATGGGGGGCATATGGCGGCCTCCATCATCGTGATTGTGGCCGCGATCGGTTTGATCGTAGGGCTGATCCAGGTCTCGGGCTTTTCCGGGCGCCTGTCGCTCCTGCTGGCGCAGCTGGCCAGCGGGCCGCTCTTCCTGACGCTGGTGGTCGTGGCATTGGGGTCCATCGTGTTGGGCATGGGGCTGCCGCCGGGGGCCACCTACTTTATCATCGTGATCGCGCTGAGCTCTGGCATTGAAGCGGTGGGCATCGCGCCGCTGACACTGCACCTCTTTGTGGTGTTCTTCGCCGTGATCTCCACCGTCACGCCGCCCGTGGCGCTGGCCGCTTTTGCCGCCGCGCCCATCGCCAAGGCGGATCCGATGGCCACCGGGCTGCAAGCCGCGCGCCTGTCGCTCGCCGGTTTCCTCATTCCCTTCGTCTTCGTCTATCACCCCGCGGTGCTTTACAAACTGCAGGTTATGTTCGCCTGGTTCGGAGAGGAGCTGCCCGACAGCCGCGCAATGATCGACGTCACCACCGTCAGCTGGGGCGATCTGGGCTGGATCGTGCTGGCTTTCAGCCTGGCGATGTGGTTGCTTGCCTCGGCGCTCACCGGGTTTGAAAAGAACCGCCTGCATGTCTTCGAACGGCTCTTGCGCGTGGGCGTGGGCCTGCTCCTGCTGGTGCCTGACATGATGATCGCAGGCGCGGCGCTGCTGGGGGCCATCGGCCTCATCGTGGGCCACCGCTTTGCGGGTGGCGCGCCATCTCCGGTAGATGCGCCACATCGGACCTAACAAAAAGCTACGCAACATCTTTGGGAGGAACAAAATGCGTAACATCACCTTCGCGGCAGCCGCCGCTTTCAGCCTTGCCGCGGGCGCGGCGCAGGCCGAGGACACCACACTCAAGATGGCCACGATTGAGCCGAGCCTGAGCGCGGCCATCACCATGGCGACCTTCGCCAACATCGTGAACGACAACATCGAAGGGCTGGAAATTGAAGTGTCAGGCGGCGGTGCGGCCACCTTGCACATGGTTGAGGTCGCGCGCGGCAACCTTGATATCTCGATGACAAGCCCGGTGGTTTATAACCTCATGTCGGCGGGCAAGCGGATGTATGCCAAGACGCCCGAGGCGCCGGAGCTTGCGAAGAACCTCAAGCTGCTGATGTGGTACCCCTACGGCGCCTATCACTTTGCTGTGCGCGCGGACAGCGACATCCAAACGCTGGACGATCTGGAAGGCGCCACCGTGTTTCTGGGGCCAACCGGGGGCGGTGCCTTCAACGGCGCGCGCGGCTGGATCGAGGCCACCACCGGGCTGGTCGAGGGTGAGGATTACGAGGCGATCAAATCCAACTGGGCGACGGGCTTTCAGGCTTTCCTGGATGGCAAGATCGACATGTATACCAACGGCTGTCTGGACCCCTGCGGCCAGTTCATCCAGTTTACTGAGACGGAATCCGTGCGCTTTTTGCAGCCCGAAAGCTGGGAAGGCGAAGCGGTGACGAAGTTCCTGGGCAAGTTCCGCTTCCTCGAAGAGCTGCCTGCCGGGCTCTATGAGAACCAGACGAACACCGATCCGGTCATGTCCTGGGGCACGCATATCGGCATCGCGGTGCGCGGTGATCTGGATGAGGAAATGGTCTATCAGATGACCAAGGCGTTCTGGGAGAACATCGATCAGGTCACATCGGATGCGCCCTGGGCCTCCCGGCTGGATGTAAACGACGCCGCCGTGCAGCGCGGCTTGCATGAGCTGCACCCAGGTGCGGCGCGCTACTACAGAGAAGCGGGTGTGATCAACTGAAGGGCGAGATCGACGATCTCAAAAATGTAGAACAAGACTTCATGCGCCGTCCCGCGGGGTGGCGCATATGCGCCGGTCGCCATTGCGGCGCCATTGGTTCAAGCCCAATGGCGAAGGGGGGCGGGACGGCGCAGCCCAACAGTGCCTGTTGGGCGGGTGTTTTGAATGAAGCGATGAGTCTTTCGTTTCAGTCCGATGGCAACCGGGCACCACGGTACGATCCTATCAAAAAATCTAGAGCGACATCATATCCGTCATCGCCATCGACCCCATGCCGCCGTCGATGCAGATGTCCTGACCCTTGATCCAGTGACTGGCTGGAGAGGCCAGAAAGGCGATCACCTCTGCCACCTCCTCTGGCGTGCCAGCGCGGCCCGCGCGCTCGATGTTCTTGGCCACACGAGGACCAAAGGCTTTCACAAAGTCATCCAGGATACCGGTGCTGACCGCGGCCGGGCTCACCGCGTTCATGCGCAGCCCGCGTCCAATCATCTCCTGCGTGCGGGCAATGGTCATCACGATCACGGCCTCCTTAGACAGATTGTAAGCGCGCGTCGCATCCATCCCCTTCGCGGCCAGAAAGCTGTCGATACTGTCAAAGCCCAAGCCCCGCAGCTCCTGCACCTCCGCCAGGTTGTCACGCCAGAACGCGCCCGCGCGGGAGGCGACGTTCACGATGGCCGCGCCCGCGCTCAGCCGGTCCAGCAGGCCGTCCAGCATCCGCGTCAGACCGAACCAATTCACGGCGAGGATCTTGGCCTCCAGCCCTGCGCGCGGCGGCAGGCCCGCGTTATTGATCAGCGCGTCAAAGGGCCCTTCTGCCTGCGACAAAGCCGCGTCTATCGCGCCCGGATCGCTGAGATCGGTGCCGATCCAGCGGTCCGCCCCTGCAGGCTCGACGATGTCAAAGACAGTCACGTGATGGCCCTGCGCCTTCAGCCGCGTGATCACCGCAGCCCCGATCCCGCTGGACCCGCCGGTGAGCGCGATCCGGCTCATATCCGCGCGACCTTCAGCCGGGTTTTCAGATCAGTGCGGCAAAAGGCATGCAGAAAACAGGTCTTCTCCGAGATATCGAGCATCTCTTGCGCAGTAGCATCCGGTTCGGAGGTTTGCAGGAAGACATGGGTTTCAATCGGGTCCGCCTCCCCCGCCTTCCCGGTGCCGCCGGAGGCGCCGCCGAGCGAGAAATGCGTGTCCTGCGCGATGTTGTAGGTCGGCAGATCGAGGCCCAGCATCGACACGAAGCGCCCGAACTGGGTCATGAAGCAAAAGCCGATGCCCGCGGAGATCAGCGTGGCGGCATCGGGTGCGCGCCCATCTTCGGCGCTCAGAAACGTAAAGGAGGACCCGTGCGGGGAATAAAGCAACTGGGTGATTTCCTTGATCCCGTCAGCGCGCAGCACCACCACGGCCCCGGGGTTCAAACGCCTGTCCTGGTGGTCCGACAGGGATGAGCCGCCTGCCTGCGTGCCCTTGGCCACGTCTTTTTTGGGCGACATCGCGCCTTTGGCGATCAGCGCAAGCTCTGGGTCTATCCGCTGCACTTCCACCACACTCTCGCCCGGGTCCGGCAGGAGCGCTGAGTCAAGCTCTTGCGCCTCTGCCGTGGGCAGGCCCGCGCCGTTCTTGGCCAGTTTGAACAGGCTCGGGATCGCGCCCCGCATCAGGCCGTTGAGCGGCGAGGCGTAGGTGGCTTTGACCAGAAAGTCGGTGAGCGCGGCATCGTCCAGGTCGCAGTCGATCTCGACCTTGAGGTCGATGTTCTCCGCTCCGCCCACCATCGTGCGCGCCCGCATGGAGCCTTGCATGGTGTAATAATTGTTCTGGGTCAGCCGCAGCTTGCGGATCTCTATGCCCTCAAGCGTGGCCAGGGCCGTGATCTCGTTCATGAAGCTGGCGATCATGCCGCAGGTCAGGAAGGCCAGCGGACAGGGGGCGGCGTCATAGCCGTTGAGGTAGGCGCCTTCATCGCTGGCCAGCCGCCAGGTGTCGCCCGTGCGCGCAGAGCGCACCAGCGCCTCCTTCTGAAAGCCGGAGTAGGACCGCACCCAGGTGCGCAGCGCATCGCCCTTGCGGTTCTCGGGCGCCGCGATCCCGATCTCATCCGCGTTTGCGACCTTGAAAAAGGTGGGCCCGCCCTGCTGGCCCAAGATGTTCTCGCCAAGTGTCGCCATTATCCGTTCTCCAAAAGAAATCCCGCCGGGGCCGATATCGCGTGGGTGCCCGCAAAGGACAGCACGCCGTCCATCCCCATGTTGCGCCCGATGCCCGACAGTTTGAACCCGCCGAAGGGCCCGCGCCCGTCCTGGGCCATGGGCCCATGCCCGTTGATGTAGGTGTAGCCCGCCTCGATCTGCCGCGCGAGGCGGAGCGCGCGGTCGCGGTCCTGCGTCCAGACCGACGAACACAGGCCAAAGGCGCTGTCATTGGCCGCGGCCACCGCCTCCGCCTCCGTGTCGAAGGGCAGGATCGGCAGGACGGGGCCGAATTGTTCCTCGCGCACGAGCCTGAGCCCCGGATCGGGGTCATAGACCAGCGTGGGCCTTTGGAAGTAACCACCGCGATAGAGTGCCTCATCGGGCACCTGCCCGCATTCCTTCAAGTCTGCCCCCGCCGCTCGTGCCTCTGCGATCATGTCTGTCACGACTTTGAGCTGCGCTGGGTTGTTCAGCGGGCCCATCGTGGTCTCCGGCAGCAGCCCGTCGCCCACCACCATCTTTTCTGCCGCAGACGTCAGTCCGTCCACGACCTCGTCATAGCGGCTGCGATGCACGTAAAGGCGCTTGAGCGCGTGACAGATCTGCCCGCTGGTAGCGAAAGCGCTCCAGTAGAGCTTCATGAAGGTCTCCGCGTTCAGCTCCGCGTCCTCCAGGATCAGCGCGGGATCATTGCCGCCAAGCTCCAGCGTCACGGGTGTGATATTGCGCGCCGCAGACGCCATGACCAGGCGGCCCACGCGCACGGACCCGGTGAAGTTGACCTTGCGCACCAGCGGATGACCCGTCAGCGCGTCGCCCGTGCGCGCTCCGTCGCCGGAGATCACGTTGACCACACCGGGCGGAAAGAGCGCGGCGATCTTGTGCAGCGTCAACGCAGGCGCGAGCGCTGCTGTCTCGGCCAGTTTGACCACGACCGTATTGCCCGCGACCAACGCCTGCGGCAGCTTGGCGCCGAGCAGGGCCAGCGGCCAGTTCCAGGGCACGATCAGCGCCGCCACCCCGCGCGGCTGGCGGGTCACGATGGTATCAAACGGGCCGCCAGTAATGGTTTCCTCCTGCGCCATTTGGCGGCCGTAGCCTGCCACCTGGCGAAAGCGGTCGCCCAGCCGCGACATCTCCACCATGGTCTCCCGCGCGATCTTGCCATTCTCGCGGGTCAAGAGTTGCGCGCGAAAGGCGATGTCCTCTTCATCCGCGCCCAACGCGTCGGCCACCCGTTCCAGCAGGGCCGCGCGTTCCTCGATGCTCTTGGCGGCCCAGGCGGGAAAGGCGCGGTGGGCGGCGCGCACGGCCGTGTCGATGTCTTCGGCGCTTGCATCCGCGCAGGCGCCCACGATCTCTTCGGGCCGGGCGGGATTGGTGAGCTTGAGCTGCCGCGCATCCGACGCGGGCCGCGCGGTGCCGTCGATGTAAAGCTGCATCTCGATCTGCGGTGCGCTCATGATGTTTTCCCCCCTGCCCTGCGCAGCCTCAGGGCGAACCGCGCCCTTGTCTAGCCCTTTTCGGCTTTGCGGGTGAAACACCCCTGCGCACGATGCCCATACCGCGGGGCGTTTACGACTTGTCGAATCAGGCTTGATCTTCAACGCTTTCGCTCATGCCGGAAGACATCGAAACCCACGGTGCAGCCGGGGAAAGGGCCTGAGCCATGCGCACGCAAGTCATCATCATCGGCGGTGGCCCCTCCGGCTTGCTGCTGGGTCAGCATCTCAGCCGCGCAGGCATCGATAACGTCATCCTGGAGCGCCGGACCAAAGACTATGTGCTGGGCCGCATCCGCGCGGGCGTGCTGGAGACGGGCACGGTCAACCAGCTGCGCGATCTGGGGTTGGGCGCGCGGATGGAGCGTGAGGGCTTTGTCCACGACGGCACGATCCTGAGCTACAATGACGACGAGCTTCGGATTGATTTTGCCAAACACACGGGCACCACGGTCATGGTCTACGGCCAGACGGAGGTGACGCGCGACCTTTATGACGCACGGGAGGCGGATGGCGCGCGGGTTATCTTTGAAGTTCAAGATGTAGAGATCTGCGAAGCCAAATCGGACGCTCCTTTTGTGCAGTTCGTGCAAAACGGCCATAGCCAGCGGATTGCCTGCGATTACATCGCGGGCTGCGACGGTTTTCACGGGGTCAGCCGCCAAACCATCCCGGCGGCAGCGCGGTCGGAGTATGAAAAGGTCTACCCCTTCGGCTGGCTGGGCATCCTGTCAGAAACCAAA
>JBCCPS010000087.1:0-12232 GCA_039024775.1 Pseudomonadota bacterium
GAAGGCATCGCGGGCGTGTCGCTGTTCATTGTCCCGAAGTTCATGGTCGATGACGAAGGCAATCTGGGCGCGCGCAACGGCGTGGCGGTGGGCTCCATCGAGGAAAAGATGGGCATTCACGGCAATTCCACCTGCGTGATGAACTACGATGATGCGACAGGCTATCTGCTGGGCACCGAACACAAGGGCATGCGCGCGATGTTCACCATGATGAACGAAGCGCGTCTGGGCGTGGGCATGCAGGGCGTAGCACAGGCCGGAGTGGCCTTCCAGAATGCGCTGGAGTATTCCAAGGACCGCCTGCAAGGCCGCGATGTGACGGGGCCGAAAAACCCCAATGGGCCTGCCGATCCGCTGATCGTGCACCCGGATATTCGCCGCAGCCTGATGGAGCAGAAGAGCTTCGTCGAAGCGGCACGGGCCTTCATCCTTTGGGGGGCGACGCTGATTGATGCGCATCACCGCAAGGACGATGACGCAGCCGATGGTCTCGTGTCGCTGCTGACCCCGGTGATCAAAGGCTTCCTGACAGACGTGGGCTACGACATGACCGTGAAGGCGCAGCAGGTCTACGGCGGGCATGGCTACATCGAGGAATGGGGCATGTCCCAGTTCACGCGGGACGCGCGTATCGCCATGATCTACGAAGGCGCGAATGGCGTGCAGGCGCTGGACCTTGTGGGCCGCAAGCTGGCGCAGGACGGTGGCAAGCACGTGATGGCCTTCTTCGATCTGGTGAAGAATTTCATCAAGGAGAACGCGGGTCAGGACGCGGATTTCGACCGTGAATTCCTTGATCCGCTCAAGGCAGCATCGAAGGATCTACAGGGTGCGGGGATGTACTTCATGCAGAACGGCATGAAGAACCCCAACCACGCGCTGGCGGGCTCCAATGACTTCATGCACATGTTCGGGCATGTCTGCCTGGGCTTGATGTGGGCGAAGATGGCCAAGGCCGCGAAAGTGGCGCTGGATGGTGGCACCACCGACACCGCGTTCTATGAGACGAAGCTGCACACGGGCCGGTTTTACATGGCGCGGATGCTGCCCGCTACGGCGCTGCACCTCAAGCGGATCGAATCCGGTGCGGACACCGTGATGGCGCTGGAGGCGGCGAACTTCTAACGGACGATGGGTGCAAGCACCCATCCTACGGAGGCCCTAATGAATGGTATGCGCGAACTCATGCTCATCCTGTCCACGTTCACGTGGATCGGAGCGGGCATCTGGGTCGCGACCCACATCATCGGGGCCGACATGACCCAAGATCAAGCTCAGGCGGAGGCGATGCAGCCCCGCCTGAGTTATTTCGTTTTTGCCCTTGGCATCGCAGTCTATTTCCTAACTTCTGTGTTCTGGAAAAAGAGACCGGAAACCTAATGCCTAAACGCTTTCGCCTCACCCGCCGCTTTCCCGTCGCCATGACGGAGGACGGCTATCGCCGCCTCAAGCAATTCTCTGCAGAGGCGGGGCTGGATGAGGGCGAGGCGCTGTCGTTTCTGTTTGAGAACTTCAATTCAGTGATTAACGAGGAAAACCTCATCGCCCGCTTGCGGCTGTTCAATTCCGAAATCGACACCCGGAAAAGGTGAAAGTTATGAGAGACTTGCCCGACAACCCCTCCTCCTGGATGACGCAAGAGCACCGCATGATCGCGGGGCTGACGGCGGATTTCATCAATACCGAATGGGCGCCGCGCTTCGAGAAATGGCGCAAGCAGGGCCAGATGGACCGGGAGACCTGGAATGAGGCTGGGGATCTGGGGCTGCTCTGCCCCTCGGTGCCGGAGGCATACGGCGGACCGGGCGGCGATTTCGGCCATGAGGCCGCGATCCTGATCGAGATGAGCCGCTGCAATCTGGCCTCCTGGGGCCATCCCATCCACTCGGGCATCGTGGCGCATTACATTCTGGCCTATGGGACGGAGGAGCAGAAGAAGCGCTGGCTGCCCAAGATGATCTCGGGCGAATTGGTGGGCGCGCTTGCGATGACGGAGCCTTCCACTGGCTCTGACGTGCAGGCGATCAAGACGAAGGCTGTGCGAGACGGCAATGCCTATCGCCTCTCTGGCCAAAAGACCTTCATCACCAACGGCCAGCATGCCAATCTGATCATCGTCGCGGCCAAGACGGACCCCAGCCAGGGCGCCAAGGGTGTCTCCATGGTCGTGGTCGAAACCGACGGCGCGGAGGGGTTTCAGCGCGGGCGCAATCTGGAGAAGATCGGGCTGCATGCCGCCGATACCTCGGAGCTTTTCTTCGACAACGTTGAGATTCCGCCGGAAAACATCCTCGGCCAGGAGGAAGGCCGGGGCTTCTACCAGATGATGGAGCAGCTGCCGCAGGAGCGCCTGATCATCGCCTGCGGTGCGGTTGGCGCCATGGAAGGCGCGGTGGAGCGGACGATCGCTTATTGCAAGGAACGCGAGGCCTTCGGCGGGCCGCTCACCCAGTTTCAGAACACGCGCTTTCAACTGGTGGAGGCCAAGACCAAGACCACAGTGGCGCGGGCCTTTCTGGATGAATGCATCACCGAACATCTGCGCGGGGAACTGACGGTCGAAAAGGCCGCGATGGCGAAATACTGGATTACGGATACGCAATGCGAGGTGCTGGATGTCTGCCTTCAGATGCACGGCGGCTACGGCTTCATGGCCGAATACGCGGTGGGCGAGATGTGGGCCGATGCCCGCGTCCAGCGCATCTATGGCGGCACCAATGAAATCATGAAGGAGCTGATATCGCGCAGCCTGTGACGTTTGGGCAGGACGCGAGGTAAGGAATTGAGTTTATTTGGAAAGATGAAGTAGCCTGCGCAAGCCGCGCATCATCTTTTTGGGAGAAATGCACGGCAAAAGGGCCGTCGGGGAGGACGCCATGACAATCAAGCTCTACTGTTTCGGGGAATCGGGAAACTCCTACAAGGCCGCGCTGGCGCTTGAGCTTTCGGGGCTCGACTGGGAGCCGGTGAAGGTGGACTTTTTCGGCGGAGAGACCCGCGGAGAGGCTTACCGGCGTGACATCAATCCGATGGGCGAGGCACCGATGATGGTGGACGGGGACTTCCGCACCGGTCAGTCGGGCGCCATTCAGGCATATGCGACTGAGAAAAGCGGCAAGTTCGGCGGCAAGGACCGGGACGAAAACTATGAGATTTTCCGCTGGGTGCTGTGGGACAATCACAAGCTCTCCAGCCAGGCGGGCATGACGCGGTTTTTGATGAACTTTCTGCCGGAGGACAAGCGGCCGGCTGAGGTTATCGGCTTCATGCAAGGCCGTCTGAAAGCCGCCTACGAGACGCTGGACACCCACCTTGCGGGCCGCGACTGGATCGTGGGGGACGCGATCACCAATGCCGATCTGAGCTGCTGCGGGTATCTCTATTATCCCGAGCCCTTTGGCTTTGACCGCGCCCAATGGCCCAACATCGACGCCTGGCTCACGCGCCTTTCTGAAACACCGGGCTGGAAAGCCCCCTATGACCTGATGCCCGGCAGCCCCGCTGACCGTGCCTGACCCAAAATCGGAGACCTCCAGATGACCGAAGCCTACATCTACGACGCGCTGCGCACCCCGCGCGGCAAGGGCCGAAAAGACGGCGCGCTGCACGAAGTCACGGCCCTGCGCCTGTCCTCGCAGACGCTCAACGCCGTCAAGGAACGCAACAACCTGGAAGGTCACGCCGTGGAGGACGTGATCTGGGGCAATGTCACCCAGGTCATGGAACAGGGGGGGTGCCTTGCCCGCTCCGCCGTGCTGGCCTCTGACTTGGATGAGCGTATCCCGGGCCTTGCCATCAACCGCTTCTGCGCGTCCGGCATGGAAGCGGTCAACCTCGCCGCCAACCAGGTGAAGGGCGGTGCAGGCAGCGCCTATATCGCGGGCGGCGTGGAGATGATGGGCCGCGTGGCCATGGGCTCCGACGGCGCGGCGATTGCGGTCGATCCCTCCATCGCGATGGAGCAGTATTTCGTGCCGCAGGGCATCTCCGCCGACATCATCGCCAGCGAATACGGCTATTCCCGCGATGACGCGGACCAGCTTGCGGTGGCCTCGCAACAGCGGGCGGCTAAGGCCTGGGAAGAAAAGCGGTTTGCCAAGTCGGTCATTGAAATCAAGGACCAGAACGGGCTGACCATCCTGGATCACGACGAATACATGCGCCCTCAGACCGACATGCAGAGCCTCGGCTCCCTCAACCCCGCTTTCCAGCAGATGGGTGAGGTTATGCCCGGCTTCGACAAAATCGCGCTGATGAAGTACCCGCATCTGGAAAAGATCAACCACATCCACCACGCGGGGAACTCCTCTGGCATCGTGGACGGGGCGGCGGCGCTTTTGATCGGAAACAAGGAGTTCGGTGAGGCGCATGGCCTCAAACCCCGCGCGCGGATCAAGGCCACCGCCAAGATCGGCACCGATCCCACCATCATGCTGACCGGTCCCGTGCCGGTGACGGAGAAGATCCTGGCCGATAACGGCATGACAATCGGTGACATCGACCTCTTTGAAGTCAATGAGGCTTTCGCCTCCGTCGTGATGCGCTTCATGGATGCCTTTGACGTGGATCATGATAAGGTCAACGTGAACGGCGGCTCCATCGCGATGGGCCACCCACTGGGCGCGACCGGCGCCATGATCATCGGCACGCTTCTGGATGAGCTGGAGCGGGCGGACAAGCAAACGGGACTGGCGACGCTCTGCATTGCCTCTGGCATGGGCGCGGCGACGATCATCGAACGGGTGTAGGCCTATGCGGCAGGTGAACGGACAGACGGCTGAAGACGTCTCGCAGATGCTGCTCGACCTCACGGGGGAGGCCCTGTTGAGCAACCGGTTTGAGACCTTCGCTGCCTGCTTTCACTTGCCACACATGATAGAGACCGCGGACCAGAAACGTGTTTTGCGCACGCGGCGGGAGTTGCAGGCCGTCTTTGATAGCGTGACCGATGACTATCGCCGCAAGCGGATCACGGCTCTGGTACGGGTATGCGATGTCGCGGAGTTCAAGTCAGACACCTGCGTGCATGCCACGCACACCACCCACATGATGGCCGGTCAGCAGCGGATCGGGGAGCCGTTTCCGAACTTCACGGTGATCGAACACATCGACGGGCGCTGGCAATGTACCTCCACGCAATATGCCGTGGACAACAAGACGACAGTGGGCCTGGCCATGTCCAAGATGGCCCATGACCCGCGCGGCTAGCCGCAATTTTCGGACGCAAGAAACAGCGGAGGTCAACGAGTTGGACCTTTCATCGCAGGAAAAGACCAGAAAGGACCCGGCGTTTCGCACCGCCAGTGAGGTGGGCGATTTCATGCTGGAGGTCACGTCCCGGGCGCTGATGGGCGGCGATGACGCGACCTTTCTGGATCGCTTCGCGCTGCCTTTGACCATTGGCACCTATGAGGGCGAACAGGTGATCGAAAGCCGTGGCGCGCTTTTGAAGGTGCTGCGCGGGGTGCAGGATTTCCTGCGCCGCAACAACATCGACCTCATCGACCGGCGCACGGTGGATGCGGAATTTCTGAGCCCGGACAAAGTGTTGGCCACGCATGAGAGCCGGTATCTGTGCAAAGGCCAACAGATCGGAGAGGTGAAGCTGTGCTGCGGCACCATCGAACGCTTTGACGGCTTTTGGATGATCACCAGCAACGATTACGCCGTCTCGGACGCGCCATCTCTCAACCGCGCCCTTCTGGGCCGCGCCGATATCAAACAAAGCCCCACGGATGGGGACCACACAGACATGAAAATCAAGGAAGCCTGAGATGACAGATTTCACCATGCAGACCGACGGCGAGGGCATCGCCACTATCACCTGGGACGTCGCGGACAAGTCGATGAACGTCATGTCCTTTGAAGGCGTGCAGGAGCTGAACGATCTTATTGATGCGGCCCTGGGCGATGAGGCTGTCAAAGGCATCATCATCACCTCCGGAAAGGAGGGCAGCTTTGCCGGGGGCATGGATCTGAACCTTTTGGCCAAGATGAAGGCCGATGCAGGTGATGACCCTGCCCGCGGGCTCTTTGAGGGTACGATGCGCATGCATGAGCTTCTGCGCAAGATCGAGCTCGCAGGCATGGATTTCAAAACCAAAAAAGGCGGAAAGCCCGTGGCAGCCGTGCTGCCCGGCACCGCCGTTGGCATCGGGCTGGAGCTGCCGCTCGCCACGCACCGCATCTTTGCCGCCGACAATCCCAAGGCCCGCATCGGCCTGCCGGAGATTAAGGTGGGTATCTTCCCCGGCGCCGGTGGCACAACCCGTTTCGTGCGGATGCTCGGCGCGATGGCCGCTTCCCCTTTCCTGCTGGAGGGCAAGATGGTGGCGCCCGACAAGGCCAAATCAGCGGGCATCATCCACGAGGTTTCGGACGACCCAATGGCCGACGCCCGCGCCTGGGTGCTCAGCGCCAAGGACGCCGATCTGGTCAAGCCGTGGGATGCCAAAGGCTACAAGATGCCCGGCGGCGCGCCCTACCACCCGGCGGGCTTCATGACCTTCGTGGGCGCCTCCGCGATGGTCAACGGCCAGACAAAGGGCGTCTACCCTGCGGCCAAAGCGCTCTTGTCGGCGGTCTATGAAGGCGCGTTGGTCCCCTTCGACACAGCGCTCAAAATCGAAGCGCGCTGGTTCACCTCCGTGCTGATGAACCCCACCTCCTCGGCCATGATCCGCTCGCTCTTTCTCAACAAGGAGGCGCTTGAGAAAGGCGCTGTGCGGCCCCAGGGCATCGAGGACCAGCGCGTGAAAAAGCTGGGCGTGCTGGGCGCGGGAATGATGGGTGCGGGCATCGCGCTGGTCAGCGCGCAGGCGGGCATCGAGGTGGTGCTGATCGACCGCGATCAGGAAAGTGCGGACCGCGGCAAGGCCTACTCCGAGAGCTACATGGACAAAGGCATCGCCCGCAAGAAGGCCACGCTGGAAAAGAAAGAAGCGCTGCTCAACCGGATCACGGCAACCGCCGATCTTGACGCGCTCAAGGGCTGCGACCTGATCATTGAAGCGGTCTTCGAAGACCCCGCCGTCAAAGCGGAGATGACCCAAAAGGTCGAGGCAGTGATCCCGGAGGATTGCATCTTTGCCTCCAACACTTCCACCCTGCCGATCACCGATCTGGCAAAGGCGTCGAGCCGCGCGGAGCAGTTCATCGGCATCCACTTCTTCTCTCCGGTTGAACGCATGCTGCTGGTGGAGATCATCAAGGGCAAGGAAACCGGCGACCGCGCGGTGGCCAAAGCGCTCGACTACGTGCGCCAGATCCGCAAGACGCCCATCGTCGTGAACGACGCGCGTTTCTTCTACGCCAACCGGTGCATCATTCCGTACGTGAACGAAGGCGCGCGGATGATCACGGAGGGCGTGGCGCCCTGGTACGTGGACAACGCCGCTGCCATGCTGGGCTTCCCCGTTGGCCCCATTCAGTTGACCGACGAGACCTCCATTGATCTGGGCGCCAAGATCGCGCGGGCCACGAAGGCCGCGATGGGCAATGCTTATCCGGCATCGGGTGCCGATGATCTGATCTTCTGGATGGAAGAAGAGGGCCGTCTGGGGCGCAAGGCCAAAGCGGGCTTCTTTGACTATGACGAGAAGGGCAAGCGTCAGGGCTATTGGAAAGGCCTTCAGGACAAGTATCCGCTGGCAGAGGAACAGCCCGAGTTGCAGGAGCTACAGGACCGGATGATGTTCGTGCAAGTGCTTGAGGCCGTGCGCGCGCTGGAAGAAGGCGTGCTGATGGACATCCGCGAGGGCGACGTGGGGGCCATTCTGGGTTGGGGCTTTGCACCCTGGTCCGGCGGGCCGCTGAGCTGGCTCGACATGATCGGGACGGAATATGCAGCCGAGCGCTGTGACCAGCTGGAGGCCAAGTACGGCGAGCGGTTCAAATGCCCCGATCTCTTGCGCGAGATGGCGCAGAAGGGCCAGACTTTCTACGGCCGTTTCGGGCCAGAAGCGGCTGCGGCGGCTTAAACGTGAGACTGATAGACACATGGAGGGGGCGCTGCGGGCGCCCCTTTTCATGTGACCTAGACACAACCCTTGCGCGATTGCACTCGTTTTGCTTGCATGGACGGACGGCGGGGGGCCAAATCCTCCGCCCATCTGGGAGGATAGACATGCTAAAAGTACTGATGGGGGCCGCCGCGGGACTGGCCCTGACCGCGTCCATGGGCCTTGCGCAGGACAAGATGCGCATCTCGCTGCAACTGCCACTCAAAAGTCACCTGGGCCAGAATCTGCAGCTTTTTGAAAAAGAGGTAGAGGAACGCACGGGCGGTGCGATTGACGTCGAAATCTACGACAGCGCGACGCTCTACAAGGACAAGGAAGTGCCCGCCGCCGTTGGTTCGGGTGCGATTGAGGCCGGTGTTGCCTCTCTGACCCGCTATGTAGGCGATGCGCCCATCGTGGACGTCTTCTACATGCCGTTCCTCTTCAACACCGAAGAGAAAGTGCGCGGGGCGGTGGCGCCCGGCTCCACCGTGCGGGAGACGTTGGAAGAAGAGATCGCCAAGACCGGCGGCTCGGTGCTCTACTGGCAGGCCTATGGCGGCGCGATCATGCTGTCCAAGGGCGGGCCGATCCGCACGCCTGCCGACATGGAAGGCAAGAAAGTCCGCGTTTTCGGCAAGACGCTGGGCGACTTCGTGAGCGCGGCAGGCGGCGCGCCGACGCTGATTTCGGGCTCCGAGCAGTACCTGGCCTACCAGCGCGGCACGGTGGATGTGGGCATGACCGGCGTGTCGGGCGTGAAATCCCGCAAACTGTGGGAAGTCATGGACACCATCACGGTCACCAACCACGCCAACATCGAATTCGTGGTGGTGGTGAACAATGACTGGTGGGCAGGGCTTTCGCCTGAGATCCAGGGGCACATCACCGACGCCGCCAACGTGGCGCAAGACGCCGTGCGCGACGCCATGGCCGATATCGAGGCGGAGGCATACGCCGCGGCTGAAGAGGCGGGCATGACCGTCGTTCAGCTGTCGGACGCGGACCTCGCTGCCTGGCAGGCCGTCGCGCAGCCGGTTTTTGACGCCTACGTGGAGGCGTCGGGCGAGGCTGGCCGCAAGGTCCTGGATGCCGTCATCGGCGGCGGTTCCTGAGACACGGTCCTGCGGGCAGGGCCCCTTGCCTGCCGGCCTTTATCCATGCAAATCATAACCGTACTTTCCCGTATGGCAGGCCTTTTTGGCGCCTGCCTGATGGCCCTGACCGGGGCCATGCTGACCTATGAGGTCATCGCGCGGTATTTCTTCATCAAGCCCACTATCTGGGCCGCAGAGCTGAGCCAGCTCTGCCTGATCTGGGGCTGCCTTTTGTCGATGGCCTGGGTGCTGAGCATGCGGCGTCACATCACCGTAAATGCCGTCACGGGGCTGTTGCCAGCGGGCGCGCAGAAGGTCTGCGTCGCCGTCTCTCTGGTGCTGCTGATCGTGTTTTCCGCCATCGTGGCCTTCTGGGGCTTTGATATCTTCCACGACAGCTGGGTCCGCGGGCGCACCACCGGGTCGCTTCTGAACCTGCCAAGCTGGGTGGCCGAATTGTCGGTGCCTGTGGGCTTTGCCTTGCTCACCGCTCAGGGATTGGTGGAACTCATGTCCTTGCGCGGGCGGCACATAGCCTCTCTGGGGGCGAGCCACGAATGAGCGTTCTGATCATCCTCGCCTGCCTTTTTGGGCTCTTGCTTTTGGGCGTGCCCGTGGCCTTTGCACTCGGGGGGCTGGGCCTCGGCATGCTCTATCTCGGCGGCTTCTCTCCGCTGATGGCGCCGCAGGCGATCCTGTCCACTCTCGACGGCTTCATCCTGCTCGCCGTGCCTCTGTTCCTCTTGATGTCCAACGTGCTCCTGAAAGGCGGCGTGGGCCGGGACCTCTTTGCAGCAGTGCAAGCCTGGGTCGGGCACTGGCCCGGGGGGCTTGCGGTCGCCACGATCATCAGCTGCGGGCTTTTCGCCGCCATCTCCGGCTCCTCCGTGGCGACAGCCGCCACTATCGGCACGGTGGCGATCCCGGAGATGGTCAACCGCGGCTATGACAAGCGCTTCGTCTACGGGCTTTTGGCGGCGGGCGGGACCTTAGGCATCCTGATCCCACCCTCGATCCCGATGATCGTCTTCGGCTTCGTGGCAGAGGAATCCGTCATCGCGCTTTTCCTCGCAGGCATCGGCCCCGGCCTGCTGCTGGTAGGTTTCTTCATCCTCTTTGCCATGGTCTACGCGCGGCTCACACCCACTTACCAGCCGGTGGAGAAAGCCGACCGCCAGACCCGCATCGAGACGTCCATCCGCGCCCTGCCCTCCTTCGCTCTGGCGATGCTGATTGTCGTGGGCCTCTACTCCGGCGCCTTTACGCCCACCGAGGGCGCAGCCGTGGGCTTTGCCGCCGCGATCCTGATCACCTCTCTTTGGCTGCGCACGCTCACTTGGGCTGCCTTCTGGGAGGCGGTGCGGGAGAGCGCAATCACAACCACCGCGATCCTGCTGATCGTGGCGGGCGCAAAGGTCTTCGGCAAGGCCATCGCGCTCTACCGCATCCCGCAGGATATCTCCGCCTTCATCGCCGCCAACATCGACGGGCCGCTCATATTCATCCTGCTCGTTTGCGTGGTGCTCTTGATCATGGGGCTGGTGTTCGAGGCGCTGTCGATGATCCTGATCATGACGCCCGTGCTGCTGCCCGCGGCCACCGGGCTCGGGTTCGACCCCATCTGGTTCGGCATCTTCATGGTGATCATGGTCGAATGCGCGCTGATCACGCCGCCGGTGGGGCTCAACCTCTACGTCATTCAAGCGGTCGCGCGCGTGGCGCTGGGAGAGGTCGCGCGCGGCGTCTGGCCCTTCCTCTTGCTCATGTTGCTCACTGTTGCGATCCTCTATCTGGTGCCGGACCTGGCGCTCTACATCCCGTTCAAAATGTGAGGCCCCGATGACCCAAGCCGCCAAGCTCCGCACGCTTCTTGCGCAAGACAAATGCCACCTCATGCCCTGCTGCTTTGACGCGCTGTCGGCGAAACTCATCGCGCAGGAAGGCTACGACGTGACCTTCATGTCGGGCTTTGCCACCTCCGCAAGCCGCATCGGGGAGCCTGATCTGGGGCTGATGAGCTATGCCGAGGTGGTGGATACTGCGCGCAACATCACGGATGCGACCGCCATCCCGCTGATCGCCGACGGCGACACGGGCTACGGCAATGCGATGAACGTAAAGCGCACCGTGAAGGGCTTTGCGCGGGCGGGCGCGGCCAGCGTGATGATCGAAGACCAACTGGCGCCAAAGCGCTGCGGGCATACGCCCGGAAAGGCTGTCGTGGGCCGGGCGGAGGCCTTTGACCGCATCCGCGCGGCGGTGGACGCGCGCGAGGAATTGAGGGCGGAGGGCGGTGACATACTGATCCTCGCCCGCACGGATGCCCGGCACGAGCACGGGCTGGCGGAGGCCATCGCGCGGGCGGAAGAGTTTGCCAAGCTGGGGGCGGATATCCTGTTCGTAGAGGCCCCCAAGACGGAAGCCGAGATGCGGGAGATCTGCACAGCCGTGCCGATGCATCACATGGCCAACATCATCGAAGGGGGCGAGACGCCGGACCTGACGAATGCGGAGATCCGCGACATCGGGTTCGCGCTAGCCGCCTATCCGCTGTCGCTGATGGCGGCAGCGATGCAGGCGATGGTGGACTGCTTGCAAGCGATGCGGGACGACCAGCGCCCGGGACGGATGGATTTCGTGGAACTGCGGCGCCGGATCGGGTTTAACGACTACTATGAGGCCTCGTCCAAATACGAAACCTCCGCCCGCTGACCCCCTGAAAGGACGCCCCATGCCGCATCAGCCCGCTTCTTTAGCCCTCGATCACATCCGCGTGCTGGATCTCACCCGCGTGCGCTCCGGCCCCACCGCTGTGCGGCAGCTGGGAGACTGGGGCGCGGATGTGATCAAGATCGAACAGCCTGCGTCTTTGGAAGCCGATGGCGCACTTGGCGCGGGGCGCAATTCGGCTGACTGGCAGAACCTGCAGCGCAACAAGCGCTCGCTGACGTTGAACCTCAAGGCGCCCGAGGGGCTGGAGATATTCAAGAAGCTGGTGGCGACGGCAGATGTGGTGGTGGAGAACTTCCGCCCCGACGTGAAGACGCGGCTGGGCATCGACTATGAAGCGCTCAAGGCGCTTAACCCCCGCGTGATCCTTGCCAGTATCTCCGGCTTTGGCCAGGACGGGCCCTA
>JBCCPS010000088.1:0-12125 GCA_039024775.1 Pseudomonadota bacterium
GGTCCGTCGGCGCGAAATTCCCTCGGGTGGATGACAAGCTAGGGACCTGGGCCGCAGGGCTGCGCGACCGCGCCGCGTTCAAAGCGGCCTCAGAGCTCGCCTAAAGCCACCGACCCAAAACCTGAGACAGCCCGCTCCCTTCAAAGCGCCCGCCCAACAGGAACTGTTGGGCTGCGCCGACCCGCCCCCCTGGGGCGGCGCAATTGCGCCACCCCGCGGGACGGCGCATGAACTAGTGTTGTGTGTGTCTCAGGCTTTAGGTCGGAGGCTATAGCGCCGGAAAACGCGATCCCTGAACCCAGGTCGCAGCGTGCTGTCCCGCCCAGCGCCCCGTGGCCAGACAAGCGCTGATCAGATAGCCGCCGGTGGGTGCTTCCCAGTCGAGCATCTCACCGGAGGCAAAAACCCCCGGCAGCGCCCGGATCATCAGGCCCTCATCCAGCGCTGAAAAGGGCAGGCCACCTGCGGTCGAGATCGCCTCATCCATGGGCCGTAGACCCGCATGCTGAAGGGGCAGCGCTTTGAGCTGGCGCGCCGTGGCGCGCAGACCCTCCTGAAGAGGGCGCGCCATCTCTTGCACCAGCGCGATCTGCGCGGGCGTCAGCTTGAGGGTGCGGCGCAGATGGTTGGACAGGCTCGCCTTGCCCCGGGGCCGCGACAGCCGCACGGTGATCTCCGCCACGCTCAGATCCGGCAGAAAATCAGCCGTCAGCGCGGCCCCCTCGCGCACCCCGCGCGAGACGCTGTAGATGCCGCCGCCCTCCAGCCCCCGCGCTGAAATCACCGCCTCCCCCCGGGACACAAAGCGGCCCGCCGTCCAGCGCATGTTCTTGAGCGCGGTGCCCGTGTGGCGATCCATGAAGCGCGACCAATCCACCGCAACACCGGCGTTTGCCGGGGCAAAGGGCGCGGTCTTGACCCCGGCCCCCTCTAGCACCTGCGCCCAGGCGCCCGTCGCGCCGAGCCGTGCCCAGCTGGCCCCGCCAAGGGCCAGTACGCATACGCGTGGGCGGACATGTGCCTCGCCCTCATCGGTCTCAAACGCCAGCGCGCCGTCCTGCCATCCGCGCCAGGCCCAGCGCGTCCTGAACTCCACGCCCAACGTGGTCAGATGCGCGATCCAGGCGCGCAAGAGGGGCGAGGCTTTCATGGCCTTCGGAAACACACGCCCTGTCGTTCCCGTGAAAATCTCCTGCTCCAGCCCGCGCGCCCAATCCTGGACGGCTGTGCTGTCAAAGGCCTCAATCGCGGGACGCAGGGACGCCTCAGCGTCTGTGAATGCGGCCATGAAGGGCGCTTTGGGCTCCTCTTTGGTGAGATTGAGCCCGCTTTTGCCCGCCATCAGAAACTTGCGCCCGACAGAGGGCTTGGCCTCGCAGACCACCACCCGCAAACCGGCCTCCGCCATGGCTTGAGCCGCCATCAGCCCGGCAGGGCCCGCGCCGATGACAACGGCCTCGCTCACCCTTGCGCTTGCGGCAACCCGCCTTTGATCTCCACCACGCGCTGGGGATAGGGGATTTCGATGCCAGCCTCTTTGAGCGCATTCCAGATCAGGAAGAGCACATCGGAGGTGTATTTGTTCGGCCCGTCGTCCAGCCCATTGACCCAGAATTCCACTGCGAAATCAATGCCGCTGTCGCCAAAGCCGCGCAATTCGCAGTCAGGCGGGTAAGGCAGGTCGAGCACCTCTGGGTGCGTCGCAACCGCCCGTTCGATGATATCCGGCACCAGGTTGATATCGGTGTCATAGCTGACGGAGAAGGGCGCTTCATAACGGTTGGCGGAGCCTGAATCGGAGTAATTCACCACCCGCGTGACGATGAAATCCTCGTTCGGTACCACGATCCAGCGGCCATCGAAGGTCTCCAGGATCACGGCGCGGGCCATCATCTTGACGATCTTGCCCTCCTCGCCGCCGTCAAGCGCCACGAAGTCGCCCACCGTCGCCTGCCCTTCCAGCAGCAGGATCACGCCGGAGATGAAGTTGGAGGCGATCTTTTGCAGGCCAAAACCAAGGCCCACGCCGATGGCACCGCCGAGGATGGCAAGGGCGGAGAGGTTGATGCCCATGATGTTCATCAAGAGGATGAAGGCCAGGCCGAAGATCAGGAACTCCACGACCTTGATCGCCAATTGGCGCAAGGAGGGGCGCATCTCCTGATTGCGCTCGATCATCTGGGCGGTCTGGGTGTTGGACCACTGGCCAAGCCAGAACAACAGCGAGCCCGCGATGATCCCGCGCACGATGGAGATGAGCGAGAACTGGATGTTGCCGACACCCACGATGGTTTCCGTCAGCAGCGTATTGACCGGCTCCAGCAGGCCCACGGCGTAGAGCCCCATGATAGGCAATAGCGCGAAGCGGCCCAGAAGCTTGAGGAAAGGATCGGTGACGATATCGCGCACCAGCGCGCGGGCGGCCAGGAACAGAAACACCCGTTTGCCGAAGGCGATCACCGACCCGCTGTCAAAGATCGAGCGCACAATGCCCTCGCCGATGCCGGTCAGCACATAGGCCAGAAGCGGCAACATCAGCGGCAGGAACTGCAGCACGAACCGGCGCGGCGCGGAAAAGAGGTTCTCTTTGGCGCCCGGGTCAATCAGCCGCGCCAGCGCGGGCCGTAGGCGCCGGGTGATCAGCACCGCGAGCAGGTATGCAACTACGAGCAGCGCGAATTGGGACCAGGCGGCGGGGCTCAGCAACCAACCCATAGCAAACTCATAGGCCTGAAGCCCGTAGCCATAGGCCTGCTGCACGATTTCCGGCTGTTGGGAGAGGTCGAACTCCATCACGCGCCCTTGTTTTGTCCCCGATTTGGCGCACCTGATGCCTGCGAGACACGGTTTGATCAAGGCTTTTGAAGGTGAGTGACCCGATCTGCCCGCTCTGCGGGCGCGACATCCCAGCGGACGTGGCCCAAAGCCATCATCACCTGATCCCGAAGCTCAAGGGCGGCAAGGGCGGGCCGACGGTGCTGATGCACCACATTTGCCACCGGGAAGTGCATGCGACGCTGACGGAGGCGGAGCTGGCGCGCGAGTACAACACGCCAGAAGCGCTGCGCGCGCATCCCCGGCTGGCAAAGTTCGCCCGATGGGTGGCCAAGCGCCCGCCGGGATTTCAGTCAAAAATCCCAGGCGGCAAGCGAAAAAGGTGAGCACATTGGCGGCAGATGCGCTACAGCAGGATCAACAAAAAGGAAGAGGCAGACATGAAAAACGCATTTCTCATCGCCACGACACTCCTGCTTGCCGCCTGTGACGTGCCTTTCGTGCCTCTGATCTAATTCTGAGGCCTACAGGGCGCGTGGGGGTTTAAACCTCAACCCCATGCGCTTTGCCTGCCTGCATCGTCTCTGCCTTCATGTGCTCCACCGCGCCGCGCAAGGGGTCTGTGAAGGCGTATTTCATCAAATCATCGAAGGCCGCAAGCAGCCTGCGCTGGCAGGACAGAATGGCTTTGCGCGGGTTCGTGTCCACGCCCGCTTCGGGCCGTACGGCCTTGCCGATGTCGCGGTTGCGCCATTCCGCCCAAGCCATGTCTTGGCTCGCGAGTGCGTCCTCAAGGGGAATGATCTCTTCCAACTTGGCGCGGTGATCCGCATGGAGCTTAGCAAGCGCGTTGGCCGCATCATGCAGCTCCGGCGCCGCGCTCTTGGCAATGAGCTCCACCCGCTCGCGCGCAACATCCAGGCTGTCAACAACCTCGGCCAGAGCTTTCAGCGTGTTTACATCCGGCTGGTGAACGGTGCGCGTGAGTGCCATTGGTCTCATTTTCTCTCCTGATTGCGTGCAAAATAGCAACGCGCGCGAAACGTCGCAGGTTCCGGACGAATGGAACGCAGGCGATGGCAAGCCGTTCGAAAAGCATGGAACACAGATCAGACACACCCGCCCCATACCGCAGGACCATGCTGCCTAACTGGATGTTCTACGGCACAATCGGTTTGTTCATTCTCATCGGCGTCGCATTTGTCTTTGCGGCGGGCGATGGTCCGGAGGATACCGCCATTGAGCAAAGCCCCTATCGCAGCGTTCCAACACCGATGCTAGGCCCGACTGACTGACCCGCTGCGAAGAGGTGTCTTTACCGGCACATCCGTTTGATTCCAGACGCAATTTCAGGTGACGCGGCAACTGTATCTGCGGCAATCTCCTGTGCTGTCTTAATCAAATCCTCAGGCTCGACGATGCGGTCGATTAAGCCGAAATCATAAGCCTCTTGCGCCAAAATCTTTTGTCCGCCCATAAGAATGAGCTTGGTCCGCGCAGGCCCAATCAGTGAAGCCATGCGCGCAGGATCAGAGGGCTGCGGCAAGAACCCCAGCTTCATGACAGGATAGAAAAACTTTGCGCCAGGCACGGCAATCCGCAGGTCGCAGGCCAGCGCCATGCCCATCGCACCGCCCGCGAGCGTGCCGTTAAGCGCAGCAATCGTCAGCCCTGGCAGCGCGGCAATGGCGGATGAAAGCCGCTCCCAAACGTCAGAGGTGGCAAGCCCTGCGCGTGCTTCTTCAAGATCAGCGCCCGCGCTAAAGACCTTTCCGGTGCCGGTCAGGATGACCGCGCGCGCAGTGCCCGCCGCCTCCATCGTGTCGGCTAGGGTCGACAGCATGGTATGGGTCAGGGAATTCGCCTTATCGGGCCGGTTGATCGTGACAGTCCAGACCGGGCCATCCTGCGAGACATCAATCATATCAGGCCCACGCTGCGGCGGATATCCTCGTCACGCAAGGAAATCTCATCCCCGAGCCAAGCGTCGGCTTCTGCCCCGCACATCCAGAGCAAACATTTTGCAGGCCACTCGGGCGGAATGTGATCCTCCCAGGCCAGTTTGCTGACCGGATTGATGCCGGAGGCTTTGATTTCCTTTTGCATCTGGGTGGCCACTGTCCCGGGGGATAGGCCGATGGCCCGGATGCCGCTTTCTCCCTCCTCTTTGTGGACGCAGCGCGTCAGCATGTTCACAGCGGCCTTGGACGCGCAGTAGTGGCTCCACGCCTCCACCGGTCCATGCGCCGCGCCGGATGAAATGGTCAGAATCGTGCCGCCGCCCTGCTGTTTCATGACCGGGATCGCCGCGCGCATGCCGTAGTAGACGCCGTTCAGATTGACATCGATCACCTGGCTCCAGGCCGCCGGATCGGAGCTGGCCAGATGCGCAATCGGCTCCACCGTGCCTGCGTTGTTGATCAGCACGTCGAGGCTGCCAAAGGCCTGCACCGTGGTGGCTACAGCCGCTTCAAGCTCTGCAAAGCGCGCCACGTTGCAGGGGATGGCAATCGCGCTGTCTCCGATCTCTCCCTGAAGCTGGGTAATCGCGTCCTGATCCCGCGCGAGCAACGCCACCTGCGCGCCCGCTTGAGCGAAAACCCGGGCCGCCGCAGCCCCGATGCCGCGGCTGGCACCCGTGATCGTCACCGTCTTGCCCTGCATGTTCATCCGGTCTCCCCCTCGATTGTCGTGATTTGCCTGACCTGCTGGCTCTGTGTTAGTCCTGCAGGCAAAGCGGGTCCAGTGCGACACAGGCCTGCTTGACGATCCTGGCGGATTGTCAGACCCTCAGCCCATCCACTTTACAGGTAAAGGAATTAACAATGAACAGATTTAGGCTTTCCGGGATCAGCCTCGCGCTGCCCGCCGCGCTCATGGCCTCCACCGCCATGGCGGATGTGACCCCAGCTGAGGTTTGGGCCGATTGGCAGCAGTACATGCAGACCATGGGCTATCAGATCGACGCAACAGAGACGACGAGCGGGGATACGCTCACCGTCTCCGACATCACCATGTCCATGCAGATCCCCGACCAGCCGGGGAACTTTTCCATTTCCATGGGCTCCATGACCTTTACGCAGAACGGCGCATCGGTCGATGTGGGCATGCCCGAAACAATGCCGATGACCATGACCATGATGATCGAGCCCGGCGCGCCCGAGGCCACCATCGACCTGACGCTCACCCAGATCGGCCACTCCATGAATGTGAGCGGCAGCCCGGAGGAAATGGTCAGCTCCTACAATGCCGCCAACCTGTCGCTCGCGCTCGACAAGATCGAGATGGAAGGCGAGACGATGGGCCCGGACATGATCAAGGCGGTCGTCTCCATCGCGAACCTGACCAACACCACCCGGATGACCAACGGCGACATGCGTGACTACCAGCAAAGCGGGACGACCGGCGCGATGGCCTATGACGTCGATGTCAACAACCCCGAAGAACAGGTCAAGTTCAAGATGATCGGCGGGGTGGAGAGCATCACTTACGAAGGCAGCGGGCTGATCCCAGTTGCGGGCGTTGACATGTCCGACATGAACGCCATGCTGAAGTCGGGTTTCGCGGTGGCGGGCACCTTCATCTACACCGGTGGCCGCACGGAACTTGAGGGCAGCGATCCCGTTGATGGCGCTTTCGCGGCCAAGACATCAACGTCTGGCGGCAACTTCGGGGTGGAAATGAACGCCGAAACGCTGGCCTACACCGGCGCGCAGAACGATCTGCAGATGAACGTCTCCGTTCCCGATCTGCCTTTCCCGATTGACCTCGGCATGGCAACGTCTGGTTTTAACATCGCGATCCCGGTGGCCAAATCGGACACGCCCGAGGACTTCGCGTTTGCGATTACACTCGGTGATTTCGTGATGTCCGACATGATCTGGTCGCTCTTTGATGCGGGCGGCCAGCTGCCCCGCGATCCTGCCACGATTGAGCTCGACATGACGGGCGAGGCCAAGATGCTGGTCGACATTATGGACCCCGCGCAGACCGCCACCGCGCCCGTCCCGGCGGAGCTTCACGGTCTGAACCTGTCCAAGCTTTTGGTCAGCGCGGCGGGCGCCAAGCTTGAAGGCTCGGGCGACTTCACCTTCGACAATACCGACATGTCCACCTTCCCCGGCCTGCCAAAGCCGGTGGGCGCGATTGATGTCTCGCTCAGCGGGGCCAATGGCCTGATGGACAAGCTGGTTGCGATGGGTCTTCTGCCAGAGGAACAGGCGATGGGCGCACGGATGATGATGGGCATGTTCGGCGTGCCCGGTTCGGAACCCGATACGCTGAATTCCAAGGTCGAATTCACCGGTGACGGTCAGGTCTTGGCGAACGGTCAGCGCATCCGCTAACGGCATTTGCATCTTCAAGAAAGGGGGCGTGTCCTGTTGGGTGCGCCCCTTTTGCGTGGCGCTGCGCCCTTGCCCCTGCCGGGGGGTCGGATTACCTCTGAGGCTCACCGACGGAGCCCGCCCATGACCCAAGACCTTGCAAGCCTGACCCAGGCGCTCCTTGACGCTGCGCGCAAAGCGGGGGCGGACGGGGCGGATGCGCTGGCGATCCGTTCGGCATCGAACACCGTGGACGTGCGCGCGGGCGTGCTTGAGCAGGCGGAACGGTCCGAGAGCACGGACATCGGCCTGCGTGTCTTCATTGGCGGTCGGGTGGCCAATACCTCCGCCTCCAGCACCAGCGCGGATACCATCGCGGAAATGGCCAGCCGCGCGGTTGCCATGGCACGCGAGGCGCCTGAAGACCCCCATGCGGGCCTGGCGGAGCCCGGGCAACTGTCCGTAAAGCGGGATGCGGAGGGGCTGGAGCTCAATGACCCCGCGCGGGAGCCCGCTGCTGCCGATCTGCAAGCCGACGCGCAGGAGGCCGAAGCCGCGGCCCTCGCCGTATCGGGGATCAGCCAAGTGCAATCCGCCAGCGCAGGATATTCGGCCAGCGACATCTGGCTGGCGGCGAGCAACGGCTTTTCCGGCGGCTATCGGCGCACGAGCCGGGGCCTTTCCTGCGTGGCTATCGCGGGCACTGGCTTGGGCATGGAACGCGACTACGACGGCGACAGCCGCAGCTTTCAAAGCGATCTGCGCGGCGCGTCCGAGATCGGGATACGCGCCGCGACCCGCGCCGTCGAACGGCTGGAGGCGCGCAAGCCACCGACCGGGGCCTACCCGGTGCTTTTTGATGAACGCATTTCCTCCAGCCTGATCGGGCATCTGCTGTCCGCGGTGAATGGCGCGGCGATCGCGCGGGGGTCGTCCTGGCTGCGCGAGGCGTTGGGCACCCAAGTGTTACCGAAGGGCCTGTCCTTGATTGAGGACCCGACCCGCCCCCGCGTCTCCGGCTCTCGCGCCTTTGACGCCGAGGGGCTCGCCGCGACGCCGCGCGCCATTGTGGAGGACGGTGTGCTCCAGGGCTGGACGCTCGATCTGGCGACGGCGCGCCAGCTGGGGCTGTCCTCCACCGCCAATGCCGCGCGCGGCACGTCCTCGGGGCCGAGCCCGTCAAACTGGAATGTCGCGCTGACGCAGGGGGATGCATCCCGGGATCAGCTGATCGCCGACATGGGCACGGGACTCCTCGTGACATCGATGATCGGGGCCACGATCAACCCCGATACGGGCGATTATTCGCGCGGTGCCGCTGGGTTCTGGGTCGAGAAGGGCGAGATCACCTATCCGGTGAACGAATGCACCATCGCGGGGAACCTGCGCGATATGGTGGCCAGCCTGATCCCGGCCAATGACGCGCGCACCCATCTGAGCCGCGTTGTGCCCTCGTTACTGGTGCCGAGGATGACCCTTGCCGGCAACTGACCTTCCATTGCTGATCGATGCGGCCCGTGCAGCGGGCAAGGTCGCGACCCGCTTTTCGGGGAAAACCGCGCGGCGCTGGGACAAGCCGGATGATGCGGGCCCGGTGACGGAGGCCGATCTGGCGGTGAATGATCTGCTGGCCAAAACACTTCTGGGCGAGCGCCCCGCCTATGGCTGGCTGTCAGAGGAAACCGATGACGGCGAAGAGCGGCTGAGCAAGGACCGCGTGTTCATCATCGATCCCATCGACGGCACCCGCAGCTTTGTCGAAGGCGCGCGCACCTGGGCGCATTCCATCGCCGTGACGGAGCGGGGCCGGGTGACCGCAGCGGTGGTTTTTTTGCCAATGCACGATCGGCTTTATGCCGCGGCCCTGGGCCAGGGCGCCACGCTTAACGGACAGAGCCTTTCTGCATCGGAAACCGCCACGCCGGGCGAGATGGAGGTGCTGGCGGCCAAGCCTGCGTTCAAGGCCCAGCACTGGCGCGGCGGCGCAGTGCCGGATGTCAAACGTGGGTACCGCCCGTCCCTGGCCTACCGGCTGGCGCTGGTTGCCGAAGGGCGATTTGACGCGATGCTCACCCTGCGCCCAACCTGGGAATGGGACATCGCCGCGGGCAGCCTGATCGTGACGGAAGCCGGCGGCGCTGCCACAACGCGCGACGGCGCGGCCCTGGTCTTCAACAACCCCGACCCGCGCGTGGATGGAATCTTGGCAGGCGGCATGCCGTCCCATGCCCACCTCCGCGCCACCCTTGCATGAAACTGCCCCCTTGGTGCACCAATCGCAGCATCCCTGAAGAGGAATTAAGGATGACGCAGCGCTCCCTTCCAATCCCTTTCGGTAGTCCGTACGCGACAGTATGGCGCATATCTAAAAGGCAAGGATAGCGATGGTGGCACGGTCGCTGGGGCTAAAGGCGTATCGGGCGCTGACCGAGCGCGGCGAAGCGCCAGAGGTCGCACTGCGCCCGCCCCGACCGGAAGGGGAGCTGATCTGGCTGCATATCGCCGAAGCCGGGAAGCGCGTTGCACTCCTGGACCTCGCCGCGCGCCTCATCTCAAGCCGCGATGGGTTGTCCGTGCTGATCACGCAAATGGACCCCGGTGAGGCGGGGGCCTTGGAAGAGCGCGCGATGCGCGTTGACGATGTGCCATCCGAGCATCCACAGAGCGTTGCGGGTTTTCTCGACCACTGGCAGCCGGACGCCTGCCTTTGGACCTGGGGAAAACTGCGGCCCAATCTGGTGCTTGAGGCCGCAGCCCGAGGGTGTCCGCTCATTTTGCTGGACGCGGACGCCAGCGGCTTCGACGGGCGGCGAGACTGGTGGATGCCCGATTTTACAGGCCAGGTCCTGTCTTGCTTTTCTCACGTGCTGGTCCGCTCTGCCGCCGGGCTCAAAAGGCTCCGGCAAAGCGGTTTGCCGCAGGACAGGGCACAGTTGACCCCACCTCTCGTCGCGGGCGGGCGGGCCTTGGGCTGCGCGGAAAGCGACCTAACTGAACTGAGCGCAGCACTCGCGGGGCGCCCAGCATGGTTTGCCGTGGATGTGCAGCCCACGGAATTGCCGACCGTGATCGCAGCGCACCGGCAGGCGCTGCGTCTGTCCCACCGGTTGCTCCTGATCCTCACTCCCACCGACCCCAGGCAGGCGGAAACGGCGCGGCAGCAGGCGGCGGAGGCTGGGCTGAGCTGCCTGCTTTGGGGCGATGGCGCCGATCCGGATGAGACAACGCAGGTGATGATTACCGATGACCTCTCGGATCGAGGATTGTTCTACCGCTTGGCGCCGGTGTCCTTTCTGGGCAGCTCATTGGTAAGCCAAGGGACGGGCCGGGATCCCTTTGAGGCGGCAGCCCTAGGATCCGCCGTACTCTATGGTCCACGGATCGGCGGCTACCTGCCGGCCTACAGCCGTCTTGCAGCCGCAGGCGCGGCCCGGATCGTGAATGATGCCCCTGCCCTTGGCACAGCCGTCTCGCGGCTCATCGCGCCCGATCAGGCAGCGACCATGGCCCACGCGGGCTGGGACGTGATCAGCCAGGGCGCGGAGCTGACGGACCAGATCACCGAGCTGGTTCAGGAAACGCTCGACGCGCAGGTAAGGGCAAGATGACCCGCGCACCCGCTTTTTGGCACAAGCGGCAACCCGACTGGCGCGCGCAGCTTTTGCGCCCGCTGGGCGCGGCCTATGCGGCGGCGACCAAAGCGCGGCTGGCCAGGGGCGTGCGCGCACGGGTGGGCGTTCCGGTCATCTGCATCGGCAATATCAATGCTGGCGGCACCGGCAAGACGCCCACGGTGATCGCGGTGCTGGCCCAACTGGACAAGCTTTTTCACAGGCCCCACGTCGTGACGCGCGGTCACGGCGGCAGGCTGGAGGGGCCGGTGCGCGTAGATCCTGCGCGGCACCGGGCAGCAGACGTGGGCGATGAGCCACTGCTGCTGGCCGCCTTTGGCGAGGTTTGGGTGGCCAAGGACCGCGCGGCAGGCGCCCGCGCTGCCACGCAAGCGGGCGCAAGTGTCATCGTGCTGGACGACGGATTTCAGAACCCCGCCTTGGCGGCCGACCTGCAGGTCGTGGTGGTGGATGCCCAGAAAGGCTTTGGCAACGGGCTGTGTCTGCCTGCCGGACCGCTTAGAGAGCCCGTTCCTAGGGGTCTTGCGCGCGCGGACATCCTGCTCAGCATCGGGGGCGCGCAGGCGCAAGCGCATTTCAAGACGCACTGGCCGCCGCCTGCCTCTTTGCCGCATGTTCAGGCCGAACTTTCCCCACTGGAGACCGGGATGGATTGGACAGACACCCGCGCGCTGGCCTTTGCGGGCATCGGCCATCCGGAGAAGTTCTTTGCGACGCTGCGCGCGCTGGGAGCGGAGGTGTTGCACGCCGAGCCGCTGGATGACCACCAACTGCTGACCACCGCGCTCATGACCCGGCTGGAAGCCGAGGCCCGCCTGCGCGACGCGCAACTGGTCACAACCGAGAAGGACGCCGTCCGGCTGCCACTCGCGTTTCGCACCAAGGTGATCACCCTGCCGGTGCGGCTCAGACTTCCGGATGAAAACCCGCTATTTGACGCGCTCGCGGCCTTGCCCAACGGATCCTGAAGGCCGCCT
The DNA here is from genome assembly GCA_039024775.1 of Pseudomonadota bacterium. GTDB lineage: Bacteria > Pseudomonadota > Alphaproteobacteria > Rhodobacterales > Rhodobacteraceae > Sulfitobacter. The sequence goes on from JBCCPS010000088.1 coordinate 11,710, forward strand.
ACCCCTCCCAAAGCAGGCGGCCCGTTCCGCGCGGCGTGCGTGTCGTGCGCTCTCTCCCTAGAGCACGACCACGTCCAGCGGCGGAAAACCGTTGAACCCGACAGAACTGTAGGACGTGGTGTAGGCCCCGCAGTGGCGGATCATAACCTTGTCCCCAGATCGCAGCGCAAGTGGCAGTTGCACTGGGCGCCTTTCATAGAGGATATCTGCGCTATCGCAAGACGGTCCGGCCAGCACGCAGGGGCCGGTCTCTCCTCCATCGTGGGGCGTGATGAACTGATAGCGGATCGCCTCGCCCTCGGTCTCGGCCAGACCAGAGAACCGCCCGATATCCAGGTAAACCCAGCGGTGCAGATCATCCTCGGACTTGCGCGCGACCAGCGGCACCTCAGCGGCAATGTGACCGGCCTCCGCCA
>JBCCPS010000089.1:0-12015 GCA_039024775.1 Pseudomonadota bacterium
CATGCTGCCCAACGCGATGGTCGCCACCGTGACCATGCTGCCCTTCATCGTGACCGGCACCATCGGCACGCTCGCAGTGCTTGACTATCTGGGCTTCGGCCTGCCCGCCTCCGCCCCCTCGCTGGGCGAGCTCACACTGCAGGCCAAACAGTCTCTCACCGCGCCCTGGCTGGCCTTCACCGCCTTCTTCACCTTCGCCATCATGCTGTCGCTCTTGGTCTTCATCTTTGAAGGCATCCGCGACGCGTTTGATCCCCGAAAGACCTTCGCGTGAGCGCACTTCTCAACGTAAAGGACCTCGCCGTGACCTTCACACAAGACGGTCAGCGGTTTGAGGCCGTGCGCGGCGTATCCTTCCACGTGGACCGGGGAGAGACGGTAGCGCTGGTGGGCGAAAGCGGGTCCGGCAAATCCGTCTCCGCGCTCTCAACGGTCTCATTGCAATCGGGCAACTCCATCGTCACCGGCTCCGTCACCTACGACGGCCAAGAACTCGTCGGCGCAGATGAACGCGTGCTGCGCCAAGTGCGCGGCAACGACATCAGCTTCATCTTTCAGGAGCCGATGACATCGCTCAACCCCCTGCACACCATCGAAAAGCAGCTTGGCGAAAGCCTCGCCCTGCATCAGGCGCTGGTGGGCGAGGCCGCGCGCGACCGGATCATCGAACTGCTTACCAAAGTCGGCATTCGCGACGCCGAAAGCCGCCTCGGTGCCTACCCGCACGAACTCTCAGGCGGCCAACGCCAGCGCGTGATGATCGCCATGGCGCTGGCCAACAAACCCGACATTCTGATCGCGGATGAGCCCACGACCGCGCTCGATGTGACAATCCAAGCGCAAATCCTCGACCTGCTGGCAGAGCTCAAGGACAGCGAAGGCATGGGGCTCCTCTTTATCACTCACGATCTGGCCATCGTGCGCCGCATCGCAGACCGCGTCTGCGTGATGCAAAAGGGCGAGATCGTGGAACAAGGCCCCACGGCGGAGATTTTCGACAATCCGGCGCATCCCTACACGCAAAAGCTCTTGAGCGCGGAGACCAAGGGCCAGGCTGGCCCCGTCGCCGAAAGCGCGAAAGAGTTCGCGAGCTCGCAATACCTTATGGTCTGGTTCCCGATCACAGCCGGGCTGCTGCGCCGCACGGTGGATCACGTGAAAGCGGTCAACGACACCACCATCAGCGTCCGCGCGGGCGAGACGCTGGGTATTGTGGGCGAAAGCGGGTCGGGCAAGACGACGCTGGCACTGGCGATCATGCGGCTCATCGCCTCCGAGGGTGGGATCACCTTCATGGACCAAGACGTGCGTAAATGGTCGACCCGTGAACTGCGGCGTCTGCGCAAGGACATGCAGATCGTCTTCCAGGACCCCTACGGCTCGCTCTCGCCGCGCATGACCTGCGCGCAGATCATCTCCGAAGGGCTCGACATCCACCGCGTGGACCCTGACCGGGACAAGCGCGATCTGGTGCGCGAGGTGATGGTGGAGGTGGGTCTCGACCCTGCCACGATGGACCGCTATCCGCATGAATTCTCCGGAGGGCAGCGCCAGCGCATCGCCATCGCCCGCGCCATGGTGTTGCGGCCCAAGCTCTTGGTGCTGGATGAGCCCACCTCCGCGCTCGACATGACGGTGCAAGTGCAGATCGTGGAGCTTTTGCGCGACCTTCAACAGAAATACGGGCTGGCCTATCTCTTCATCTCTCACGACCTGAAAGTCGTGCGCGCGATGTCCCATAAGGTGCTGGTGATGAAGCAGGGCGACGTGGTCGAATACGGCGCGGCAGACGCGCTTTATGAAAACCCCCGCGATCCCTACACAAAAGCGCTGTTGCAAGCGGCCAGCTAAGGCGTCCCAGTTCAAACCTGAGACAGCCCGCATCATTCAAAGCGCCCGCCCAACAGGCACTGCCCTGCTGCGCCGTCCCGCCCCCATGGGGCGGCGCATTTGCGCCACCCCGCGGGACGGCGCAAGAACCTTCGTTGTACATGTCTCTGGTTTAGGGTCGGACGCTTAAGAGCCCCTTGCGTCGTTTGGCGCGGTCTTTTCCCTATGGTCAAGCCCGCTGGGTCTTGTATCATTCGCGCCTGAAAAACAGCCAACCCGCCTACAAAGCAGTCAGGAGTTTCCGATGGTCGCGCCGCAGACAAACGATTTCAAACTGATCGAAGCCAAACCTTTCGCCCCCAACCTGGGCGCAGAGATCCGCGGCGTCGACCTCAGCACGCCGGTGCCCGACGACCAGTTCGCGGAAATCAAAGAGGCCTTCCACAAGTACCAAGTGCTCTTTTTCAAAGACCAAAACGAAATCCCGCCTGAGCAGCACGTGGCCTTTGGCCGCCGTTTTGGCCCCCTGCACGCCCACCCCGCGGCCCCCACCATGGAAGGCCATCCGGAGATCTTTGAGATCCACGCCACCAAGAACTCCAAGGTCGCCAACGGCGAGTTTTGGCATTCTGACGTGTCCTGTGATGAAACACCGCCCCTGGGCACGATGCTGCAAATCCATATCGCCCCGCCTTGCGGCGGCGATACGATGTTTTCTGACATGTACGCGGCCTATGAAGACCTATCAGAGCCGGTGAAACGCATGCTCGAAGGGCTTCAGGCCCTGCACAGTTCAGAGCACATCTACAAGGGCCGCTACAGCGACCGGGGCAAATCGGACGCCGACATCGACTGCCCGGAGGCGATCCACCCCATCGTGCGCACCCATCCCGAAACAGGCCGCAAGGCACTTTTCGTGAACCGCACCTTCACAACCAAAATCCTCGGCCTGTCGGACCATGAAAGCGCGGCGATCCTGGAGATGCTCTTTCAACACGCAGAGCACATCAACTACCAGATCCGCTTTCGCTGGACACTCAATGACATGGCGTTCTGGGACAACCGCTGCTGCATGCACCGCGCGATCTGGGACTATTGGCCGGAAGAGCGCAAGGGCCGCCGCGTGACCATCAAGGGCGACCGCCCCGTCTAAGCGCCTCCGCGGCCCCGGACCACGATCCGGGGCCTCTTCGTTAATGGGCGTAACAACTGACGCCCGCCTTCTTTTCCGGCCGAAAGAAACTGAAATCCTGCGCCTCCGCAAAGGACCACTGGCCGAAATCAGGGCTCGTGCCCACCTCATTGAAATCAAGGCTCACCACCCCGCCTGACCGGCGTTTCCAGTCGGGGCAGGTGGTGACCAGCTGTTGGCTCAACGCCCAGCGCCCGGAGGCCTCAAAGGCGTCATATCCTGGCCAGCCCGTCGATTGCGCCAGCCAGCACAGCTCCACATAGCCGCCCTTCAGCAGGTAATCGCAGACCATCCCGCTGCCGTAGCCGCCGATGCGGTAATCCGCGCCATAGTCGTAAAAGATCGACCGGATGTCGTCGAAGTAGACGCCCAGATAGGGTAGGATCGCCTCTGCCTCCGTCTTTCCCAGTCCGCCGGGAAAGAACTCCTCTCCAAACGCGCGATAGGCCTCATAGAACTCGGCATGTTTGCGGTAATTGCCCGCGCCCATCCGCGCTTTCATCTCCGCCTCCTGAGCCGCTGAAATCGGCGCGCCGGCGTTCTTGTTCCACTGCCAGTTCGCCCCGCGCACGGCCTCGTCCACACCGTCCACGCCAAAGTAGATCACCGACCCGCCGGGCTGCCCGTTGGCGGCGGCCAGATCAAGCGCCCGCTCCGCATCGTCGAGCCCCCGGCGCCCGGCGAGAAAGGTCATGGGATCGTCGTTATTGTGCTGAAAGACCACCGCTATAGAGAACCCTTCGGACAAGATCGCATTGGTCTCCTCCGGCACCAGCGTCTTGCAGGGCAGCGTCTCATCCGTGTGATCATAGTAGCGGATGATCGTCTCCACCCCCAAACGCCGCAGCTCCGCACCCGCCGACCGCCCGCCACGGGTGCCCAGATCGGTAAAGGGAGCGGAGAAATCCGCGACCGGAAAGCCGTTCCCCGGCTGGCATTGAGGCGCGGCAAAGGCAGGCGCGGTAAGCGCAACACAGGCTAAAATCGCTCTGATCAACATCTATAAATCTCCTCAAATGCCATCAGCCTACATGATTCCGCCCCAATCCGCTTTGCTTTTTGCCCCTGCTCGTGCCACCCATTGAAGATATTTGAGACGAAGGCCCAATTTCATGCGCGTGATGCCCCAATCCGTCTATCGCTACATCTTTCAGCACTCCAAATGGGCGCAGGTCGTGGTGATCATCCTCACGCTGGGGCTCCTACCCCTCGCCCCCATCCCGTTGGAGCTGCAGCGCCGGCTGCTTGACGATGCGGTGGCCAATGGCGATGTGGAACTGCTGATCTGGCTCGCGATGCTCTATATCGCAGCGCTCCTCGCTTCCTCGCTGCTCAAGCTGGCCATGCGCATCCAGCGGGAGCTCATTAGCGCCAAGATCGTGCATGCCCTACGCCGCTCGGTCTACTACCACATCTATACCGTGACCCCGCCTTCGCTGCTGCAAGCCTCCAAAGCAGGCGATGACGTGGTGGACGAAGGGGCGGTGGTCTCCATGCTCAGCTCGGAGACGGAAAAGCTGGGGGGCTTTGCGGGCGCTGCGATTTCCGGCCCGCTGCTCCAGGTGGGCACGCTTTGCGTGGTGCTGGGCTACATGTTCTACATCGAGCCGCTGGTGGCAACGATTGCGCTGGCGCTCTATTCGCCGCAGTTCGTGATCGTGCCGCTGTTCCAAGCGCGGCTCAACCGGCTGGCGGGCGAGAAGGCGATCACGGTACGCGAGCTCGGCAATTTCATCGTGGACAACGCAGAGCCGGACCTTCTGGACAAGCCACCGCCCACCGGCTTCACGCTGCTGACGGACAAGATCTTGCAGATCCGCACCAAGTTTCTGATGACCAAGAACATCATGAAAACGCTCAACAATCTGCTGATCGCGCTTGGCCCCTTCGGCGTGATCGCCTGGGGTGGGTATCTCGTCATTCAGGGGGAGGTGGAGGTGGGCGTGATCCTGGCCTTTGTTTCGGGCCTCGAACGCCTCGGCGGGCCGATCCGTGAACTCATCGGCTCTTACGCCGCGATCACCGACGCGCGCATGCGCTACCGCATCCTGTTGGAGAGCTTCCCCAAGGGTATCGACCCCGAGAACCCAGACCCCATGCCAAAGCTGGCGATGGGGATCGGGGGCAATGCGGACTAGGGCCCTGCCCCGGGGGAGATCAGGGCAGGGCGGCACCGCCTAGCGCTGTTCGCGCGTTTTGCGGCGGTTGAAAAAATGCAGGCGCTTTTCGTGGGGCACCGTCGGCACATCGCGCAACCAGGGGCGGTCCGTGCGGGTCGCCAACATGAAAGTTTCGGAGTAGATGTTGATCATGGTCTTATCCTCTGTGAGCCTCATTTGATGCCTTCCATATTGATCCTTGCAGCGAATAATGCGACTCATCCGAATTTGAGAAATGTAAGCTGGACTTAATCATGGAATGGCGGCACCTCCCTCCGCTCGCGGGTCTGCGCGCCTTCAGCGCCTTTGCCGAAACCGGCAGCGTGGTGGCGGCGGGCGACGCGCTTGGTGTCAGCCATGCTGCGATCAGCCAGCAGTTGCGGGCGCTAGAGGGGCATCTTGGCGTGGCGCTGCTGGACCGCTCAGGCCGCACGCTGACGCTCACCGATGCGGGCCAGCAACTGGCGGAGGCCACCCAAGCGGGCTTTGCCCGGATGATCGACACCGTGCAAGAGATCACGGGGGCGAGCGACGCGCGGCCCTTGCACATCTCCACCACGCCCACTTTCGCCTCCTCCTGGCTGATGCCGCGCTTGCCGCGTTTCCGCGCGTTGCACCCGGAGATTGACCTGATGATCGATCCCACGCCAGAGATCGTCACGCTGGCAACCGGCGGCATCGACGTGGCCATCCGCTACGGCACCGGCGGTTGGGCGGGGTTGGAGGCCGCGCTCTTGCTCGCCTCACCCATGGTGGTGGTCGCAGCCCCTTCGCTGATCCCGCAGGGGCGCGTGCCGGACCTCGAAGCGCTGCTCGACTATCCCTGGCTGGAGGAGTTCGGCACGACGGAGAGCACCCGCTGGCTGCAGCAACACGGCGTGGGCGGGCGGCTCACACACGGGCTGACCCAGGTGCCCGGCAACCTGCTGCTGGACGGCGCGCGCGATGGGCAGGGCGTGGCCGTGACCGTGCGCGCCTTTGTGGAACGCGATATCGCCGCCGGGCGGCTCAATGTGCTGTTTTCGGAGGACAGTTCCGGCGCGGGCTATCACATCGTGACCCGCCCGGGCGTGCAGCGGCCAGCCGTTAAGGCGCTGGTCAAATGGCTGCGTAAAGAGGCGGGTCAAAGCAGCCGCCCCTGAACCTGAGGCCTCCCGCTTCAATCAAAGCGCCCGCCCAACAGATACTGTTGGGCCGCGCCGACCCGCCCCCCTGGGGCGGCGCGATTGCGCCACCCCGCGGGACAGCGCGTGAATAGTCGTCGGAACTGTCTCAGGTTTAGGGTCGGGGGCTTTAACCCGTCATTCTTGCTGGATCACCCGCAGGCCCAGCTCCATCAGCTGATCCGACGTGGGATCAGACGGCGCGTTCATCATCAGGTCCTCCGCCCGCTGGTTCATCGGGAAGAGGATCACCTCGCGGATGTTCTGCTCATCCGCCAGCAACATCACGATCCGGTCGATGCCCGCGGCACAGCCCCCGTGGGGCGGCGCGCCGTATTGGAACGCGTTCACCATCCCGCCAAAGCGTTTGCGGACCTCCGCCTCATCGTATCCCGCGATCTCGAAAGCCTTGAACATGATCTCCGGCCGGTGGTTCCGGATGGCACCGGAGACCAGCTCATAGCCGTTGCAGGCCAAGTCGTACTGAAAGCCCTTCACGGTGAGCGGATCGCCCTCAAGCGCCGCCATCCCGCCCTGCGGCATGGAGAAGGGGTTGTGCTCAAAGTCGATCTTGCCGGTCTCTTCGTCCTGCTCGTAGATCGGGAAATCTACGATCCAGGCAAAGGCGAAGCGGTCCTTGTCGGAGAGGCCAAGCTCCTCACCAATCACCGTCCGCGCGCGGCCCGCGACAGCCTCAAAGCTCTTGGGCTTGCCGCCGAGGAAGAAGGCCGCATCGCCCACCTCCAGCCCCAGCTGCTGACGAATGGCTTCCGTCCGCTCCGGCCCGATGTTCTTGGCCAAGGGGCCCGCGGCCTCCATCCCCTCGCCCTGATCACGCCAGAAGATATAGCCCATCCCGGGCAGCCCCTCCTTTTGCGCATAGGCGTTCATCCGGTCGCAGAACTTGCGGCTTCCGCCACCGGGTGCGGGGATCGCGCGGATCTCCGTGCCTTCCTGCTCCAGAAGCTTGGCAAAGATCGCAAAGCCCGAGCCCGCGAAGTGCTCGGACACCACCTGCATCTTGATCGGGTTCCTGAGATCCGGCTTGTCCGTGCCGTACCACAGCGCGGCATCGCGGTAGCTGATCTGCTCCCAGGTCTCATCGACCTTGCGGCCCCCGCCGAATTCCTCGAACACGCCCGTCAGCACCGGCTGGATCGCGTCAAAAACGTCCTGCTGCTCTACAAAGCTCATCTCAAGGTCAAGCTGATAGAAGTCCGTGGGCGAACGGTCCGCGCGGGGGTCCTCGTCGCGAAAACACGGCGCGATCTGGAAATACTTGTCGAACCCGCTGACCATCAGCAACTGCTTGAACTGCTGCGGGGCCTGCGGCAGGGCATAGAACTTGCCCGGATGCAGGCGGCTGGGCACCAGAAAGTCGCGCGCGCCCTCGGGGCTGCTAGCGGTAATGATCGGCGTCTGAAACTCGCGGAACCCCTGATCCCACATTCGCTTGCGGATAGAGGCCACAACGTCCGAGCGCAGCGCCATGTTGGCCTGCATCTTCTCGCGCCGCAGGTCAAGGTAGCGGTAGCGCAGGCGTGTCTCCTCCGGGTACTCCTGATCGCCAAAGACCTGCAGCGGCAGGTCGCCGTTCACGCCGCCCAGCACCTCCATGTCGCGCACAAAGACCTCGACCTCACCCGTGGGGATTTTGGGGTTCACCAACGCCTCGTCCCGCGCCTTCACCTCCCCGTCGATGCGGATGCACCATTCGGAGCGCACCTTCTCAACTTCCGCAAAAACCGGGCTGTCGGGATCGCAGAGCACCTGCGTCATGCCGTAGTGATCGCGCAAGTCGATGAACAGCACCCCGCCGTGGTCGCGCACCCGGTGCACCCAGCCCGACAGGCGCACGTTATCGCCCACATTGGCCTTTGAAAGATCGGCACAGGAATGGCTGCGATAGGCGTGCATGTCAGGCTCTCTCATCCGGGAAATTCACCCGCGCAGGTACCTTTGCCGCCCTCAGGAAGTCAAGGGCGCACAGCCCTTCAGCCCCGATGGCAACACCAGCGGCGCACCAGCGGCGTAGAGCGCGGCGGCCAGGTTCGGTGCATCGCTGTAGAGCGTGACGCTGATCGCTGTTTGTCCGGTGATGGCCACGTCGCCCGGCAAGGTCTCAAGAAAGGCGGCACTGGGGAACATCACCACCGCGGCAGGTGCGTCATCTGACAGAACCATGACAAGAGCAAGCACCGCCAACCACCCGGCAAGAACCCCAACGCCGGACAAGAGAACTTTTAAGCCTCCAAGCCTAAAGCTGAGGTCGCCACGACAAGAGTTCATGCGCCGTCCCGCGGGGTGGCGCAAATGCGCCGCCCCAGGGGGGCTGGACGGCGCAGCCCAACAGTTGCCTGTTGGGCAGGTGCTTTGAAGAGAGCGGGGTGTCAGAGGTTTTGGGTTGGGGGCCCTAATAATCATGCACATGCTCCACCGTCAGAGCGCTGCTGTCCATCTCACCCAACCGCGCCAGCAGCTCGGACACTTTGACCAAGAACAGATGCCGGTGATCGCCATAGCCCTGACGGGCAAAGCTGAAAAGCGCGCCGGGTTCGGAGGCGTTCTTTGAGAGCGCCGTGAACATGATGTCGTCATTGCCCGCCATCTCCACGATCTGCAGATCGAGGAACGCCAGCCTGTCCGCCAGCATTCGCGTCAGCTCTCTGTAGCGTGGGACCTCGATCTCCACGCCCTGTGGGCGCTTCTGAATCACCTCGATCCCGCCCATTCGTTCCAGGGCATCGACGTCCGGTCCTGTCACAATCATCCGCAAGCTCAATTCATCCGCGCCAACGCTCTCTACCGCCTGGGCGATCACACCCGCATAGGCAGCTTTTGCCGCGTACTCCAGGCCCAGCGCAAAGCGCCGCTCACTGTCCCGGAAGGCCAGCGTCTGCGCCAAATCCATCGCCACGATATCGGCCTCGAACTCCCACTTGTACCAGGGCGTCTGCTGCAAGAACCTGGCATAGGCCGCCGCCTGCTGGTGCGAGAGCTGATCGAGCCGCGTGCGCTCCGCCCCCCGCAACCAGGTCGCGGCGCGGCCCAGGGTCTCTTCATAGGCTGCCTTCAGCGCCAACTCCGCGCTGAAACTCACACCGATGACATAAACAAGCTGCCGGGTGCTGGCATCAATGCCGCCGTGGCTGGCCGCTTGTGTCTTCAACGCGCAAAGCGAGGACCAATAGTCGCGGATCGCGCGGAAGTAGCCGAAATCATGGGGGTCGCCCTCTCGGATCACTTCCGCATAATCGTCATAGGCATGCACGATGTGCCACTCAGGATAGGTGAGTAGTGTGCGCGCCTCCAACCTGTGATGCTCCGGCGGCAAAAGCGCGGCGTAACGCTCTCCCTCGTCCTCCCCCGTGCAGGCAAACTCCACATAGCCCACTGGCGCCAAAAGCGCGCCGATGCAGATGACGACCACCAGCAGCAGCCGCCAGAGCCATCTGAGCACAAAGCGGATCACCTTTTATCCAACCGCAAAAACGCAAAAAGCGCGAAAGCCCCCAGCGCCAGATGCGGAACGTTGGCCGCGATGCGGCCAAAGGTGAAGGACATCCCCTCGGAGGCATTGGTGAAGATGCCGAGATCAAGATACCCATACCCGGTGAAAAACCCGAACACCCCGTCACCCAGATAAAGCGCGCCAAAAACGCCCAGAAAGAACCGCGATGCGCGGTGCGATATCAACGCGCTCGACAAGGCCCACAGGGCAGAGACCAGATGCAGCGCGTCGTCAAAAACGTCGAGCGCGAAGATGCCGAAGGCCAGACCGTTTTCATCCACCATGCCCGGCATGGGCAGATAGTTGATGGAGGCCGCCGCCAGAAGCACCCCGAAATAGGCCACACAGATCTTTTGCAAAGCGGTCATAGCTGCCCCAGATAGCTGTCCCAAAGATTATTGCGAAACAGCAGATCGGGATCGAGCGCGCGCTTGGCGGCTGCAAATTCCGCCGCACGGGGGTAGGCCCGCGTCATCTGCGCCACCGTCGGGTGCGGACGGTAGGGCAAATAATACGTTCCCCCGATCCCGATGATGCCTTCCGTCAATTCCCGCGTCATGCGCGCCATGTCCGCCTCCGCCCGCGTCGTCATTTCCTGGCTGAAGGACATCACCGCCGCGATGCGCGGCACGGTGGCATAGCTCAGCCAGCTTTCCGCGTCGGTGTTGATGAACCGCAGCGTGACGTTGAGAAACTCCTGATAGGACGCGGGGATCACCTGACGGCAAAGCTCAAGAAATTCGGGAAACCGCTCCGGGGCCACGAAGTATTCGTGCAAGATGTCGGTGCGCGTCTCATCCCGGTCCTCCAGCGTGACGACCGGTTCGTTGATCAGGCTGTTGCGCGTGACCTCCCCGCCGCCGACCGCCGGGCCCAGATCGGTCTCCGTCCACCAGCGAAAGCGCTTCATCCGCTCATTGCCCAGCTGCGCGCGGTAGACATGCCGCGCCAGCCGCGACATGACCCCTGACCCCGACGCGGCAGGCAGACCCGTCTGATCAGCCGTGGGGCGATAGGTGATCATCAGCGCCTGGGTAAAGAAATCCGCCCGCGCGACATTGAGCCTACCGTAAGCCATCGAGACCTCAGGGTCTTCAAGCGCGCGAACAAAAGCTGTGCCAAAATCCTCGGCTGGCATTTCCTCGAAGGACGGTTCAAGCCGCGTATTGGCCGCGGCCTCCACCGTCATGGCGGTGATGGCCCCCGTCAGCCCGTAGCCGCCCATCGTCTGGTTGAACAGATCGCTCTCCACCTCGCGCGAACAGGTCACAAGCGTGCCGTCCGGCGTGATCAGATCAATCTCTCTGACCGTCGCACCCATCGGGCCAAAGGGCACGGGCCAGCCGTGCGCATTCACGCAAAAGGTCGCCGCGACGCCGAAATCGTTGTTGGATTGCATGACCTTGGGCGACATCGCCAAGGGGTCCAGCGTCTCGATCACCTGATGCCAGCGCGCGCCCGCGTGACAGCGGTAGAGCCCGGTCGTCACATCCGCCTGCACCAGCCCATTGTCATAGGTGATCGCGTGGCCATCCCGGGGCAAGGCCTGCCCGCCCATGGAATGGCGCGCTGCACTCACGTTCACAGGCCGGCCCTCTACCCGCGCCTCGGCCATCTCCGCCCGGATGGCATCCACCAGCGCATCGCCCGGGTCCTGGGTCAGCGTGATGTGCTTGTGAACGGGCGTCTCGCTCAGCAGGCTCGCATCATTAAGCGTACCGTCGGGTCCGGCGGGCACCGTGGATGTGGTCCCGTCCAGGGAAGGAGTGCGCGCCGCAAAAGCCCCCATCCCCAGCGCGCCCGCAGCCGCCCCCCCGGCCAGCAGAGCCGTTCTGCGTGTGAAATTGCCCATCGCCCCTCGCGGATTTTATCCTTCTTGAGGCCAATTTGCCCCAAACGGCCCGGGCTGCAAATGCCGAATTTCCTTACCTTGATTGGCCTAAAGCGTCCGATCCGAAACCTGAGATATACCGCTCCCTTCAAAGCGCCCGCCCAACAGGCACTGCCCTGCCGCGCCGTTCCGTCCCCCGTCGCGCCGGAGGCGTGCTTTCAGCACGTCACGCCAAAGGCGTGCTTTCAGCACGTCACGCCAAAGGCGTGCTTTCAGCACGTCACGCCAAAGGCGTGCTTTCAGCACGACGGGCGGCGCATCTGCGCCAC
>JBCCPS010000090.1:0-12014 GCA_039024775.1 Pseudomonadota bacterium
AGCCAGCGGATTGCCTGCGATTACATCGCGGGCTGCGACGGTTTTCACGGGGTCAGCCGCCAAACCATCCCGGCGGCAGCGCGGTCGGAGTATGAAAAGGTCTACCCCTTCGGCTGGCTGGGCATCCTGTCAGAAACCAAACCGGTGCATGAAGAGCTGATCTATGCCAATTCGGACGCGGGCTTCGCGCTGTGTTCGATGCGCAATGCGCAATTGAGCCGCTACTACGTGCAATGCGATGCCGCGGATGATCCCGCGCGGTGGTCGGATGGCGCGTTCTGGGACGCGCTGCGCCGCCGCATCCCGGAGGCCTACGCCGACACGATTGAGACCGGTCCCGCGGTTGAGAAATCCATCGCGCCACTGCGGTCATTCGTCTGCGAACCGATGCAGTGGGGCCGCCTGTTTCTATGCGGGGACGCGGCGCACATCGTGCCGCCCACCGGCGCCAAGGGGCTGAATACGGCGGCCAGCGATGTCTACTATCTGGCGGATGCGCTGATCCGGCACTACGTGCATCAGGAGGCGGAGGGCGTTGCCAACTACTCCGCCCGCGCGCTGGCGCGGGTCTGGAAGGCGGAGCGGTTCAGCTGGTGGATGACCAAGCTTTTGCATCATTTTCCCGACCAGTCCCCGTTTGACACCAAGATGCAGCAGGCGGAGGTGTCGTTTCTCAAAAGCAATGATGCAGCGCAGTCGGTGCTGGCGCAGAACTACGTGGGCCTGCCTTACTAGGGAATCGCGACGATACCAGAGAAATGCCCTAGAACAATTCATGCGCCGTCCCGCGGGGTGGCGCAGATGCGCCGCCCCAGGGGGGCGGGACGGCGCAGCCCAACAGTCCCTGTTGGGCGGGTGCTTTGAATGAAGCGGTCTGTCTTAGGTTTCTTGGCTCAGGCGATTTACCACAGTTCAACCCCGGCCCAACCGGACCGGGGTTTATCACCTCATCGCGGCTGTGTCGTCAGACCAGCATGTCGAGCGGATCGTCCTGCGGCTCTTCGGGAAGCTCTTCCTCGGCCAGCGGCACGGTGGGCAGGCCATCGACATAGCCCACGTCGTATTGCGCGTCACAGGGGCAGTCGCACTGCGGGGTGTAGACCAGCTCATCCACCGCGCCTGACCCTACGAGGTTCACGTTCATGGTGGTCACATTGTCGGTCATGATCTCCACCTCCTGGGCGGAGTTGTCGCCCGGCGCGGGGATCGCAACCGTCTGCAAAAGCACCCCATCGGCATCAAAGAGGTCGATCGTGCCGCCGGTTTCCTCAATGTCGAGGATGTTCAGGCTTTCCACCCGCGCGGGCTCATCAAATTCAAAGGTGAGCGTGCCGCCGTGGGCATTGTCATCGGGATCGCCGCTGTCGTTGTCCTCAGAGATGATCAGGATGTTGCCCTGATCGGCGTACTCCAGATCGTGATCGCCGCCCGTCGGATTGGCGCTGTCAAAGATCATCGCGTCATTGGCGCTGCTCTCACTGTCGCCCGCGCGCTGTGCGCTGACGGTGACACCCGCAAACTGGGTGGAGACCACATCACCCGCGTCCACCCCTTCGAAATCCAGCGTGACGGAGGGACAGTCATCGACCATCTGCTCTGACACTTCCTTGATCTCGAAGTTATCGAGAAAGACCTGTTCGTTGCCCGCGCTGATGTCGGAGATCAGCCGGAACTGCACATCGCCGCTGATCCCATCGAGGATGCCGCCCGCGTAGCTGAGCGAACTGCCATCTTCGGTGATCTCATTGCCGGTCTCGCTGCCCACAAGAGCCGTGCCTTCGGCATTGACCACGAAATTGTCGAGCGTCTGCCAGCTGCCGTCATCCAACCGGACCTGGAGCGTCAGAGAGTCAGCATAGTGGCCCGAGGCCTCGAAGTTGGAGGCGTCGTTGACGCGCGCGTCAAAGCAAAGCTCGACATCGCCGTCCGCGCTCAGGGGCGAAAAGGTCAGCGTGCCGTCGTTGTGGCCGTCGGTGTAAAGCTGGTCGTGGCGCACCTCCCAATGGGCATCCGACTGGATCAGCGCGCTGTCGTCGGGATCGTGGATGCTGTCAAAATCTTCCGCCGCCAGCACCGTTTCGACCGGTACCGTGACCGTGCCGCCGCTGGTCTCCTCACTCGCGGTGATCGACACGTTGTCGATCTTGATGACCTCGTCGTTCGCAGTGATGTCAGAGACCACGCGGAACTGCGCGCTGTCTGTCGCCCCGTCGAGGATGCCGCCCGAATAGGTGACCGTCGCACCGCTGGTGTCAAAGGACTGGCCGGTCTCTGAGCCCACGAGTGCGGTGCCCGCGTCATTGACCTGGTATTCGTCCAGCAGCACCCAGCCCTGGCCGTCCATATTGACCTCAATCCGCAGGCTGTCGGCCCAGCGGCCGCTGTTTTCGAAAACATGCGTGTTATGCGTGCTCAGATCCAGCGTCAGGCTAACAGGGCCGTCCGTCAGCACCTTTTCAAACGTCACGGTGCCGTCGTTGTGGCCGTTGGTGAAAAGCTTGTCGAAACGCACGTCCCAGCCGTCGTTTGTCTCAATCGCATCGCTTTGTTCGGGGCGGTGGATGTCGTCGAAGTCCTCAAACAGCACTTCCTTGCTGACCAGCACGGGATCATCGCCCGCCTTGTCATTCACCGTCAACACCTGGCCGTTGCCGCCGTCGGAGTCCACCACCACCGCAAAGCCGGTGAGGTCTAGATCGGCGATGGTCATCGGGCCATTGTCGGAAAACAGCGTGAAGTTGGCCTGCGGCACCTCACCGGCGGTGGAATTGTCCACCGTGCCGAACTGGATGCCCACGTCATAGCTTTCAGCCACCTGCGCGCCGTTGCCCAGCGTGTCGACCGCGTCGGCGGCCTTCTGGATGCCTGTCACGGGCGAAAAGATGGAGCCGTCATTGGCGTCGGGGAAGAAGTTGAGCGCATCGAGCGCGCTGTCCTCGGCAAGGTTGAAAAAGACGCCGTCCAGATCGCCGATGGGCATGGTCGGGTCGGCAGGTTCCAGCACGATGAACAGCGTGCCGCTGGGGGTTTCGGTGATCCGCACGTTCACCTGAGGGTCACAGCCCAACACGGTGTTCACGACGTTTGACTTGTCTCCTGTGGCGTCCGTCATCTTGATAGCTCCGCAATGAAAAGGGGATTTTTCCAAAGCGTTAATGAGAGGTTGACGGGCGGTCTTGCAAAAAAGGCGATTGGTGAAAAATGAGCATCATTCGCGGCGCGGGGGCGGGATTGATGCCTCGGGTTGTTGAGCGATCAGAACCAATGCGCGGGCCGCAAATCCCATTGTCAAAAAACGCGACGCCCCGCGGCAAAGGCCGCAGGGCAACGGGTACGAATCAGGCGAAAGGAAGGCAGAAAGCAGAAATGCAAAAGGTGGTGTCTCTCAACCCTAAATGAAATCAGAGATTTCAACGGGTAGAGCGACGTGTGGTGACCCAAATTGTTTGCATTTCGCTTGGATCAGGGAATAAGCACGTTTCCGCGCTGAAAACTGGCGGCTTCCATGCTCAGGTCGTCATAGACAATCTGGATGTCGATCTTCTGCACCGATCCCAGCCGCAGCTTCAGCGCGGGCAGGCCATCATCCTCCAGCAGCGCGTTGGGCGTGGTGAATTGGGTGTGACAGGGCGGCAGCGGCCAATTCTGCATCGGTTCATCGTTGATGGAGATCGCCATGGCGTGCAGACCGCAGCGCCAGCTGAAAAGATGCGTGACATAAAGCCAGTCACTGCCGTCGTATTCGCGCACCGCCACCCAATTGCCCTTGGTGGCGCCAAGGATCGGTTTGACCTCTGCCGCGGTGGTGAACTTGCCAGAGGGCGTCTGGTCTTCGGCCACCAGACCCGCGGGCACCACCGCCATGTTAAAGCCTGCTTGGGGCGCAAGCTGCGGCGCGGCAGCGGGCACCGACACCGTGGCGGGCGGTGCGGGTTCCGGCGCGGGTGTGGCAGCGGTCTGGGATTGCTCCGACGTGCCGGCCAAAAGCCCAAAGCCGCCCGTTTGCGCGGCACCGCCTACGGTCACATTGCTGCCCACACTGGTGCCCTCGCCCAGTGTCACGGTCGGTTCTGCGGGGGCCACCTGCGCGGTCTGCGGTGCGCTGAGCGCCGCGGCCGCATTGGCCTCTGCTGTGGCATCCCCGCCGCCACCGCCCGCACCCGCCGCGATCATTGCGAATACAAAATCAATCATCGTTTAAATCCTCTGGACCTGTTCAACTCAAACCGCGGCGCAGGCATCGCGGTAATTGCCGCCTTTTGCCGTCTCCAAATCCTGCCTATACTCGCCAAAAGACCAAAGGCAGTGGCAGGACTATGGCACGAGGCAACTCGGTTTCGCAAACCTTCAACGTGGCCGTCGTGATCCAGCAGGGTCGGCTGATGTATGAGGCGCTGCTTTTCGCCGCCTCTTTGCGCCACTGCGACCCTGACTTTACCGGTCGCCTGCTGATTGCCGAACCCCAACCCGGGCCGCGCTGGCCCGAGGACCCGGGGCTCAAGAACGCGGGCGTGCGCGCACTGTTGGAGGAGATGGGGGCGGAGTTCATCCCCTTCGAGAGCCGCCACTTCGGTGCCTCCTACCCACATGGCAACAAGATCGAGATGCTGCGCGCCCTGCCCGAAGGCGAGCCGTTCGTGTTTTTCGACACCGACACGCTGATCACGGGGGCCTTGAGCGGCGTGCCGTTCGATTTCGACCGCCCCAGCGCATCGCTGCGCCGTGAAGGCACCTGGCCGCAACCGCAGATATACGGGCCGGGGTATGCGGGAATTTGGAAGGCGCTCTATGACCGCTTCGGGCTCGATTTTGACAGCACGCTCGATCTGAGCCACCCGGATGAATACTGGCAGCGCTATCTCTATTTCAACGCGGGCTTTTTCTTTTACCGCTGCCCCCGAGTCTTTGGCGCGCGGTTTGAGGAGTATGCCCTGTCGATCCGCGATGACACCCCGCAAGAGCTGGCCGCGCAATCGCTGGACCCCTGGCTGGACCAGATCGCCCTGCCACTGGTGATCCACGCCTTGGGCGGCGGGCGCGATACGCTGCCCGAGGGGCTCTTGGACGGGGAGATCAGCTGCCACTACCGCTTTTTGCCGCTGCTTTATGCGCGCGAAAGCGACCGGGTGGTGGAGGTGCTCGAAGAGGTCGCGGCACCCAACAAGATCAAGAAACTGCTCAAAGGGTCGGAGGCCTTCAAACGCATGGTCTACCAGGGGCGCGGCGCAAAGGTGCGCGCGCTTTTTGACCAGGAGAACCTGCCCCGGCGCGAGCAGATGATCCGCAACAAGATCAAGAAAAACGGCTATTGGATGCGCTGAGGGCGGTGCCCTGACCGGCGCCACTGCAGACGTTAAGCTTCTGCTATCGTTTCTGGCCTAAGTGCTGGCTTGTGAACGCGAAACTGCTTGATTTTGCCTGGCCTTCCGTTCCGGATGATCCGCTTGCAACGGTGCGCATCCGGACGATGAATGCCGCGTGTTTCCTGGGCTTTCTTCTGTCCACTGCGCTGGCGATTTTCGTGGTGCCGGGCATGCCCGAACCCGAACGGAGCTATTCGGAAAACGTCACGATCTTTATCAACGCGTTCATCCTGTTTCCGCTGCTCTATTGGAAGTTCCGATGGACTGAGTTCTGCCTGAATGGCAGCCTGATCTACGCCTTCGCCATCTTCGTCTGGCACGCGATCTACGCGGGCGGGATGTTTTCGTCCGAAGCCTCAATCCTCTTTGCGATGCCCATCTATGCCATTCTGATGAGCGGTCTGAAACTGGGGATCGCCATGGTGATCGCAACCTTTGCGCTTTACTGCTATCTCTTTTTCTTCCCGGCGGCGACGCTGGAGATGCTCGATGCGGATTACCCCGATCAATTGATGCTCAACATCTACATCGGCCTGTCGGTGGCGCTGGTGATGAGCACGGCGGGCGCGGTAATCTACCAGATTGAGATTACGCGCAAAACTGCTGAGCTAGAGCGCGCGCGGCGGGATGCGGAGCAAGCCAGCCATGCCAAATCCGCGTTTCTGGCCAATATGAGCCATGAAATTCGAACGCCCATGAACGGGGTGGTCGGCATGGCGGAGTTATTGCAATCGGCAGAGCTGCCCGAACGCGAGCGCAGCCTGGTGGAGACGATCCACAGCTCGGGCCATGCTTTGCTTTCCATTCTCAACGACATCCTCGATTTCTCCAAGGTGGAGGCAGGGCAGCTGGTCATTGAGGATCAGACCTTCAACCTGCAGCGCTGTGTTGAGGACGTCTGCCTGCTTTTGGGGCCAAGTGCGCGGGCCAAGGGGCTCGACCTCATTGTCGATCTGCCGCCCGATCTGCCAGCCGCCTTTTCCGGCGATCCGGGCCGGTTGCGCCAGGTGCTGACCAATCTCATCGGCAATGCGATCAAGTTTACTGGGGAGGGCTATGTCCTTGTCGGGGTCACATGCACCCATAAGGAGACGGGCATGGCGCGCCTGATGCTTGAAGTCCGCGACACAGGGATCGGCATTTCCGAGGAAAAACAGCGCGCTGTCTTTGACAGCTTCACCCAGGCCGAAAGCTCCACCACGCGCAATTATGGCGGCACGGGCCTGGGCCTGTCGATTTCGCGCAGCCTCGTGGGGCTGATGGGCGGTGAGTTGAGGCTGCAATCGACGCCGGGGCGCGGATCCCGATTTTTCTTTGATCTACATTTGCCGCCGGTGGACCGCGACCCCGCAAGCCAGGACGATCAGATCTTGCGCGGCAAACGCGTGCTTGTCGTGGATGACCTGGAAGCCAGCCGCGCGGCTCTGGCCCGTCTGCTCCGCGCGAAAGGCGCTGAAATCACGTTCGCGGCCTCCGCAAAGCTTGCACTGGAGGCTCTGCGTGCGCAGCCTTTTGACCTCATCCTCACGGATCAGGCGATGCCAGAGCAGACCGGGCTTGAACTGGTGCAGGACCTGCGCGCTGCGTTTCCCAAGAGGATCATGCCGGTTGTGGTTTTGCCCGCCAGCGATGCGCCAAATCTGGCCAAGCGGCTCGCCGAGCTGGGCGTAGATCAGGTGCTTGCCAAACCCTTCCGCACAAATGACCTGCTGCGCGCGCTTTCCAGCGCGCTGGCACCCCCTGAAACACCGGGGGCTGACCGCGCAAAGACGCCTGAGCGGGCAGGGCAAGTCGCACAGGCGCCCGCGCATGCACCACACCTGCGCGAGGCGCGGATCCTGGTGGCCGACGACACCCACGTAAACCGCGAGATCGTGCGCCGCATGTTAGAACCGCAGGCCTGCCAGCTGGTCTTTGCCAAGGACGGTGCAGAGGCGCTCAGCTTCGCGGATGCGCAGCGCTTCGATCTGATCCTGATGGACATCTCGATGCCGGTGATGGACGGAATGCAGGCCATGCAGGCGATCCGCGCCCGCGATACGCTTTTGGGGCGGCCTGCGACGCCCATCGTGGCGCTCACCGCCCATGCGTTGCAAGGCGAAAGGGAAGCGTTCCTGAGCGCAGGTTTTGACGACTATCTGGCCAAGCCCGTGCGCAAAGCGGGGCTGCTGGCGGTGGTAGACCGGCTGCTGACGGCAGCGTCACAGGCGGCCTGAGGCGGGCTGCGTCCTGCACGCGGTGCACGGGCAGAACCTCTGTTCCGAACTGATGCTGCGTGGCAGAACAGATGTTCCTTAACGTCCCACCCAACTTGCGCGGCTTGGGCCCTTGCCGTAACCAAAGCCCAAGCTTTGACAAGGGAGACCCCCATGACCGACGGCCCGACCTACGGCTTTGACACCCTCCAGATCCACGCGGGCGCGCGGCCTGATCCGGCAACCGGATCGCGCCAGACCCCGATCTATCAGACGACCGCTTACGTCTTTCGCGATGCCGAGCACGCGGCGGCGCTTTTCAACCTGCAAGAAGTGGGCTTCATCTATTCGCGCCTGACCAACCCGACGGTGGCGGTGCTGCAAGAACGCATTGCCACGCTGGAGGGCGGCGTGGGGGCTGTCTGCTGCTCCTCCGGGCACGCAGCGCAGATCATGGCGCTTTTCCCGTTGATGGGTCCGGGCCTCAATATCGTTGCGTCTACAAGGCTTTACGGCGGGACGGTCACGCAGTTTTCGCAGACGATCAAGCGCTTTGGGTGGTCCTGCAAGTTCGTGGATTTCGACGATCTGGACGCGGTGAAGGCCGCCATCGACGACGACACCCGCGCGGTTTTCGGCGAGGCTATCGCGAACCCCGGCGGCTATATCATGGACGTGCGCGCCATCGCCGACATCGCTGATGAAGCGGGCGTGCCGCTCATTATCGACAACACGTCGGCCACGCCATATCTGGTGCGGCCCATCGAACACGGCGCGACGCTGGTGGTGCATTCCACGACCAAATACCTCACCGGCAACGGCACCGTCACGGGCGGCTGCGTTGTGGACAGCGGCACTTTTGACTGGTCGGCCAATGACAAGTTCCCCTCGCTCAGCGAACCGGAGCCCGCCTACCACGGGCTGAAGTTCCACGAGACCTTTGGCAACCTGGCCTTCACCTTCCACGGCATTGCCATCGGCCTGCGCGATCTGGGCATGACGATGAACCCGCAAGCCGCGCATTACACGCTGATGGGGACCGAAACGCTCTCCTTGCGGATGGAACGCCATGTGGCCAACGCCGAGAAGATCGCGACCTGGCTTGAAGGCCACGATGCGGTCGAACAAGTGACCTATGCGGGGCTGAAATCCTCGCCCTACTTCAAGCGGGTCAAAACGGTCTGCCCACGCGGCGCGGGCGCGTTGTTCACTGTGAAGCTCAAGGGCGGCTATGACGCCTGCGTGAAAATGGTGAACGCGCTGGAGATCTTCAGCCATGTGGCGAACCTGGGCGATGCGCGCAGCCTTGTGATTCACTCCGCCTCCACCACGCACCGGCAGCTTTCTGCCGAACAGCAGGAGGCCGCGGGCGCAGGGCCTGCTGTGGTGCGCCTGTCGATTGGGACGGAGGACGCCGATGATCTGATCGCGGACCTCGATCAGGCGCTGCAAAAGGCGGGCTGACGCGCAGCCCTTTGGGCCGCAAGGGATGGTCCCTTGCGGCTTTTTCAAATCATCTGAATGTCTTGCGGGAGGTCGTTAAAGTAGCGGCGCCGCCAAACGGATAGGGTCGAGATGGGCCGGGGCCCACCATCTTGAGCTCAGGATGACGCAGTGCTTCGCGCCTCTGATCCTTTTTTTGCCGGACAGGTGCTTTAGCCCGGCCGCTGCAGCGCCTGGGGTTTTATGTGCATAGGGTTAATCGGCACCTACCTAGGCGTGCGTTGCGCCGCTGGCGCGCTGCACCAAGACCGCCGCGCAAACGTCCGCGCCTACAGCCCTTTTCTTAAACCGCTGGTCGCGCTATCTTAGGTGCGTGCCAGGCCGCGGTTGCGCGGCTTGAAGGCATGATAGAGAGACCGCGATGAAGCCCAATTTCGCCCTATCCCTGTCTTTTGACGGCATCAGTCTGCTGCATCGCGCGGCAGGCGGCTGGCGGTCTGTGGGTCAGGTCGGGCTGGACAGCGCGGACCTTGCGGGCGAATTGGCGGTGCTGCGTCGCACCGCGACCGCGCTCGATCCAGCGGGTGTCTTTACCAAGCTGCTGTTGCCTGCAGGGCAGATCAAGTACCTGACAATTGACACGCCCGGACTGGACGAGGCCGCCCGCAAGGACGCGGCAATCCAGGCTTTGCAGGGTGCCACACCCTATGATGTGGCGGATTTGGCCTTTGATATAAGTGCCGAGGGCGACAAAACCCATGTCTCCGCCGTGGCCAAGGAAACCCTTGCGGAAGCGGAAGGCTTTGCCCAGGAACACCAGTTCGACCCGGTGTCCTTTGCCACCGTTCCGGGCGATGCCCCGTATCTGGGGGAGCCGTTCTTTGGCCCAACAACCCTGTCGGCACAGCTTTTGCCCGACGGCGCAAAAGTTGAGCCTGATGGCATCGCCGTCGTCGTGCTGGGCGATGTGGACGCGGAGGCGGGCCCAATGGCCAAAGCGCCCGAGCCGGAGGAGACCCCTTCACCAGAGGCCCTGACGCCGCTGGAGGCGACAGCATCAGAGCCCGAGCCTGCAAAGGCGAAAGCCACGTCTGACGCAGCGCAGGAAGAGCCGGAAGCCGTCACTGCGCCGCAGCCCGAACCCTTGTTCCGCAGCCGTGCCACACCGCAGGAACCTGAAGCGCCCGCAACCGGCGATAATGCGGCCGAGGAACCCCTGATCCCTGAACCCTTCGTGTCGGCCACGCCCCTGCCCGACTTGCCGGAAGAAGAGCCAAAAGCGGAAACACTTGAGGACACGCCAGGCGCAGAGACGACCCAAGACCCGATCCCCGTGATGCCATCGCTGGGGGCGGCACGCCGGGATGCGCCCGCGCCAAAGCCCGAGGCTGCGCCCGCCTTGGTCGCAGACCCTGCCCCGGGGTTCAGCAGCCGCCGCAGCGCAGGCCCGCCCCCGCGCACCGAACCGAGGCTCAGCGCCCCTGCCCTAGAAGCGCCAGCCGCGGCGGAACCGGTGCTGGCCGCAGACACAGGCGGCATCCCGCAGGACACAGTGCCAGCCTCAAAGCGGCCCAACTTTGGTGCCGCGGCGCTGACGGCAGCCAGCGCTGCCGCAGCACCGGTGCAGCGCTTCTTGTCCAAACGCCGCGCTGCAGCCGCGTCCACTGCCGCGCCGCCAGCGCGTCTTCAGGCCGCCGCTGCGGGGCCTGCCCCGTCCGAGGCTGAACGGATGACGGTCTTCGGCGCGCGCCGTGCTGATGTGGGCGGCAAGCCGCGTTTTCTGGGCCTGATCCTGACCGCCGCCATGCTGGTGTTCCTGGCCGGTGTCGCCGCCTGGGCATCTGTGTTTCTCGATGACGGGCTGAACCTGTCGCGGCTCTTTGGCGACCGCGCCCCGCGTGCGACGGCCTCCGCCCCTGTGGAGGAGCCGCAAGCGCCCTTGACCGAGGACGCACAAGAACGCGTGCGTACGGCCTCCCTTGAGCCGACGCTCAGCGATGAAGACACAGCCGTCCTGGACGCGCTGCAAGAGCCGGTGGCCCCGCAAATCGTCGAACTGACAGAGCAGGAGCTGGAAGCAAAATACGCCGCGACCGGCATTTGGCCGCGCGCGCCCGGGGTTCCGCCCGAGCCCTCTGGCCTGATCAATCTTGATGATCTCTATTTGGCCAGCATTGACCCGGTGAGCGCGGCCTCCGATGCCGTGGCCTTGCCCCCTGCTCCGTCTTTCAGCACCGATCTGGCGATGGACAGCGTGGCGAACCCGGCGGCCCCGGGCACACGGTTTGAGTTCAATGATCAAGGCCTCGTGGTGGCCACGGCGGCAGGCGCGCTGAGCCCTGACGGCTATACCGTCTTTCTTGGCCGTCCCCCCGTTGTGCCGCCCGAGACACCGACGCGGTTCCAAACGGTGCCTCAGGACACGGGTGTGCGCCCCGAATTGGCCGGCTTCCGCCCGCAGGTGCGGCCCGATGATCTGGTCGAGAACCGGGAACGCGCTGAACTGGGCGGCGTGACACGGCAAGAACTGGCAGGCTTCCGGCCCCAGTTGCGACCGCGATCCATTCAAGAGCAGGCCGAAGCTGCGGCTGCGGCTGCGGCGGCGGCCGCCGCGCAAGCGGAGGCAGAGGCCAGCGCGCCAGAGGACGAGACGGCCGAGGGCGCGGAGGAAGACGCGCGTGCCTTCGTGAACCCGACCGCTCAAGCGGTGCGCGCCTCACTCCGGCCTGACACCCGGCCGCGCAACTTCCAGCGGATCGTGCGCCGCGCACAGCGCACGCCGCAGCCCCAGGCGCAGGAAGAACGGGTCGCGGCGCGCCAGGTAGCGCCACGTACCGTCACGCCCAAAATACCGTCGAAGACCTCGGTAGCCAAACAGGCCACGGTGCGCAACGCGATCAACCTGCGCAAGGTGAACCTCATCGGGGTTTACGGCAAACCGTCGAACCGCCGCGCGCTGGTGCGGCTGTCGAACGGGCGATACAAGAAGGTGACGGTCGGCGACCGCGTGGAT
>JBCCPS010000091.1:0-11804 GCA_039024775.1 Pseudomonadota bacterium
GAGGCGTCAAAGCAGGGTGCGGCCTTTGCCAGGGTCGTGCGGGACGTCTGGGCGCTTGAGGTGCCCGACGTCGTCCTGCCGCTCGCGGTCAGCCATGCGGCCCGTCAGCAGGGGATTGCGGTAACGCGCGTTGTCCCGCTCTATCTTCAGAGCTTTGCAGGCAACATCATCTCAGCGGCGCAGCGGCTGATGCCCCTTGGTCAGACCGGCGCGCAGCGGGTCATGCGAAACATGCAGCCGGTCATTCAGACGCTTGCCGCCGACACGGCAGAGGCGCGGCTGGATGATCTTTACAGCAACGCCTTCCTGTCTGACATCGCAGCGATGCGGCAGGAGCACCTGGAAGTGAGGGTTTTTCAGTCATGAGCCAAGTCAACGGCCCGGTGCGCATCGGCATTGGCGGCCCCGTGGGCGCGGGCAAAACAACGCTGACCGCGCGCCTGTCGGAACGTCTGAAGCAGAGCTTTTCCATCGGGGTCATCACCAACGACATCTACACCCAGGAAGACGCCGAGGCGCTGACGCGCATGCAAATCCTGCCATCTGACCGCATTATCGGGGTGGAAACCGGCGGATGCCCGCATACCGCCATCCGCGAAGACGCCTCCATCAACCTCGCGGCGGTGGCGCGGATGCAAGAACGGCACCCCGACCTGGATATCGTGCTCATCGAAAGCGGGGGCGACAACCTGTCAGCGACGTTTAGCCCCGAGCTTGCCGATATCACCGTTTACGTCATAGATGTCGCCGCGGGTGAAGAGATCCCGCGCAAGGGCGGCCCGGCGATCAAACGCTCCGACATTCTGGTGATCAATAAGACCGATCTCGCCCCCCATGTCGGCGCCTCGCTGGAGGTAATGCGCGCGGATGCAACGGTAGGGCGAGGCGGCAAGCCCTTTGTTTTCACCTCACTGCGCAAGGGGGATGGCGCGGAGGAGGTGATGCAGCTTTTGCTCGCGCTCTCAGGATTGGAGGCGGCGGCAGAGGCCTGACCAGCGCAAAGCGCGACCTATTGCAGACCGATCCGGCGGCAGATGACCTGCAGACCGGACAGCGCGTAGTCAGAGTTCCGATCCCGGGTTTCGTGGATCACGAGGCCTGTGACCACTGCGTTGCCGAAACAACGCGCCGTGCGCCCCCAATCCCCATCACAGCGAATGCGGTCATGTTCCGCGGGGCTTCTGGTGTTGATATCAAGCGTGCCGTCGGGGCGCACAAAGGCATAGTGCATGCGCAGGCCCTTCATCCGGTAAAACCTGTTCCGAGAAGAGGAGTTGCAGACCTGAACGCCGGTCATCACTTCCCTCCATTCCCGGCCCGCGACCATGTTCTTTCGTGGCACGCTTTTGCGTGAATTCGGCACTACGCCGTTTGTCCCGCAAAGCGTGACCTCTCGGATCTGGTTCGCAGGCAGAGCGTTTTCGAAGTCGACCGCGTCGATGCGAAAGAAGCAGGGCCTGTTCCTGCGTTCGCCGTATTCGAGCCGCCCCACAGCGACCAGGCCGCTGCGAAAGCTGATGCGCCGGGTGCGTGTCCCTTCCACACCGGCAACCGTGCGCATGACTTGCGCGTCAGTGACGAATGCCAGTTCCGTTGGCGGCGTTTCCTCCGGCTCGGAGGGGGAAGGCGCGGGATGAGTGATGTTGAGCCGGGCCACCGCCTCTTCCAGATCAGGACGCGGCCCGATGTTGCCCAGCGATGAGGTAATGTCGTTCCCGGCCGTCTGCTGCGTGCCGGTCACAGCCAACAGATCGCGAACCTCTACTCGGTTCATGGGGGGATAGACGCGCTCCACCAGGATGCTTTGCACCGCACCCACCGCACCCGCCACGATGGGCCCGGCGCTGGAGGTGCCGTTGTAATCGCTTCTGTACCATTGCCGCTGATCGCTTGGGTCTGTGCCAAAGCGAAGCGTGGGATCAATCGCGTTCTGGCTTTCGCCATAGCCCGCCGCCATCACGCCCCTGCCCCAACCATGAAGATCAACGCGGGTGCCCGTGTTGCTGGAACACAGCGCCCGCGTGTCGGTCCCGGCAAAGCTTGCGCCGACCATAATCGCACCGGAATCCCGGACCGACCGGTTGAACTTGCCGTTGTAACGCGGCTTATCGAGGTCCTGAAATCCGTTGCCAGCCGGTTCGATGACAATGACACCCATCGCGGACGCTGCCTTAATCGCGTCAAAGATCAAATTGCTTTGCTCAACCGGCAGCAACCCGCATCCGCCCGGATCCCCACCGCAGGCACAGGTTGCATTGTTGAGCTTCAAGGAGCGGAGCTGCTGCTCAATCAACAACACATCGCCGACCCGCAGATTGCGCGCGGCGAATATGATCGCGTCGGCAAGGTTGAGGTAATAGGTAGAGGCGAGGTTACGGTTAAAGGAAACCACACCACCCTGCGCTTCGTGGATGATGCCGGTGATACCGTATCCGTTCAGTGGCGCGACCATCACGCTCATCGCGGCGGTGCCGTGCTGGGCATCCCGGCCCCCGTTCACGCGGCCATCAATTGGATCGAGCGGCGGCATGTCCTCGTGATCCACCGTCCAGTCGTTTTCGATGTCAATGACCGCTACATTGTTCCCCCGCGCCCCGGGCACGATGCCCCAAAGCGGTTGTGCGCCAATCCCGCCCTGGCTGGCCGTGGCCAAATACCCTTGGTTTGGCTGCATGTTCCGCGTGGGCAGTGGAAGGTCCTGCGGGTCAGACAGGGCCGGGTGGAAATAGACCTCCTCCACGATCTCAAAGGCGTTCAAGGCGTTGACCAGCCGCGCGCTGTCTTTCGCCTCCGTGAGCTTAAACCAGTAGTAGGCGGCCAGATCCGCGGTTTGGGACTCCCAGTGCAGATCGGCGTTGATCCTGATGCGCTCCAGAAAGCTGTCTGAAAGGGCGTACATTTTTCCCCAGCGATCAAGCGGCGCGGATTTGAGTAGCGCGCGCACCTGCTCAAGCTCGCGCGCCACGTCATCGGGGCGCAAGTTCTGGCGCTCCAACTGGTGCAGATCGTAGGCGTCCATCCGGTCCACCCGGGCGATCAAGGCATCCAGCCGTCGTTGCAAGATCCCCGGGTCATTTGTCTGCGTGTTCAGAT
The DNA here is from genome assembly GCA_039024775.1 of Pseudomonadota bacterium. Taxonomy (GTDB): domain Bacteria; phylum Pseudomonadota; class Alphaproteobacteria; order Rhodobacterales; family Rhodobacteraceae; genus Sulfitobacter. Next base: position 3,094 of record JBCCPS010000091.1, read on the forward strand.
CGTCCGGGTTCGTCGCCCTGATCCGACTGCCATCAACGAATTTGAGCACGATGTGGTCCGGGATATCGGCGTCCGTCAGCTCGATCTGATCGGGTTTGATGATCTCATACTTTGGCGGAAGCGCGATTCGGCTTTCTGGTCGGACCACGCCAGAAATGGGCAGCTGATTGACCGTCAGCGGTCTCAACCGAAGCTTTTCGGCCTCCGTCAGCGGGGTGGCCTGTGCGATTTGAAGGGAGAGTAAGCCCGCAAAAATGCCGGCGCATGCGCTGCGAAACATAATGTCACCCATAAAATCAGAGCAAAGAGCCGCGTGCGTGATGCGCAGCTTTCAAATCGACAGGGGGATCGTGGCATGCCAGCACGCGACCTGTCCAGAAGTATGGGCCAAGGCGTGGGCCGGGAATTTATGGAGAGGGTGCCTATCAAAAGCGAAGGCGCGAGCGTGTTGCACGTAAAGAAAATGAAGCGCAGGAAATGGGATGTCCGGGCGGTCCCATCAGACCGCCCGGACAAGAGAGCTTAGGCGACCAGGTCGAAGCGGTCGGCGTTCATCACCTTGGTCCAGGCGGAGACGAAGTCGCGCACGAACTTCTCACCATTGTCGTCCTGGGCATAAACCTCCGCATAGGCGCGCAGGACGGAGTTTGAACCGAAGACCAGGTCAGCGCTTGTCGCACTCCACTTGGCTTCCTCCGTTGCGCGGTCACGGATTTCATAGGTGCCATCGTCCAGCGGATGCCAGCTGTAGCTCATGTCCGTGAGGTTGACAAAGAAGTCATTCGTCAGCGCACCCACACGGTCCGTGAAAACACCGTAGGCATTGCCATCGTGATTGGCGCCGATGACCCGCAGGCCGCCCATCAGGACGGTCATCTCCGCCGCCGTCAGACCCATCAGCTGAGCCCGGTCCAGCAGCATCTCTTCGGCGGAGACCGAGTAGGCCTCCTTCTGCCAGTTGCGGAACCCGTCCGCGACCGGCTCCAACACGCCGAAGCTGTCCACATCCGTCTCTTCCTGGCTAGCGTCCCCGCGACCGGGGGTGAAGGGCACCTCCATCGAATGACCAACCGCCTTGATCGCCATTTCCAAGCCGACGCTGCCACCCAGCACGATCACATCCGCGATGGACGCGCCTGCTTTCGCGGCGATGGGCTCCAGAATGCCGAGCACTTTGGCCAGGCGCTCGGGCTCATTCCCCGCCCAGTCTTTCTGCGGTGCAAGCCGGATTCGCGCGCCATTGGCGCCGCCCCGCTTGTCAGAGCCGCGGAAGGTCCGCGCGCTGTCCCAGGCGGTGGTGATCAGCTCAACAGCCGTCAAACCACTGTCCGCGATCTGCGCCTTCACCGCCGCCACGTCATAATCCGTCGGGCCCGCCGGGATCGGGTCCTGCCAGATCAGGTCTTCTGCGGGTACATCGGGGCCGTAGTAATTCGCCTTTGGCCCCATGTCGCGGTGCGTGAGCTTGAACCAGGCGCGCGCGAATGTTTCGGCGAAATACTCCGGGTCCGCACGGAAACGCTGGCAAATCTCATTGTAGATCGGGTCGACCTTCATCGCCATATCAGCGTCCGTCATCAGCGGGATCGCGCGGCCAGAGGGATCGGAGGGATCGAGCGGCTTTTCATCTTCGGGCATGTCCTTTGCCGTCCACTGATGCGCGCCCGCGGGGCCTTTGATCAGCTCCCACTCGTAGCCGAAGAGATAGTCGAAATAGCCCATGTCCCACTTGGTGGGTTCCTTGGTCCAAGCGCCTTCGATGCCGGAGGTGAAGTTGTCGGACGCCTTGTCCGACTGCCCCGGGTTGGCCCAGCCAAAGCCCTGCATGTGCACCGGGCAAGCCTCGGGATCGGCGCCAATGTTGGCACCGTGACCGCCGCCGCCGTGCGCCTTGCCGACGGTATGCCCGCCACAAGTGAGCGCTGCGGTTTCCTCATCGTTCATCGCCATGCGCGCGAAGGTTTCGCGCACATGCCGCGCGGTGCGCGCGGGATCGGGCACGCCGTTCACGCCCTCGGGGTTCACATAAATGAGCCCCATGTGCACCGCAGACAGCGGGTTTTCCAGCGTTGATACGTCATCAAGATCGGCATAGCGGTTCTCGGACGGGGCCAGCCACTCGTTCTCCGACCCCCAGTACACGTCTGTTTCGGGACCCCAGATGTCTTCGCGGCCAAAGCCGAAACCGAAGGTCTTCAGCCCCATGGTTTCATACGCCATGTTGCCGGACAGAATGATCAGGTCCGCCCAAGACAGCGCGTTGCCGTACTTCGTTTTGACCGGCCACAACAGGCGGCGCGCCTTATCCAGCGACGCATTGTCAGGCCAGGAGTTCAGCGGCGCAAAGCGGATGTTGCCGGAGCCCGCACCACCGCGTCCGTCCTGAATGCGGTAGGACCCCGCCGAATGCCACGCCAGACGGATCATCAACCCGCCGTAGTGCCCCCAGTCGGACGGCCACCAATCCTGGTTCTCGGTCATCAAGGCCTTGACGTCTTCCTTGACCGCGTCAAAATCGAGCGCTTTGACCGCCTCACGATGGTTGTAATCCACATCCATCGGGTTGGTGCGCGCACCGTGCTGGTGCAGGATGTCAAGGTTGAGCGCGCTGGGCCACCACTTGGTCACCGGTGCGCCCACAGCCGTGTTGCCGCCGTGATTGACAGGGCAACCGCCGAGACCCGGCATTCTGTTTCCGTCCATGTTGGGAAGCTCCTTTTACCTGGATTGTTCTGGGTTCAAGCAATGCACCGGGGATAGTTGACCCACGCGATAAAATCCAATTGAAAAAAATTAAAGAACCGATAGCTATAGATTATGATAAATCTCACCCTCAAACACTTCCGCTATTTTGATGCGCTGGCCCGGCACGGGCATTTCGGACGCGCGGCAGCCGCCTGCGCGATCTCCCAGCCCGCGCTTTCGGTGCAGATCAAAGAGCTTGAGACCATGCTTGGCTCGCCCCTGGTGGAGCGGACGGCGCGGCAAATCAGGCTGACCACTCTGGGCGAGGACTTCCTGTTGCGCGCGCGCCAGGTGCTCAGCGATGTTGAGGATATCTCCGAACTGGCGCGCAAACCGGACGGGCCGCTCACCGGCAAGCTGCGGATGGGGATCATCCCGACGCTTGCGCCGTACCTGCTGCCCGATCTGATCCGAAGCCTGTCAAAAAGCCTGCCTGACCTGGACCTGCGCCCGCGCGAATCAATCACGCAATCGCTGATGGATGATCTGATCCAATCGCGGCTGGACTTCGTGATCGCGGCACTTCCGGTCTCTGAACCCAACCTGCGGGAGTTCGCGCTTTTCGAAGAGGAGTTCATGCTGATCCGTTCCGCCGAGGACACCCGCAAACCGGTGCCGAAACCCGATCAGCTGCAACAGATGAAGCTGCTGCTGCTGGAAGAGGGCCATTGCTTTCGTGACCAGGCCTTGGCCTTTTGCGCGATGAAACCGTCTGACCCTAGCCTGCTGATGGAAGGATCCTCGCTGAGCACGCTGGTGCAGATGGTGGATGCCGGTTTGGGGCTGACGCTGATCCCGGAAATGGCCGTCCCGCTGGAGACGCGGGGGACCGATGTGGGCATCGCGCGCTTCACGCAGAGCACACCCAAACGCACCATCGGCATGATCTGGCGCAAGACCAATCCGCTGGAAAAACAGTTCATGGAGCTTGGCGCGACAATTCGACGGATCGGCCAGGCGCAGCGCGACAAAGGGCGGCTGCGCTAGGAAGGCGGGACGTTTTCAAAGGGCGCAATGACGCTCGCCTGTGGGAAGCAGGTGACCACATCGTCGCTGGTATGGGACAGGAAAATCAGTTTGACGTTCGGTCCTGCGTCCATCGTCGCGTAGGCCTGCAGCCCCTCCCCGCGCGCGTCCCAAAGGGAACCCAATACCTCCCAGCTTTTCGGAGACAGATAGCTGAGCGGCGGGCGCGCGGCCAACATGGTCGCGTGCATGGCGAGCGCGTTCTGCTCCACCCTCGGTCCCAGTTCATCGAAGTCCTTTGCGCGGACAGCCTTTTCGACAGCCGCGCAATCGGCCTCTGCCTGTGTTGGCCAAGGCGCAAACAACGGACTAGTCGCAACCGTATGGTTCATCCCGTCGCGGGAGGACTGCGGCTTCTCGCTTTTGTCTACGGGCACAATCGCGATCCGAAAATCATCCCATCGTTGGTCCAGAAGAACACCGTGGCTGTCGGAACCATCGGCAGCATCGCCCTTGTTCCAACGCACGAAGCCATGCCAAATCGAGCGTGCCGCGCTGCCGCTGCCGAGGCGCGCGATCCGGCTCATGTCCGTTTCATCCAAGGACAGCCCAAAGGCCCCGCAAAGCGCCCGCGTGAGCGCCGCAAAACCAGATGCGGAGGATGCAAGACCTGCGGCCGTCGGAATCGTATTCACTGTGTCGATTTGCAACGGAAGCCGACGGTCTCCACGAAAGAGATCCGCGAAACGCAGCACTTTTACCGCGAAAGCGCTTTCTGACGGCAACGCCTGCCCATCCAGCGAAACCAGATCCTCGCCCGTGTCAGACGGACGCACCTGCGTGTGCGAGCCAAGCGCACCTAGAGAGATGGAGATCGAACTATTCAAAGGCAGATTGCGCGCGGCATCACGCTTGCCCCAGTACTTCGACAGCGCGATATTGCTGGGCGCGGCACTCTTGGCGGGCTGGGCCTCTTTCACCTCCGCCATCGCGTGGGCCAACAGTTCTCTCACAGCATCAGCCATCAACGCGCAGCCCTTCAGATGCGATGCGCACATCTTCAAAACCCGACGGCGGAGGGCCAAGTGCAAGGACGCAGTCGCCAAGCCCGGATCCAGATATCTTGGCTGCGCGGGTTTGCGGCGCCGCCCGCGCCTCTCGGATGATGCGCTCCAAGGGTGCATCACTTACGCCAAGCACCGCCATCAGTTCCTGATAAGCATTGAGCCAGAGCGCGAAACCCTCCCAATCCTGAACCTGGGCCGTTGAGATGGCCTTCTCCGCCGCCTGCCCCATGCGCGCATAGAGCGCGTCATACTCCGCCTCTTTCCCGCGCGCCCCTTGCGCGATCCGGGCGAGCACGTCACCCGTCGGTGTTTTGTACCCCGAGTACTTCAGGCTCAGCTGAGGCTCAGGCAGCGGTAAGGGAGCAATCTGCGCCTCCGCTTCCGCAATCGGAGCGCGGTATGAAATCATGCCGCCTGACAGGCTCGCCGCAAGATCAGCTCCGCTGCCGCGCCCTTGCAGTTTTCGCACGATGGCTAAGGCATCCGCGTGAAGGGCGGACGTATCTTTATCCGCGAGACGGGTCAAAGCGCCCAGGGTCGCGATCGTAACCGCAGCCGATGAACCAAGGCCCAGCGTAGGGTTGATATCGGACGTGATGAACAGCTCAAACCCGGTAGGGATCGCTGAAACATGGCACGCGATGGCCGCCAAAACAAATCGGTAGACCCCATCGATTGAGAGTTTATCAAGGCAACCTTCAAGCTGCGGGGCAATATCCGACTGGATCACCACACGTCGATCGGTTCGCGGCACGAGGGTGACGGTGACGCGCTGGTCAATCGCTGCAACGATGGCGGCATGGCCATAAACCACCGCATGCTCCCCCGTGATCATAATTGAACCCGGCGCGCTGGCTGTTACCTCTTGCGCGCCAGCGGTCACCCGACGAAGCCTTGCACCGGTTTGGGCGCAGGCCCTGCTGCCGCGCCGGTGGGTGACATCTGCAACTTGTCCCAGGCCATTCCGGGATGATCAGACATCAATGCCTTCATCGCCTCCGCGCTTTCCAAACGGACCAGTACGGTGCCGCCCTTGTCACCCCGGACAGCTCCTGCGCCACAAATCTTGGCAGCACCTCCAGCGGCCTCAACTGCGCGCACAAAAGACTGCGTGGCTTCCGGCACGACGCCAATCCGCTCCAACAGCCGCTGGTTTTCGGTCAGTGCAGCGCTGGGATCGTTACGCGACAAGAGCGCGGCTTCGATCGCCCGGGTGCAGGCCGCGAAATCCGCCCAGAGCGCGTGATCCTTGCTGTGCGCCGCCCGCACAGCGCTCACGCATTCCCCCGTGCCTGTCACCGGACGACCGTGCAGCACCCAAAACCAACCGTCACCCGTGACGAGGCTATGGCCTGCTGGCAAACCGCAGGCATTCGCGCTCTTCTGCGCGCTTTCCACCTGCACCAACCCGCCACGCACCACCGCAGAGGCATCAATGGGACCTGCAACACCGTGTTTGAGACGCTCGCAAAAGCGCACCCGTTCAAGCCGTTCATCCTCTGTCTTGGGCCGCTTTAGCAGCCCCTCAAACAGCACAGTGGTCGCCGCGACAATAGCTGCGGAAGAGCCCATCCCGGCACCCACAGGCAGGTCAGATCGGCTGCCCAACTCTCCGGGAGAAGGCAAAGCGCCCATCGCGCCGAAGCCCGGGATCGCGTCTCTGTTGGCAGGTTTGTCCTGCAAAAGCGAGGCCAGCGTGTAGACCGCCAGATCATCAGGCTGCCTGAGCACCTCCTGCACCTTCAACTCCCCCCGCGCGAATTGATCGAAACGGCTGTCGAGGCTGGATTTGAACTTGGAAAGAAGTTGCAAAGGGTAAGTGGCACCGCTGGACAGATTGGCAAACGCCGTGCTCAACCCCGTGCCCAGACCCATCGGCGTGAACCAGACCTCCGTGTAGCGCGCAATGGCTATGGCCAGGGCCGGCGCACCGTAGATCACCGAATGCTCGCCCGACAAGATCAGCTTGCCCGGCGCGTGGGCCCCCGCCTCAGGCTTCCCGATCGACATAGATGCGTTTGTCACTTTCGGTTCCTGTCAGACGGAAACGGCCCTTGGCCCGGTCCGGCGTGCCCTGCGACAAATCCGTTTCCTGCCAAAGTGCGACGTAGTCGTCGTAGCTGACCGCCTCGCGATTTTGCAGCAAGTCCAGATGGCGATCCTGAAAAAGATGCGCGCCATAGCCCGGCAAAACCCGCGCGTCAAAGAACTCTCCCGTGGCACCAGACCCATAGCTGAAAAGACCGATGGCATTGCCCGCCTGATCGCCTTGCCCGTTCTCCAGCACCGAGATCATCGCAAGATAGAGCGACGCGGTGTAGCAATTGCCAACCTGCCGGTTATAGACCAGCCCCGGCATGATCTTGTCCGGGTCAAGCGCGGCCCCATTCGCCTTTGCCAGACGGCTATTGGCTTTCTCTCCCATGCGGGAAAACGGGATGTGATAGCAAAAGTGAGAGAAGTCTTCATAAGCCAGCCCGCCGCCCGCCTGATAATCCTTCCAGGCCTCCACCAGCGCATTAAGGTACCGCAGCGTGGACGCTTTGCCGTCAAAAAGCGGCGTCCGGCGGTGATTGGGGCGCCAGAAATCCATCACGTCTTCAGTGAAGAGCCCCGAAACCGCGCCGATCTCCGCCACCTTCGGGCTGGCGGAAACAAGCATCGCGACAGCGCCCGCGCCCTGCGTGGCCTCCCCCGAACTGCCAAGGTCATAGCGTGCGACGTCCGAGGCGATGACCAGAACCTTTCGGTCCGGTTTGCGCGCGACGTAAGAACAGGCCATCTGCAAGGCGGCCGTCGCGGAATAACAGGCCTGCTTGAGCTCCACACACCGACAGTTGGGCGACAGCCCCAACAGACGGTGCAGGTAGATCGACGCCGCCTTTGACTGGTCGATCCCCGTCTCGGTCGCAAAAAGAACCGTGTCGATGCCCTCTGCCCCGGCGCGGTCCAGGATGGGCTGCGTGGCCTCTGCTGCCATGGTCACGATGTCTTCATCCGGGCCGGGCAGCGCGATCTTTTCCTGGCCGATGCCTTTTGAGTACTTCTCCGGGTCGATGCCGTAGTGCTCCGCCAAGGCATTGAGACCGACGTAAGTGTGAGGCGCGAAAAAGCTCAGGTATTCAATGCCGGGGGTCGTCACGTGTGGTCACTTTCTGGACTTGTCAGGGGGCGAGCGCAGGACATGCGCGGTCATCTTTCCATTTTCATGTGGGTCCGGACAAGCTCACCCGGGTTAGTCTGCGCGGCCAGCAGCGACAGCTCCCCGCAGAGCACCACGCCCGCGCAAATGCCCGCGAGCCTACGCGCGTTGCCGCCTTCCGCGCGGCTGTCCATGCAGCCCATCTTGTCCAGGTTGTCCTGCACTTCCGGTACCGCCTTGCCCGCGCCAACGGACCCCATGATCAGATTGGGCAGCGTGACGGAAAAATAGAGGTCCCCATCCCGGTCCTCGCAGTGGGTCATGCCCTGGCTGCCTTCGATGATATTGGCCGCGTCCTGGCCAGTGGCCAGATAGAAGGCGAGCAGCATGTTGGCAAAGTGCGCGTTGGCGGACCGTAGGGAGCCCGCGATGGTGCTGCCGACAAAGTTCTTTTCATAGTTCAGCCGCACGACGCTTTCTGCGTCCGTATGCAACATACGCGACAGTATGCGCTGGGGGACCAGTATGTCCGCGACCACATATTTGCCCCTGCCCAGAAGCCCGTTGATTGCAGAGGTTTTCTTGTCGATGCAGATGTTGCCGGAGATCGTCGCGTAGGCCATATCGGGATACTCCGTTAAAATCCAGTTCTGCACGGCCTCCGCGGCCTTGGTCACCATGTTGTGGCCCGCCGCGTCCCCGGTTGTGCATTCAATCCGAATATAGAGCAGATTGCCCGCGAATTGCCGGTTCAACGTATCGAGCTTGGCATAGCCGCTGGTCGTCTCCAC
>JBCCPS010000092.1:0-11695 GCA_039024775.1 Pseudomonadota bacterium
CTACGGCGCGCTATCGTCCGGCACTTATGTGCTGGCGCTCGCGGGTCTGATCGGCGGCAAGGAAGTCACCACCCATTGGGAGTACAAGACTGCGCTGGCGGAGATGCTGCCCGATGTGATCATGCAGGACACGATCTTTTCGGTGGACGGGCGGGTGTTTACCTCTGCGGGCGGGGCGGCGTCGATGGACATGATGCTGCACCGGGTGCGCGCCGACTATGGCGCGGAAATCGCGACCTGGGTGGCCGACCAGATGGTCTATGCGGTGCCGCGCGCCCATTCTAACGGGCAGCGGATGTCACTTCAGTCGCGCCCGGATGTGCGCAATCCAAAGCTGCTGTTGGCGCTGCAGATCATGGAAAACAACCTCGAAGACCCGCTGCGCCCGGAGGAGATATCGCAGGTGATCGGGCTGTCGACCCGGCAGTTGGAGCGGCTGTTTTCAAAGTACATGGCGACCTCGCCCAAGCGGTATTACCTCAAGTTGAGGCTGGAGAAGGCACGCAATCTGCTGCGCCAGACGGACCTGAGCGTAACGGACATTTGCGTGGCCTGCGGCTTTCGCTCCCTGTCGCATTTCTCCAAAAGCTACCGCGCCGCGTTCGGGTTTCCGCCCGGCATGGAGGCCGCCCATGGCAAGGTGCTCTGGTCCGGGCAGACCTGAGAGCGCCAGCCCGCTAGCGCTTTGAAAACACCACCACACGCACAAGATCGTCCTTGTGCTCACCGGTCGCCCCCGGCCCGTAGATCGGTACATCCTGCGTCTCAAATCCCCGGATCACAGGCTCCAGCGCGTCGAACTTCGCGGCAAAACCCCAGCTTTCAAAATGCTGCGCATTCACGCCCAGCACAAACACCGCACCGGCTTGCGCCACGCGGATCAATTCATCCAACGCCTGCGGGCCGACGTGGCCGTGCGTGAACGTGCCTGCGCTGACGATCGCGGCATATGTCTCATCAGCAATCGCTAGCTGCCCCATTAAATCACCCAGCAGCGTTTGCCGGTAGACACCTTTTCCCGCCGCCACTTCCAGCATCTCGGGCGAGATATCCAGCGCGTCGATCTCGAGCCCGCGCGGCAGCGCCTCCGCCAAAAGTCCCGTACCGGCGCCCACATCCAGCACCGGTGATTTGCCGCCTCCCACTTGCGCGAAGACCGCGGCGATCACCCCCGGCATTTGGTAGTCCATGGCTTGGGCAAAGCTGGCGTCATAAGTGGTAGCCCAACCTGCATAGAGCCGCCGATTATCGTCGGGCGTCTCCAGCGCGTAAGCATTTTCAAGGGACGGTTTGTTGGTGGCCATGACCGGCAGCTTAGCTGCCGCTCAAAAGCGGCTCAATCGCTTGCAGAATGCGCCGCGACTGGGGCCGCACGTTGGAGCCGAAGGTGCCCAGAACTTTGCCGCCCGCACCAATCAGCACCTTGTTGAAATTCCAGCGCGGCTCAAATCCCGTCTGCTGTTTGACCGCCGCATAGAAGGGATGCGCCTCAGCGCCCCGCACGGAGGTGATATCGGCCATGGGCAGATCGAGGCCAAAGGCGACCTCGCAGAACTCCTTGACTTCCTCCGCGCTGCCAAGCTCCTGATCGAAGTCATCCGAGGGCACCGCAAGCACGACGAGCCCGCGATCCTTGTAGGCGTCATAGAGCGCCTGCAGACCCTCGTACTGATAGGTAAATCCGCATTGCGAAGCGGTGTTGACCACCAGCACCGGCTGTCCCGGCCAATCGTTAAGCGTCAGCGTGCCGCCGTCGATATTCGCAAAAACCTCATCACGCGGCCCGGCGACGACCGCGCTGGCCAGCATGCTCAGCAGCAAACCTAAGATGATCCGCATCATGTTCCCCTTGTTTTTCAGAATGTATACGCGCAAAGCGCGACCAAAGTTCACAGATATCTGCCGCAGCACTTCAAGCCCTTTGAATTCCGCCGCCGAAACCCAAATATTGGGTCAACCAATGCGAGGACAGTCATGGCAACTTACGAAAAATCCGAAGCCGCCCTGGCGGCGTTGAGCGAGGAAGAGTACTACGTCACGCAGCAAAGCGGGACGGAGCGGCCCGGCACGGGCAAACTGCTGTATAACAAAGAGCCGGGCATCTATGTCGACATCGTGTCGGGCGAGCCGCTGTTTGCATCCTCAGACAAATACGAAAGCGGTTGCGGCTGGCCGAGCTTTACCAAAGCCATCGACAATGTGACCGAACATGCTGACAACTCCTTGGGCATGCGCCGGGTGGAAGTCCGATCCAAACACGGCGACAGCCATTTGGGCCATGTCTTCCCCGATGGCCCCCGCGACAGAGGCGGCATGCGGTACTGCATCAACTCCGCCTCGCTGCGGTTTGTGCACCGCGACGACATGGAAGCAGAAGGCTACGGCAAATATTTGGATCAAGTGGAGGACGTATCATGAGCGAAGAACGCGCAGTTCTGGCGGGGGGTTGTTTTTGGGGCATGCAGGATCTGATCCGCAAGATGCCCGGGGTTCTGAAGACCCGCGTGGGTTATACCGGCGGGGACGTGCCCAATGCCACCTACCGGAACCACGGCACCCATGCGGAAGGGATCGAGATCATCTTTGACCCCGATCAGATCAGCTTTCGCCAATTGCTGGAGTTCTTCTTTCAAATCCACGATCCCTCTACTCCGAACCGGCAGGGCAATGATGTGGGGATGAGCTATCGCTCCGCGATCTACTATGTGGATGACGCGCAGAAAGAGACCGCGTTGGAGACGATTGCCGACGTGGACGCCTCCGGCCTCTGGCCCGGCAAGGTGGTGACGGAAGTGGAACCAGTGGGGGATTTCTGGGAAGCAGAGCCCGAGCATCAGGACTATCTGGAGCGTATCCCCAACGGCTATACCTGCCACTTCGTGCGCCCCGGTTGGGTGCTGCCCAAGCGCGCGGCAGCGGAGTAGAGTGGGAACCAACAGCGCGCAACTGTTTTTACCTTTCAATCAAAACGAGTTTGAAAGGAACAAGATATGTTGGGTTGGGTACTCACGTTTTTGGTGATCGCGCTGATCGCGGGCGTTCTGGGCTTTGGTGGCATTGCTGGTGCCTCCGCTGGGATCGCGCAACTGCTGTTTGTGGTGTTCATCGTGCTTTTCGTGCTGTCGCTCATCATGCGCGCAGTGCGTGGGTAATCTCGTCAGACACGTAATAAAGTCTGCAACCCAAAACCTGAGACACTTCCAACCGATGTTCACGCGCCGACCCATGGGGCGGGTAGGCGCGGCCCAACAGTGCCTGTTGGGCGGGAACTTTGAATGGAGCGTTGTGTATCAGGTCTTGAGTTGGAGGCTTTTACGAAGAAACAGGTCCCTCCACGGGGCCCGTTTTTATGTGTCGGAGATACGGGGGCGTCCGGCGGCCTCGACCGTGATGACCGCCTCCACGAAGACCTCTCGCCCCTCTATGCCAGCGGTTTGTACATCCCGGGTTGCGCGCGCGTCGATGTCTTCCGCGCCCGCTGCCAGCGCCTGATCCAAAGCGCGTTTGCGCAAAACCTCCTCCAAAGCTGTCATCGCCGTCTCAGCTTCGGTGTAATCTTGCGGACCGTCCGGCAGATGCACCCGAAAACGCCCCTCACTCGGGGCTGTGACCGTTCCGGTCTCGCGCATCGTGACACGGCCCACGACGGCCCCGATGGCATTTGCCACGCCAGCGTGCTCAGGGAGAATCATCTGCGTTCCGAGCTTTTTGCCCACCGCTGGATAATACGTGGGCGCGGAGGCGCCCAGCCCGATCACATCCACCTGCAACCCCGTCTCCAGCCGCACCAGCCCGCGGTGACCACCCAGGCCGCGCTGCATCAAGACGTGCCGCGCCAAAAGGTCGGCTGGCATCCCGAAATCAGCTTCTTCTTCGGCAAAAGCCGCTTCCAGCAGAGCAATGGACGTCTGGTGCGTCAGCTGATCCGTGATGAGCTGGGCGAGCGTTTCAGCATCCTCCGCCAGCGGGTTGCCAGCCCCGGTGCGGCGGCGCGCAAAAAGCTGCAGCGCCTTTTCCGCCGCGTCCCCGTCCCAGGCATCGGCCCGGGCCAGCACATGGCTTGCATCCGACGGGGTCACGCCCGCGACCTGCACCAGCCCCCGCTCCACCAGCCGTTTCAACGCGCCGTGCTCCACCCGCGCGCGCAGGATGTCGCCTAGAGGGTGCACGCCCTCTCCGATCCGCTCCAAAAGCGTCGCCTCGCGTCCGGCGATTCCTTCCAGTGTCTGACCAGGAACTCCGCGCACAAAGCGTCCGTCATGTTCCCCCACGGTGGGTGATCTGAGCTGCGCATCAAGCGCTCCTTGCACAACGCCCGGCGCCTCCCGGGCCAGCAGAGACACGGGCAACAGGCGCCGTGGCCCCAGCGTCAAACCGCCTTGCAGGCCTTCGGAAATGAAATGGACCTCACTGTCGCCGCCGAGCCCGGTGGTGCGCATCGCAACGGCTTCCACCATCGTGCGGTAGGGGCCGACGCGCGCCCCGGCGGGATCAATGGCAGGGCGCCCCGCCCGCAGCAGTGCGACATCCGTGGTGGTGCCGCCGATATCGCTGACCAGCGCGTGCTGTGCGCCGGTCATCCAGCGCGCACCCACGATGGAGGCGGCGGGACCGCTCAGGATCGTCTCAATCGGTCTTTCGCGGGCCTGACCTGCTGAAATGAGCGCGCCATCGCCCCGCACGACCATCATCGGGGCATCCACGCCAATCTCGCCCAGCACGTCCACTGCCCGCCCGATGAGCCGGTCGATCATCCCGATAAGCCGGGCATTCAGAAGCGCGGTCAACGCGCGTTTGGGTCCATTGAGCTTGGCCGACAGCTGATGCGAGGCCGACACGGGCCGACCGGTGAGCTCCGCCACCAGCGCCATCACCCGCAGCTCGTGGGCGGGATTGCGAGTGGCAAACTGGCTCGCTACGGCAAAGCCGCTGACCTGCTTACGCTGCGCCTCCAAGAACGCGCGAAGCGCGTCTTCATCCAGCGGATGCGCCTCTCCACCTGCGTGGTTGTGCCCGCCTGCGAGCAGGACATGCGGATCGCCTTTGAGCGCCTCCGCAAGTCCGTGCGCCTCCAAATCCCGGGCGCGGAAACCGACCATGATCAGCGCGACGCGCCCGCCTTGCCCTTCCACCAGCGCATTGGTGGCCAGCGTGGTCGAGAGCGACGCCATTCCGATGTCACCGGGCGCAATCCCGGCCTCCGCCAGCACCGCGCGCACCGCAGCCCCCACGCCTACGGCCAGATCGTGCCGGGTCGTCAGCGCCTTGGCGCTCGCCAGAACACGGTCTTCGTCCTGCAAGAGCACCGCGTCTGTGTAGGTCCCGCCGGTATCGACGCCAAGCAGCACCGCCATGGCGTCAGAGCCGCCCCAACGCCCAGCGCGCGGCATCTGCCACCGCTGCGTCAGGGTCTGCTAGAAGCGCCTGCGCGGCGGGCTTCAAAGCTGGCGCGCCCGAATTGCCGATGGCGTAAAGCACATTGCGCACAAATCTATCGCGCCCGATCCGTTTGATCGGAGAGCCGGAAAACCGGGCGCGAAAGCCTGCGTCGTCAAGCTGAGCCAAATCCTCCAGCAGGGGCGGCTCGGGGTCTTTCGCGTGATAGCGCATATCACTGGCTGACACCGCGAACTTGTTCCACGGACAGGCCGCGAGGCAATCATCACAACCGTAGATCCGGTTGCCCAGCTTGTCGCGGAATTCCTCCGGCACCGGGCCCTTATGTTCAATCGTAAGGTAGGAAATGCAGCGCCGCGCGTCGAGTTGATAGGGCGCAGGAAAAGCCTGCGTAGGGCAGGCGTCCTGACAGGCGGTGCAGGACCCGCAGAGGTCCGGCTGCGCGGCATCGGGCGCAAGCTCAAGCGTGGTGAAAACGGAGCCGAGGAAGGCCCAGTTGCCCCAGTCCCGGCTCAAAAGGTTGGTATGTTTGCCCTGCCAGCCGAGCCCCGCCGCCTCGCCCAGCGCCTTTTCCGGCACCGGGGCTGTGTCGACAAAGACCTTCACCTCGCAGTCCTGCTCCGCGATCAGCCACCGCGCCAGCCGCTTGAGGCGCTTTTTGACAACGTCGTGATAGTCGCGCCCCTGCGCATAGACGGACACCGCACCGCGATCACGCCGCGCCAGCACGTCGCGGGGATCATGCTCAGGCGCGTAGCTTTCGGCCAACATGATCACCGACCGCGCGTCGGGCCAGAGCGCTGCGGGATCGCCCCGCCAATGCATGCGCTCAGCCATCCAGGCCATCTGCCCGTTGTAGCCTTTCTCGACAAAGGCCGCGAGGCGTTCCGCCACATGGGGCACGGCATCGGGCCGGGTGATCCGGCAGGCAGAAAAACCGATCTCACGGGCTTGCCGTTGCAGCCGGGATTTCAGATCGTCGCGCGCCTGCGCCGACCCCTCGATGTGCCAGGCGCGGGTCACCCCTCAGAAATCCAGATCGTTGTAATGTTTGGCGGGCGGGAAGCCGGGCATCTGATCCGCCAGGATAGAGCGGAAGGCCGGGCGCGATTTGATCTTGGCGTACCAGTCCTTGACCACCTCCGACCGGTTCCAATCCACGTCCGAGGAATAATCCAGCGCCGATAGATGCGCGGCCGCGGCAAAATCAGCAAGCGTCATCACGTCACCCGCCAGCCAGCGCCGGTGGTCGAGCAGCCAGGCCATGTAATCCAGGTGATACTTGATCGCCTTCGCCCCCGCCTTCACGTTCTTGCTGTCGGGATAGCCCAGCTTCATCAGCTTCTTGTTGACGCGCTCATAGAGCAGCTTGGACGTCACCTCATGG
The DNA here is from genome assembly GCA_039024775.1 of Pseudomonadota bacterium. GTDB lineage: Bacteria > Pseudomonadota > Alphaproteobacteria > Rhodobacterales > Rhodobacteraceae > Sulfitobacter. Next base: position 6,785 of record JBCCPS010000092.1, read on the forward strand.
TGGAACTTGTCATCAAACCAGCTGACCAGGCGGCGCACTTCAAGCCGCTGCACAGGGTCCTTAGGCAACAGCGCAGGTTCGGGCCGGGTGTCTTCGATGTATTCGCAAATCGCCGCACTTTCGGCCATCATGATCCCATCAAGCCTAAGGACAGGCACCTTGCCCGCCGGATTACGGCGCATGAAATCGGGGTCCTGCTCCCAGTATTTCTCCTCCACCAGCTCCACCTCGATCTTCTTCTCAGCGAGGCTGAGCCGCACCTTCCTGCAGAAGGGCGAAAGGGGGACGTGGAAGAGGCGGGCCATCGGTGCTTTCCAAATTCAAGCGCGTGACCCCTGACATGCAACGGATAGGGCCTGTTTTCAACTCTCGAAGCAGGATGCGCGGCCATCCTTGCTGATTGTCGCCGCACCGTCCCGGATCTGACGCGTGCGCTGGCGCACGAAAGACGACGGGTTGGAGGCAGAGCGTTTCTTGGGCGAAGGCAGGATCGCGGCCAGCCGTGCGGCCTGCGTGGCGCTCAAATCCGCGGCATCCACGCCAAAGTAGTGCTGTGCCGCGGCCTGTACGCCAAAGACGCCTTCGTCGAACTCCGCGACATTGAGGTAAACCTCAATGATCCGCCGCTTTGACCAGACAGCCTCCACCAGGGGCGTGGCCAGCGCCTCCAACGCTTTGCGCACCCAGGATCGACCCTGCCAAAGGTAGACGTTCTTGACCGTTTGCTGACTGATGGTGGACGCCCCGCGCCCCCCGCCTTCGGCCAAAGCGGCGCGGATCGCGGCCATGTCAAACCCCCAATGGGTGCAGAAATTGGCATCCTCCGCCGCTACGGCAGAGCGGGCCATGACGGGGGCAATGTTTTCCATGGGCACCCACTCCTGTTTGACCCCGCCCAGTCGTCGGCTTTCGGAGAAAATGTAGGGGTTTGTTGGCGGGTTGAAGACGGCGAACAGGACCACGAGGAAGAGCGCCACGAGAAAAACGAGGGAGATACCGCGCAAGGACCAGCGCAAAAGCCGCCACTTTACAGATGGCTTGGCAGGCGCTTTGCGCCGCGTCTTTTTGCCGGTTGATTTCGCGCGCCCTGCCATGGCTCAGCTATAGGGGCAGCCGCCCGGTTTGTGAACGCTCATGCCGCGAGCAACTGTGCCTCGCGCCGCCGGATCACCGGGCGCGCTGTAGAGATGTCCTGGCTTGCCATAATCTGCAGCTCCGGAAAGAGGGTCAGGAGCTCTGCAAGTGTGGCTTGATCCTTTGGCATCTCAGCCGAACCGGGGAAATAGCTTTCCGAGGGCACACCCCCGCCAAAGATGATCTGATGACGATCAAACAGAAGGTGGATGTAATCGACCGTACCGCCGGGGCATTGCCGCACTGTCGTGCCATTGACCAGGTGTCTGGCCGCAACCAAGACCTCTAGTTGACCATAGAACAGCTCCGCCTGCCAGCCGGTGATCAGCATCCGGTGCTGGGGCGAGACGGTGAGCGCGCGCGCGTTGCCAATGGCACCGGGCGCAAACCTGATGGGAGCAAGACTGCCCGCCGCGCGAAAGCTGCCCTTTAGGATCAGCCGAATGGGCTGTGCGCCTTCGTCCATTGTGATGACCTGCGCGCCGATGTACAGCGTCTCAATCGGCACATCGCCCTTGGGCGTTGCGATCAAAGTGCCAGGCGTAAAGCAAGAGGGCCCAAGATCGCCCACATCAAGGGGGGCGTCGGTGTTCACGAAGGTGGAGGAAACGAATGTGCCCTCCTGCATCACCTGCCCGTCCGTCGGGGTGAAGTACCTTGCACCATCCGCGGTGTAAAACGTGATGCCCGTATAGGTGATGTTACCGGACGGCGTGGAGATGGTGACCGTGTCGCCCGGCCAGGAGCGCGTGACGTCCGAGCCGTTCACCGTATCCCCGCCAAAGCGCCCGACGTCGTTGTCATCATCCTGATCGACGAGCGACAGGAAATTGGGTGTCAGCGTCGTGCCCAAGCCCGGCGGCACAGCGGGATCCATCAGAAAAAACTGATCGGAATAGGTGGTCGGCATTGCCCCAGCCCCTCGAAATCTGCCTCACCCTCTCTTGGCGGAGGGTCGTTTTGGGCAGAATATGGAGGAATTAAGGCAAAACTTAGGCGAACTTTATCAAAGCGCTCTGTGCTGCGCGTCTTCAGTCCGTCAATGGCACGAAAAACCGGGCAGAAAGCGCATCGCAGCCATATCGCGCCTGGTTTTCCAGATATCCCTTTTCACCGGGATAGATGAATTCCACCGGCTTTGCCTGATAGCGGTAGGGCGTATCGGGTCCCGTCACCTCGCCATATCCGGAGAAGAACCGCCGGTGGGTTTCCGAGACATATTCGGACCCTTCCGACGCATAGGTCAGATTGCCTTCTGCGTCCGTGATGCGAATGGAATACTCTGTCTGGTGCAGCGGCTCTCCGTCGATGGTCACATCGCGCTGGGCGATCCGGTCAAAGCCCTTCACGGTCATCACGCCCGTGGGTGTGTCTATCTGAAAATCATAGCTGTCGAGCCCGTTGGCAAAAAGCTCCGTCAGGCTGGCGGGGTCGGTGGCTGGCGTGACCAGCATCTCGCGCCGTCCGGTTTGCGCAAAGAAGCTGTCGACCCACTGTGCCTCATCGTCGACCTTGCCGATGTAGGTCAACTGGCCGTTCTGATCGACCTCGCCGTGCCACTTGTCGCCCGCAGGATCCCCCGCGCAGGTCCAGTGATGTTCCACCTGACAGTTGGCCGATTGCACTGTCATATAGGCGGTGCAGCCCTGAGGCGGGCTGAACGTGCCCGCCGTGGCTGCGGGCGCGATCAATAGAACGGGGATGTAGCGTTTCATGAGGCACTCCCGGTAAAGAGCTCAATTGTCTGGGACGTCGTCAGCTTTTTATGGTCGCCTGCAAAGGCATACCCCTCAGGCCGGTTGTCTTCAAAAAACTCAATCACCAGCGGCGCGCCTTCTGCGTTCTCGAACAGCCCGGCAGAAGGGTGTCTCACCCCATCTGCAAGGGTGCCGTACCACAGGGTTGAGCCGCAGATGGCGCAAAATCCCCGCTCTGCCCAGTCAGAAGAGCGATAGGATTTGGCGGGTCCAGTGAAGTGCACCGTTCCAGGGACGGTTTTGATCGATACGTAAGCGCCAGAGGTATGTTGGCGGCACATCTCACAGTGGCAGGCACGCAGAACAGGCGCATCAACCTGTGCGGTAACTGTCACCGCACCGCAGAGACAACCACCTGTGATCTGACGTGCCGTCATTGGTCAGGTCGCGCCGACAAGTGGCACACGCTTTCGCCAGTACTGCCAGTGGGATTTACAGCGTCAGTCATCATCGCCAGTTTTCATCATTCTGTGAATGAGACTACCGGCACCGGCCATCCTAGGATACCTCCAATTTCAGCCCCAAATGCTGAGCCCAATCAGCGCCGCCGTCCCCACGACGATGCGCCAGTAGCCAAAAAGTGCATAGCCATGACGGCTGACATACCCCAGAAGCCAGCGCACGACCAACACGGCGGAGATAAAGGCCATCACGAAGCCCACTGCGATCTCACCTAAGGCCGCCGCATCCAGCACGTCGCGATTTTGGTAGAGATCATAGGCAAAGGCCCCCGCCATGGTGGGCATCGACAAAAAGAACGAAAACTCCGCCGCCGCGCGTTTGCTGGCCCCCAGCATCAGCGCGCCCACGATCGTGGCGCCAGAGCGGGAGGTGCCCGGGATCATGGCCAGACACTGGATTAACCCGATCTTCAGCGCCATGGAGATCGGAAATGCCATTGCATCCTCATGGCGCGGCGTCGGCGCGATCCGGTCGACCACCAACAGGATCACACCGCCGATGATGAGCATCACCGCAATGAGGGTGGGCGTTTCGAAAAGGACGGTCTTGATGAAGTCATGAGCCAACACGCCGATCACGACTGCCGGTAGGAATGCGATGAGCACCGACAGGACAAACCTGCGCGCAGCCGGATCAGTCGGAGCTGCGGCAAAAACGGCCCAAAGCCGCGTGGCATAAACAGTCAGGATCGCCAGCACCGCGCCCAGTTGGATCACCACTTCAAAGGCATTGCCTGCGCTCTCAAAGCCCAGGAAATGCCCGGCAAGCAGCAGATGCCCGGTGGAGGACACCGGGATAAACTCCGTCAGCCCTTCGAGCAGACCCAGAAAGGCCGCGATGAGGGTGGTGGATTGATCCATTACCCGTCTTGCGCCGCTGTCTGGGCGATGGCGCGCGGATCAACTTGCTCCGCGGGGACGCCGACATAGAGCGGCAGGATATCTGCCATCGCGCGCGGCGCGATGCCGAGGTCCTCGAATGTGCCCCGCTCTCCTGTCACGACGTTGTCGAAAGCCAGGGATTTGAGCTGATCCCTGGTCAAAAGCGTGTTCTTGAACAGGCGCCCTGTTACCGTCTCCAGCGTATCGAAACCAAAGGCCATCAGGCTCGCCAAGGGCGAAGGCATATCGAAAATGACACGCGACCGATCCAGCACATCCAGCATGCGCTGCATGAGCGCGCGAAAGCTCTCGACATCCGGACCGCCCAGCTCGTAAATCCCCGCCTCTGCCGTACCCACCACTCCGGCAACCGCAGCTTGCGCCACATCATCCACGTAGACGGGCTGAAACTTCGTCTCCCCGCCGGAGATCGGCAGAACGGGATTGAACCGAGACATCGCGGCGAACCGGTTGAAGAACTGGTCTTCGGGGCCGAAAACGACGGAAGGACGCAAGATCACGGCTTCCGGCATGTGTTTGCGCACCGTAACTTCACCCTGACCTTTGGTCTTTGCATAGATGCTGGTGCCCGACAGGTCCGCGCCGATGGCTGACAGATGTACCATGCGTTGAACGCCAGTAGATGCGGCAAGCCGCGCGATGCGCGCCGCCCCTTC
>JBCCPS010000093.1:0-11166 GCA_039024775.1 Pseudomonadota bacterium
CAGCCCGGTGCCGCCATCGCCATCGCCGCAAGGGCCGCCGCGCAAGCGCAAGCCATCACCGCCACGCTGGGGTGGCCGAACATGATCCTAAGCCGTTTCATCGGCCAACGATGTGTCAAAAGTGTTCACCGGGCAAGGCCCGGCGAAGAGCCGCGCGGCGCAGAGACTACTCTCCCGGTCCACGCACCTCATAGCGCAGGCCCTTGGCGGTGCCTTGGGCAAAGCCCTCCCAATGGGTGTGATCATCGCCGCGCGTGCCGTCCTCGCTCACCGACCAGACCCCGTCGTTGGAGTTCTCCACCAGCGTCAGATACCGCGCCTTGTCCGCCTCGCCCTTCAGATGCACGTCCAGCCAGGCGGTCACGAAGTGCTGCGCGATGTTGTTCATGCGCACCGTCTCCCACACCGGATCGGTGTAATGTTCTGAGATGTCAAAGCCCTTGTCTTCGTTGAAGTAATAGCTCTCTGCGGGCGCGGGCATGGGCGCTGCCGCGTTGTGGCCCGCGTTCACGAAGGTCAAAAGCGCCCGGTCGGTGCCGGTCGCACTCTCCCAGATCGCCCGGATGCCTCCTTCATAGAGCGACACATCGTCTTGGCTGCCGCCCACAAAGAGCATCGGAATGCCGATCCCGGCCAGGCCTTGCGCATCCCAGAACCCGGTGTTCATCCCCCAGGGCCCGATCGTAATCGCGGTTTTCACCCGGGGGTCGGGCAGCGCGTTGTGGGTCTTGGAGCCCGCGAGGTGAATGCCCAGCGTGCCATGCGGCCCGCCCCAGGCATAGTCAACCGAGGCCTGCGTCACACCGCCGCCCGCGCTGATGATCGCGCCATAGCCACCCATGGAATAGCCAATGATGGCGGTGTTCTCCGCGTCATAGAGCCCCGCCATCTCACCGCCGTCAGCAGCCAGCCCCGCCAGTTCTTCCAGCACGAAAAGCTGATCGAGCGGCCGGTTCACGAGGGTGGAGCCAAAGGCCGCCTGATCCCGGTAGGTGCTGTCAGTATGATCGATGGAGGCCACGACATAGCCCTTGGACGCGAGGTTCTCCGCCAGATGCGACAGCAAAAACCGGTTGCCCGGATAGCCGTGGCTGATCAGCACCAGCGGCAATGGCGCCTCGACCTGAGCCATCGGCGCATCGCGCAGCGCCTTGCCCACCAGCGTCACCTCCGTCTCCCCGTCGCGCAAAAAGGCCTTGAGTTCACTGGTGCCTTCCCCACCCCGACCGGCGGGATACCACATCTCAACCGTGAGCGGCCTGTCATAGCGCGGCAGCGTCTCGGGCTTTGGGGCCGCGGGGTCAATCGCCAGGATATCCACCTGATCCGGATTGACGAACTCAAAGGTGCGCACCCCGATGTAGATGCTGCCATAGGCGGCCAGTTCGGGCGCGTTGGGCAGTTGCACGTCAATTCTGTTTTCCGCCACAGCGCTCGTCCCCGCCACCATCATTGCAATCGCAAAAACCATGCGTTTCATGCCGTCTCTCCCCTATTGTTACGCCAAAGCCTAGCGGTCTGAGCCTCCGGAACAAGCCACCCCAGCAAAAACTTGGCCGCACCCATGGCATTTGATGGCCATCTATGGCCTACTCTTGGCATGCGTTTCATCCTGGTCTTCCTGTCGTTCTGGCTTTCCGCCTCGCTTGCGGGCGCGCAGACGACACCTTCTGAAACCGAGGTCGATCTGGAGCTTTTTCTCGCCGTCGATGTCTCCCGCTCCATGTCCGCCGAAGAGCTGGAGCTGCAGCGCCGCGGCTATGCCGAAGCGCTCGCCAGCAAGGATGTGATCGCCGCGCTGCGCAGCGGGCTTTTGGGCCGCATCGCAGTGACTTACGTGGAATGGGCGGGCCCCGGCAGCCAGCGCGAGGTCGTGCCCTGGACGCTGGTGGAAAGCGAGGCGGATGCGACGGCCATTGCGCAAAAGCTGACCGCGCATTTCGATGGCGGGATGCGGCGCACCTCGATTTCCGGGGCACTAACCTACGCCACAGCGGCCTTTGAAAATAACGGGTTCAAAGGTCTGCGTCGGGTCATCGACATCTCGGGCGACGGGCCCAATAACCAGGGCCGCCCGGTGCTGCGCGCGCGCGCTGAGGCCATCGCCCGGGGCATCGTGATCAACGGTCTGCCGCTGATGACCCAAGACGCACTCAGCAGCATTTGGGGCATCCCCGATCTGGACGTCTACTATACCAATTGCGTGATCGGCGGCCCGGGTGCCTTTGTAGTGCCGGTCTATGGCTGGTCGCAGTTTCCCGAAGCCGTCACGCGCAAGCTGGTCCTGGAAATCGCGGGCGTGGCACCTGCCCCACGGGTCATTCGCGCGCAGGCCGCACCTGCCTATGACTGCATGATCGGCGAAAAGATGTGGGAGCAGAACCGCTCCTTTTTCGACATCCCCTGACGCCTGCCTTGACGCGACGCAAGATCGTGTCACAACCAGCCTCATGAGCACTGCGACCCTTTCAATCAACCTCGACGCCATCGCCGCCAACTGGCGCGCGTTGGACGCCCAGACCGCTTGCGAAACCGCCGCCGTGGTCAAGGCCGATGCCTACGGCCTGGGCCTGTCCAAGGTGGCTCCAATTCTGGCAGCCGCCGGCGCACGGGAGTTCTTTGTGGCCGTCGCCGAAGAAGGGCTCGCGCTGCGCCGGAGTTTGGGTGAAGGCCCGCGCATCTCGGTCTTTTCCGGCCACATGCCGGGCGACGCCGATCTAATCCGCGCAGGAGCGCTTGTGCCGATGATCAACTCGGTCGATCAACTACTGCTGCACGTGGAAACACTGCCCGGCCATCCCTTTGGCCTGCAACTGGACACCGGCATGAACCGCCTGGGGATGGAGCCTGCCGAGTGGTCCGCCGTGCGCGACATCGCGCTGGCACAAGCGCCCACCCTGGTGATGTCCCATCTGGCCTGCGCGGATGAACCTGGTCATGAGATGAACGCCCGGCAGCTCAATGTTTTCAATGAGATGACAGCCGGTATTGAAGCACCGCGCTCCCTCGCCGCGACCGGGGGCACGCTGATGGGCGCGCCCTATCACTTCGATCTGACCCGACCCGGCATCGGGCTTTATGGCGGTCTGCCTTTTGCGGCGGCCTCCCCCGTTATCACGCTTGACGTGCCTGTCATTCAGGTGCGCGACATCGCGGCGGGCGAGAGCGTGGGCTACGGGAACGCCTTTGTCGCACCAGACGACATGCGCGTGGCGACAGTGTCCGCGGGCTATGCCGATGGGCTGCCGCGGATCATGGGCGGGCGGGCCAGCTTTACCGTAGATGGCATCCCGTTGCAGACGCTGGGGCGCATCTCCATGGACCTCATTACGGTGGATGTAACAACGCTGGGCGTGGTGCCCGAACACCTCCAACTGATCGGAGTGCACCAGACAGTGGATACGGTGGCCGATTTCGCAGGCACCATCGGGTATGAGATCCTCACCGGGCTGGGCGCGCGCTATGACCGGGTCTATTACAGCGATGGCTGACAGCCGCGCGGCTCAAGCGCTCAAAATCGCCAACCTGTTGCTCTTGGTGCTCTAACCGCTCGCCTGGTTCGCGCCGCTCATGCGCGCAGGCCTGTTGCCGCTTTTCTCCCTTGATGAGATTTCAGTGATCACCGGTTTGCAATCGCTTTGGGAGACGGACATCTTTCTGGCGCTTGTCGTGACGGTCTTTGCGCTTTTCGCGCCTTACCTCAAGACCATCGGTCTGGCGCTGGTGCACTTCGACCTTGCCAGCCCCCGCCTGCTGCCCGCGCTGCACGTGCTGGGCAAACTCGCGATGGCCGACATTTTCCTGATCGCACTCTACATCACGCTGTCCAAGGGCATCGGCGTGGGCCGGATCGAAGTGGCCTGGGGCCTCTACCTTTTTACCGCCTGCATCCTGGCCTCCCTGCTCATCAGTTGGCGCACGGAACAATACCGCTCAAAGCAGTTGGATTGATCCCCAAACGGGAACAATACTCCGCGCGACAGGGTAAATTCGCCTAAAATTCCCGGTTTTTCCGGACCCGCGCCAAAATATCCTAGCAAAATCAGCAGACCGGCATAAACTCGCCGACACTCGTATCCCGGGGGGGATGGTTGTGAAATCTGTGCGCGCGCTTGGCGCTTTTATCCAGTTTTTGATGCAACGCCTCGCGTTGCTCGCGTTTGCTTTGCTGGCAATGGCGCTCTTTGCCACCACGCTCATGGCAGCGCTCGGACAGTGGTCTTGGATCACGGTAGCGGTAGAGTTTCAGGGCGCAAGCATCGAAAACGCGGGCATGTATCTGCAGATCGGGCTGACGGTTTTGGCCGTGGGCCTGTGTTTCTTTTTGCCGTCGAACCGCCGGATCATGCAGCTTGAAACCTCCCATCGCCGCTTTTCGGTGGGCATGGAGGACGTGGCGCGTGCCTATGCCGCCGTGCACGCCGCTGACCGGCAGCGCACCTTTCAGCTCAGCTCCGAATTCGACGCGGTGCGTGAAAGGCTGGCGTATCTGCGCGATCACCCGGATCTGAGCACGCTTGAGCCCGCCTTGCTGGAGGTCGCCGCGCAGATGAGCCATGTGTCCACCGAATTGGCGCAGGTCTATTCTGACGACCGGATCGCGCGGGCCCGCAGTTTCCTCAAGCAGCGCCAGGAAGAGATCGCCGTCTTCAACGACCGGCTGGATCAGGCCAAGGCCGTCACCACCGAGATGAAGCAGTGGCTGCACGAAGTGGAACTGGAGGAGAGCGTCTGTGCCGCACAGCTGGAGCGGCTGCGCGCAGAAATGCGGGAGCTTTTGCCGGAGCTGGGCGTGGAGCGGGTGGTGCGCACCACTGATGATGTGATCGCGGAAGATCAGCCGTTGGAGCCCACCGCGATGGACAATATGGTCATCGACATGCCGCCCAAGGCCGCCGAGTAACAAAGTCTTTTGAAGACTTCGGACCGTTTTCTTTTAAAGAAAACGCCCCCTGTCACCGAATACGCAAAACTCTTTGACCTTTCCAGCTTTTGGCGAAAGACAGGGCCATGGCGAAATCCTCTCCCACGTACTCCTGCACGGCCTGCGGCGCGACGTTCAACAAATGGTCGGGCCGCTGCGACGCCTGTGGCGAGTGGAACACCATTGAACAGGATACCGGCCTCTCCGCCGGTCCGCCGAAAAAATCGCTGGGCGCCAAGCGCGGCAGCACCATGGCCTTAAGCGATTTGACCACCGAAGAAGCGCCGCCGCGCCGCAGCCGTTCTGCCATAGCTGAGCTTGACCGCGTGTTAGGCGGCGGGCTCGTGCCCGCCTCCGCCATCCTTGTCGGTGGCGACCCCGGGATCGGCAAATCCACGCTGCTGCTGCAAGCGGCGGCGCATTTTGCCCGCGCGGGGCTCAAAACCATCTATGTCAGCGGCGAGGAAGCCAGCGCGCAGGTGCGCATGCGCGCGCAGCGCCTGGGGCTTGCGGATGCGCCGGTGCAGCTGGCGGCGGAAACCAACCTTCGGGACATCCTGACCACCTTGGAGACGGAAAAGCCCCAGCTTGTCATCATCGATTCCATCCAGACCATGTGGGCCGACAACGTGGACAGCGCGCCAGGCTCCGTCAGCCAGGTGCGCGCGGCGGCCCATGAGCTCACCAGCTTTGCCAAACGCCGGGGCGTGAGCGTGATCCTGGTGGGCCATGTGACCAAGGAAGGCCAGATCGCAGGCCCCCGCGTGGTTGAGCACATGGTCGATACGGTGCTCTATTTCGAGGGCGAGCGCGGGCACCAGTTCCGCATCCTGCGCGCGGTCAAAAACCGCTTTGGCCCCGCTGACGAGATCGGCGTGTTCGAGATGACGGGCGGCGGGCTGGCCGAGGTCACCAACCCCTCCGCCCTGTTCTTGAGCGAACGCGGCACGCCTGCGGCAGGCTCCGTCGTCTTTGCAGGCATCGAAGGCACGCGCCCGGTGCTCTGCGAGCTGCAAGCGCTGGTGGCCCCCTCCCCCCATTCCCAGGCCCGGCGCACGGTAGTGGGCTGGGACGGCGGGCGGCTTGCGATGATCCTCGCGGTGCTTGAGGCCCGCTGCGGCATCCCCTTTGCGGGGCTTGACGTCTATCTCAACGTGGCGGGCGGCATGAAGGTGTCAGAGCCCGCGGCAGACCTTGCGGTTGCAGCCGCGATCCTCTCTGCACGCGAAGATGTAGCGCTGCCACCCGAAACGGTGGTTTTTGGAGAGATCAGCCTGTCCGGTGCGCTCAGACCCGCCGCGCAGACGGAATTGAGGTTGAAAGAAGCGCAAAAACTTGGTTTTACCGCAGCGATTGCGGCCAAGGGCGGCAAGGCGGTGGCGGCTGCGGGCCTGTCGGTGAACCTTATGGAAGACCTGACTGGTTTTGTGGGCGAGGTATTTGGCGCGGGATAAGCGCAGGGCAGAAGGCAAGACCGGTATGGAAGGTTTCACCATTATCGACGGTGTCGTGGCGTTGGTCATCGTGCTGTCGGCGCTGTTGGCTTACGGGCGCGGCCTGGTGCGCGAAGCGATGGCGATCCTGGGCTGGGTCGCAGCAGCAGTCCTGGCGTTCCTCTTTGCCCCCCGGGTTGAGCCGCTGGTGCGCGAACTGCCGGTGGTGGGCGATTTTCTGGCCGACAGTTGCGAGCTGTCGATGATCGGCGCCTTTGGCGTCGTGTTGGCGGTCACGCTCATCGTGGTCTCACTCTTCACACCTCTGTTCTCAGCGCTTGTGCAACGCTCCATCCTGGGCGGTCTGGACCAGGGGCTGGGGTTCCTCTTTGGCGTGGCGCGCGGCATCCTCTTGGTGGCCATTGCGTTTTTCGTCTACTCGGTGATCGTCAGCGATCAGGAGATCACGATGGTCGATGACAGCCGCTCCGCGCAGGTCTTTGGCCGGTTCGTGGGCCAGATTGAGGAACAAGACCCCGAACAGGCGATGGGCTGGTTCCAGGGCAAGTACGAGGAACTTGTCGCAGGCTGCGGCGGCTAAGCGCCTGGCATTAGCCTCCTGTTAGGGCGTCTGGGGCTAGATCGCCCCATGGAAGAGAGTTTGCCCGCCCTCACAGACCCGCGCTTTGCGCAGCTTGACCACGTGCAGTCCGCGATATTCGTGCTTGAGGACGCGGGCGACGGCGTGCCGCGTTTCTGCGCCTTCAACCGATTTGCACGCGAAGTGTCCAAGCGTCCGCTCACCGATTATCTGGCCAAAACAGCGGTGGAGGTTTACCCGGACGGTGTGGGTGAAACGATGTTTGCGCGGCACTGCGAGGTCGCGCGGTCCGGTAAAGGCTTAATGTACGACATCCAACTGATGCTTGGCGATCAGATGCGGATGGTGCGCACATACCTCAGGCCGACGATCTGTGCAGAACGCGGCACCCGTCTGATCTATGGGACGTCTAGCGATCTCAGCCAAGCCCGTTCCACAACCGAAGCGCAGGTCAAATTCGACACCGTCGCCAGCGAGATGGAGCAGTTTATCGCCATGGCCGCCCATGATCTGCGTACGCCCATGCGCAACATAGCCCAAATTGCCATGATGCTGAGGGACGGATTCCATGACCAAGGCGATGGCAAGCTGGAGCTGATTGATCTGTTGGATGAAGTCTCTGGCAAGTCCATGCGTTTGATCACGGACGTGCTCGAACACGCGCAGGCGACAGAAGTGACCCCTGACGCCAGCCTCTTTAATGTCGCATCACTCTGCCGGGAAATCCGCGATGTGATCGACCCCCACGGTCGGCACACCTTTACCCATTCCTCTGCCAAGGTCGTCACCGACCGCCAGGCGCTACAGATCGGGCTGCGCAATCTGGTCGACAACGCGGTCAAATACGGCGGTCGCGACGGGCTTGAGATTGACATTGAAGTCGCCAAAGGGCCGCCCGGCATGTTGAATGTGACCCTGCGCGACAACGGGCCCGGCATACCGGAAGAGACGCTCAAATTTCTCAATGGCGGCACGCTGCGCACCGGTCAGGGTTACGGCCTCTTTGGCGTGCGCCGCATGGTGCGCGCGCGCGGTGGCACCTTGACCGCCCAAAACCGCAGCAGCGGGCCGGGTGCCAAGGTCAGCTTTTCCCTGCCCGGCGATTGGATTGGGCAGACACAGTCCCTAGGTGATGCGATCCCCACGGCAGCGGTCTGGAAAACGGCAGCGGACACAGCGCGGATGTAGCGCAAGCAGGCTTTCAAGCGGTGCGACGCCGCCGCAGCGTAACAAAGCCCAAAAGCCCCGCTGCGAGAAGACCCAGGCCTGCGATAGTGCCCCGAACCGGAAGCCCACTGCTCAGCTGCAATGAAACGGCCTCACTGCTTTGGCCCCCGTCGAGATAGCCTGTGAACGGCGTCTCCACCCCTTGCTGGCGCACCACGATGGCACCTGCGCCGTCTGGCCAGCTGAACACCGCCGCCTCCCCACCTGCGGGCAGCGCGCCCGTCAAACGCCAGTCAGACAGCCGCGGCTGTTCGATGTCCACGCCTTCGGGGATCACGATCTCAACGCTTGTGAACTCTACCGGCGCGCCATCGACGGCGACCAGGGGCAAGGCGTTCCACTGCACCAGCAACTCCGGCGCGCGGGCCTTGACCGCTGCTGCATCCAGCGCGCGCAGGGCATCATAGGCGCCCGGGTCAGCCGCCTCATCGGTGTCGCCCACCGTATCGAGGTCGATGCCCGACAGCAGCGCTTCGATGTTGACCCGCAGGGCGACCGTCATCACGCCGCCCGACACTTCGAAATCGGCAACAGTGGGCTGCACCTCATGGGCGCGTGCGCCCGGCGCGGAGAGGCCAATCGCACTTGACATCACCCCCAGCAAGGTCAGCTTTGCAAAGACCCGAAAAAGAAGTTGCCCCATGTCGTTCACCCGTCTCTCCGCCCTGCTGCTCTGCGCGCTGCCCTTCATGCCGCTGTCCGCCCATGAATTCTGGATCGCGCCCGAGACCTATCAAGTGGCACCGGGCGCATCAATCACCGCGCACTTCATGAATGGCGAGGCGTTCGACGGCGTCACCCTGTCCTATTTTGACCGCTCCTCCGAACGCTTCGATACGGCGTTTGAAGGCGTGGTTACGCCGGTCGCCGCCCGCGCAGGCGACCGCCCTGCCCTGCAAGCCACAGCGCCCGAAGCGGAGGGCCTGATGGTTGTCCTGCACGAGACAACGCAATCCAAGATCACCTACCGCGACTGGGCGAAATTCGCGCGCTTTGCCGCGCATAAGGACTTTCCGGAGGCGGAGGCCCAGCATGATGCAAATAACTGGCCGCGGGAGAACTTTCGCGAAAGCTATTCCCGCCATGCCAAGGCGCTGATCGCTGTCGGCGCAGGCATGGGCGCGGACCAGGCCTTTGGGCTGGAGACGGAGTTTGTGGCGCTGAGCAATCCCTATGCCCAGGACTTCGACGGCGACATGGCCGTGCGGCTGCTCTACCAAGGTGCGCCGCGCGGGGATGCGCAGGTGGAGGTTTTTGACCGCGATCCGGCAGGCGCCGTCACCGTGACGCTGCACCGTACGGATGCGCGTGGTGAGGCGCGCATTCCGGTGCGCCCCGGACATACCTACCTTTTTGACGCGGTGGTGCTGCGGCCCGCACCGGAGGCTGGCACCTTTGAAAACGCGCCGGTTTGGGAAACGCTTTGGGCCGCGCTCACTTTTTCGGTGCCTAGGTAGCTTGCAGGCGCGGGCGCGGGGCGCAATAAGGCCCCATGGCGGCGTCCCCTGATATCCTCTGTATCGGTTCGGTCCTTTGGGACATCATCGGACGCTGCGAAAAACCGATGCGCCAGGGCTCTGACATGCCCGGGCGTATCATTCGCATCCCCGGCGGCGTCGCGCTCAACATCGCGATGGCGCTCGCGCGCTTCGGATTGTCGCCCGCGTTGCTGAGTGCTGTGGGCCGCGATGCACAAGGCGATGAGCTGATCGCCGCCTGCCAGACCCGGGGGCTGATTACCGACCACCTCTATCGCTCCGAAGACCTGCCGACCGATTGCTACATGGCTGTAGAAGGCGCGAACGGGCTGATCGCAGCCATCGCGGACGCCCATTCGCTGGAGGCGGCGGGGGAGAAAGTACTGGCACCGCTGTCCTCCGGGGCCTTGCCCGAACCTTTTACGGGTGCTGTCGCGCTTGATGGCAACCTCACGCTGGGCTTGCTGGACAAGATCGCGCGCAGCCCGCTCTTGGCCCAGGCCGACCTGCGGATCGCGCCCGCCTCCCCGGGCAAGGCGCAGCGCCTTCTGCCCTTCATGCAAGCAGGCCGCGGGACACTCTACGTCAATCTGGAGGAAGCCGCGCTGCTGACGCAGTCCTCGCCCTCAAGCTCTGCCGAGGCCGCAGCGGCGCTGCTCGCGCGGGGTGCGGTGCGGGTGATCGTGACGGACGGCGGGCGCGCGGCCACGGCGGCGGATGCAAAAGGCAGCGTGAGCATGACGCCTCCGCAAGTGCTCGTCACCCGTGTCACCGGTGCGGGCGATACCTTCATGGCGGCTCATATCGCTGCCGAATTGGGCGGCGCGGCGCCCCAAGATGCGCTGCGCCAGGCGCTTGAGATGGCAGCGCTCTATGTGTCGGGAGAAACACGGATATGACCCCCAGCTTTAGCGCGGAAGTCGCAGCGGCGCAGGCGCAGGGCGCGCCCATCGTAGCACTTGAAAGCACGATCATCACCCACGGCATGCCCTATCCTCAGAACCTGGAGGTGTCCCGCCAGGTTGAAGCAGACGTGCGCGCGGGCGGGGCCACGCCCGCCACGATCGCGGTGCTGGACGGCCAGCTTCACATCGGGCTGGAGGATCCGGCACTTGAGGCACTGGCGCGGTCCAAGAACGTGGCCAAGCTGAGCCGCGCGGACATGGCCGTCTGCATGGCGCAGGGGCGCACCGGGGCCACGACCGTGGCCGCAACCATGATTGCGGCGGCACATGCGGGGATCGCGGTCTTTGCCACCGGCGGGATCGGCGGCGTGCACCGGGGTGCTGCGGAGAGCTTTGACATCTCCGCCGATCTGATGGAACTGGCGCAAACCCCGGTCACTGTGGTGGCGGCGGGGGCCAAAGCCATTCTCGATCTGCCCAAGACGCTGGAGGTGCTGGAAACCCAAGGCGTGCCGGTGATCGCTTACGGGCAGGATGCCTTTCCTGCCTTTTGGTCGGCCTCATCTGGGCTTGCAGCCCCTCTTCGGCTGGACCGGGC
>JBCCPS010000094.1:0-10747 GCA_039024775.1 Pseudomonadota bacterium
CAGCCCGACCGGAGTGGCAAAGCGCAAAGATAAGAACCAAGCACAATGCGATGGGTGAAGGCCCCGAGACACTCGCAACGCTCTTGGACGGCTTGGCCCGGCAGTGGGCTAAAGGCTAGACTAAAGCGTCTTGCGCTAAAGGATCCGACCCAAAACCCCAGACAACCCGCTTCATTCAAAGCACCCGCCCAACAGGTACTGCCCTGCTGCGCCGTCCCGTCCCATGGGGCGGCGCATCTGTGCCACCCCGCGGGACGGCGCATGAACTCATGGAAACTCCGTCTCAGGTTTTGAGGCTCGTATTTTAGCCGCCCTGCTGGCTGGCGGCATAGGGCGTGATGGGCTCCGCATAGCCTTTGAGCGCAACGGGCGTGAGCGCCTCAAAGGCGATACCGGCCAGCGTAGTGCAGGCCTTGTGGGTCGCCTCGTCCAGAAGCACCTGACCGGGGTCCGCCTTGGAACACAGCCGCGCAGAAAGGTTCACTGTTGACCCCAAAACGGTAAAGTCCATCCGGTCTTTTGCACCCATCGCCCCTACGACGACCTCTCCCGAGGCAATCCCAATGCCCACATGCAAATTGTAGTCGGGAAACTTCTGCAATAGCGCGTTCATCGCCTCCGTGATCGCAACCGCGCATTGTACCGCGCGCTGTTCCATGTCCTTGCCATCGAAAACCGCGACCAGCGCGTCGCCCACGAATTTGTCCACGTCGCCGTCATAGGCGTTCACGATTTCCGTTTGGGTATCGAAGTATTCATTGAGCGCCTCAATCACGATCTCCGGCGGGACCCTTTCGGAAAACTCGGTGTAGCCGCGAATGTCTGTGAAGATCACGGAAACGCGCCTGCGCTGCCCCCCGCGTGAGATACCTTCCGCATCGGCGCTTTGGATCGCTGTCATCGTGCCCGCGCTCACGAATTTCATCAGCTCCATGCGTTCGCCCAGATGGGTGATCATCTCATTGATCCGACTGGATAGATCGCCGATCTCATCGCGAGATGTCACGCCTTCGACCCGCGTGGAAAAATCGCCCTGTCCGACCCGGGCGGCGACCTGCCCGATGGCGAGGATCGGCGTGGTCACGCCGCGCGCAAAGACCAGTGCGCCCACACAGGCCAGGGCAAAGCCGAAGAGGCCCACGATGAAAATCTGCTGGGTGATCGCGTTCACCACGCCGTAGGCTGCATCCTCGCTCTGTTCGGTCACGATGGCCCAGGGGAAACGATCCGGGAAGGTAAAGGCGCCCAGCATGGCGGTGCCGTCGGTGCGCACGTAGCCCTGCAATCCATCTGCGCGGGACCGGGCGTCAATCAGCGGCATCGCCGCGCCCACCAGGTCGCGGTCGGTCAGCGCTATGGGCGTGGCCGTCAGAACCGTGCTGCCGCTGCGGTCGATCACGGAAATCTCTCCCCTGGACGCAAAGGGGTGGCCCGCCACAAGTTCCGCCATGGAGGCAAGGCTGACCTTGGCAGCGAAGGTCACGTTGCGGCCCGCGATCTTGGTATCGAGCGGGAAGATGATGGTGGCGATCCAGTCGCCCGTCGCGTCCATCTGCTCAACAAAGGGTTTGCTGTAGGCACCGCGCGCCTTGATGTCTTCCAGCACCGCCGGCGCCACGCTGAGCACCGCGATGGGATCCTCGCCGCTGTCTTGCAGGCGCGCAGAATAGTCCGGATCGGGGGCCAGGATCGGCAGTTTGGAGCCTTCGATGGCCAATTGCAGCGCGACCACCTGGGGCATCTCCTGCAGGCCCAGCGTCAGCAGCGCCACCTTTTGCTGCACGTCGAGCTCCGGGCTGTCGATCCCATTGCGCACCACCTGAAGCGGCGACAGAAAGCGGCCCTGATACTCGGTGTCAAACGCGCGGCGCAGCTGTGTGGCCACGCTCATCAGGTCTTCGTTGGCGACGCTTTTCAGCTCGTCTCGCGTCAGCGTGGTCAGGTTGTTGCCGACCACGATCAGGGGCACCACGGCTAGGAGCGTTGCAAAGACGAAGAACTTGAGCCGCAAAGGAAACCGCATGCGTCCTTCCTATAGCGCTTCGGCTTTAACTTGAATCCCCAATGCACTGCCACGCCTTCGGCGCTCTCGTGACATTGGCGATATTTGATGGCTCAGGTAAAAACCGAAACACTTTAATTCAGAAACCGGGCTCGGAATACTGCAATTGTCGTGCTGCTATTCCCTTGGAAGGGCAGTGATCACGGCCGTGTCGCGCCCAACGCTGCAGGACAACCCTGTGCTGTCGCGTGCCTCAACCGTGACAGTGTATTGCCCTGGCTTCGTGAAGCGGTGCCGCGTCACCGCCCCCGTGGCGGTCTGCCCGTCGCCAAAGTCCCACCTGAAGTCCAGCGCGGTGTCGTCTGCATCGCGCGCGCGGCTTGCGTCAAAGCTCACCAGATCATGGGCGGCGCCCAGTTTGGTCGACCGGTCAGGGCCTGCGTCCACGATGGGCGTGTGATTGACCTGCACCTGCGCGGTGTCGGTTGCGATCCCGCAAACGAGCCCGCTGTCATCGGCCACGCTCAGTTCGACCGTGACAGCGCCCGGCGTGTCAAAGCTGCGCTCGACGCGAGGGCCTGTCAGGGTGACACCATCGCTGAACCGCCAGGTGTAGCTGGTGACACGTCCGTCGAGATCGCTGGAGGCGCCCGCGTCAAAGACGGTCACATCCCCCGGGCAGGTCACGCGATCGGGGCCCGCCAGCGCTTGGGGTGGCACGTTCACCCGGACATAGCGTTCTTCCCGGCGTTGGCTGTTGGTAAGCCCCCTGCCATCGTCAAGAAGCACGCTCACCGGGTAGAGGCCGGGTTCATCGAACCGGTGCGTGACCTGAGCGCCGCTGACCGGTGCATTCCTGTCACCGAAAAGCCATGCGACCTGCGTGGTCTCGGGTACATCCACCGCCCAGGGCACGTCTTGCCCGGCACAAACCCAGCGCGGCGCCGAGAGACCGGCAACGGGGGTCGGATTGACGGTCACGTCAAAGCGGGCCTCGACGCGGCTGTTGCCGACATCCGCATCGTCGCGCACCGTCAGCACCACGGGGTAGCTACCTGCCTCTTCGAACTTATGGTCCACCTGCACGCCGCTGGCAGTGGTGCCATCGCCAAAATCCCAGTCGTAGGCCACGATCACGCCATCACCATCGGCCGAGCCTTTGGCGTCAAAAACAACAGCCTCGCCCACCGCCATCACCTCCGGTCCCGCGATCTGGGCGACGGGGGCCTCATTCACGATGACCTTGCGGCGCGTCTCAATCGTGCGGCAACCTTCATTACCTCCGGCAAGCTCCGTTCGGAGGTCCACAAAATAAATGCCTGGCTCTGCGAAGGTATGGCGCGCCTCCGCGCCTTCAGCTGTGCCGCCGTCGCTGAACTGCCAGGTATGGCTGATCACGCTGCCGCCGCGCAGGTCTGACAGGGCGATGCCGAAGGACGCAGGCTGGCCCGCCGCCGCCCGTTCTGGCCCGGTGATGGATTGCCCCGGTGCCGCGACAACCTCAACGTTCAGCGTATCGGTGTCGAGCGGGCTGCAAGAGCCGATGGCCTCGCCAGTGATGGTCAGGTTGACCACGTAGTTGCCGGGGTTCTTGAACCTGTATTCGGGCCGCTCTCCGCTGGCGGTGCCGCCATCGCCAAAGGTCCAGGCAAAGGCGTTTACCGCCCCGTCCGCATCGGTGGAGCCTGACCCGTCAAACCGCACGGCCTGATTGGTGCAGACCGTCATGTCGGGACCTGCGTCCGCAATGGGGCCTTCCCGCACGAGCGCCGCGATCCGGTCGGTTGCGGTGCCCCAGTCGGACCCGGTCCCGTTGCGCACGCGCAGCGTGACGGGATAGGCGCCCGGTTGCTCATAGGTCTTGGTGGGGTTCACCAGATCGGAGGTCTCCCCATCCCCGAAATCCCAGGAGTACTGCAACAACCCGCCATCGGGGTCGACGCTGTCCGAGGCATCAAAGAGGATCGGCTGACCCGAGCAGGTATTCCGATTGCCGCCCGCGACTGCGACAGGCCTTGTGCGTATCTGCACGACGGTGCTGTCGATAGCCGTGGCGTTTGAAAGCCCCGTTCCGTCGTCTACGTGCAGGGTGACGGGATAGATGCCGGAGCGGGCATAGTCATGGGTCACGCGGCGGCCCTGAATAGGGTCTGACCCGTCGCCCAAGTCCCATGTGTAGATCAACGCGTCGCCATCCGCGTCCGAGGACCCCCCGGCATCAAGTGCGATGCGCAGCACGTCCGTCTCAATGCCTGCGCCCGCCTCTGCTATGGGGGCGTGGTTCACCCGGATGGTCACGTCATCGGTCGCGGTGGCATTGGCCACGCCGCTGTCATCGCTCACCACCAGTTGCGCGGCATAGACGCCCGCGGTGTCAAAGCGCCGCTCTGCCACCGGGTCGTCTATTTCCGCGTCGCTGTTGGAAAAGCGCCAGGTGTAGCGGGTGATCTCCCCATCCGGATCAAAGGACAGGCCGGCGTCGAGCCGCACAGGCTCGCCGGGTGCCACGAGGATATCCGCGCCCGCTTCTGCCACAGGAGGCGCATTCACGGTGATCAGCGTCTCTGCCGTGTCCGTGGCGGCGCCGCCTGCAAAGTCGTCCGACACCGTCAGCGCAAAGCGGTAGCGGCCGGGCGTGTCAAAGGCGGCGGCGATGCGTTCGCGCGCGGCATGGCTGCCATCGGGCCGCGTCCATTCATGGGCCGCGATCTGTCCGTCGGGATCGACCGACGCGCGGCCTGACAGGATGAACTCCTCGCCCGGCGCGACCGTCTGGGGCGGTCCTGCGTCCGCGATGGGTGTGGCGTTGACGGTGATCACGGTGGTATCGCGGTCGCTGTTCATCGGTGCGCCGCTTTCGTCCCGCACCACCAGCGTGACGGTGTAGACCCCCGGTTTTGCGTAGGCGTGCAGCGGGGTGGGGCCGCTGCCCGTCGCACCATCGCCAAAGTCCCATTCATAGGTGGAGATCCCGCCTTCCGCGTCCGTGGACCCGCGCCCGTCGAACTGCACCTCGCTGGCTGTGACAAACTGCGCGGGCCCCGCATCGGACGTGGGCGCGGCATCCACGATGATCTGGCGTGCGATGGTTTGGGTCGCGGAGCCCGTGCCACTGTCGTCCGTGACGGTCAGCGTGACGGTGAAGAGGCCCGGCTCCGTCCAGGCGTAGTTCACAGTCAGGCCGTCGCCCATGGCCCCATCGCCAAAGTCCCACATGTAGGACAGGATTTCCCCATCAAGGTCCGTGCTTGCAGCAGCGGACAAGACCGCAGCCTCCGAGACGGAGACGGGCCGATCGGGGATGGAGAACATCGGCGCGGGCGGTGCGTTTACTTTCACCTGCAGATCGTCCTGATGCGTGTTGTTGCTGACGCCACTGTCGTCGGTCACGGTCAGCACGGGCGTGAAGGTGCCTGGCGCGGCATAGGCATGCTGCACGCGCGCGCCCTCCAGCACGGTGCCGTCGCCCATGTCCCAGCGAAAGCCTTCGACCCTTCCGTCCACGTCATAGCTGGCGGAGGCGTCGAAGATCAGCGTCTGTCCGGTTTGCGCCGTCTGGTCAACGCCAGCCTCGGCAACGGGCGCGAAATTGACGGTGACGACCCGGGTTTCCACACCGAAGTTGCAGGGGTGGTCGCTGTCATCTTCGACGCGCAGGTTGCTGCGATAGACGCCGGGTGTGTCGTAGGTTTTTTCGGCCACCATCCCGGTCGCTGTCGTGCCGTCGCCGAAGGTCCAGATGTATCTTGTGATCGAGCTGTCGGAAGGCTCGGAGGCCGTGCCGTCGAATATCAATGCGTCACCCGGTGCCACGGTTATCGCCTCCCCCGGCACCGCCACCGGGCCGGAGCGGACATGCACGGGGACCTCTATGGCGGCACCGCGGCCGGGCCGATTGCCCTGTTCGGTCACGCGCAGGGTCGCGCTATAGCGGCCAGGCTCGGCATAGCGGTGGGCAATGACCGGATCCCCCCCGCGCGCGCCATCGCCAAAGTCCCATTCATAGGACAGCGGCGCGCGGCCCGTTGAGGCGCTGGCGTCAAAGGCCACGGCCCGGCAGTCCGCCAGAGGCCGCGCGGTACCCAGCGCGCTGGGCCGCGCCGGATCAAGCGCGCGGGTGGGCGGCATGGCCAGCGCCACGGGCAGGCCTGCGCTGTCAAAGACCGATACGGTCACGTCATTGGGCGTCTCGAACCCGCCCATCAGGCTCAGCGCGGCAGGCCCCTCCGCCGCGACATCGGTGTCGATGGACCAGAAATCCTGACCCGAGGCGTTGAGTGGGAGGTCATCGAAGGTGGTCACCAGCATCAGGTCCGCCTTCGCCCCGTCGAAATTCTGGATTGTGAAGGGGCCCTGGGCGGAGGGGTCCAGTGCGACCCGGGTCGCGGTCGCGCCCTTGCGCCAGCTGATCGTGGGCTGATAGGCGAACATGGCGAGCCCCTCGGGCGGGCGATTGCGGTCGCGCGCCGTGCTCACGGCAACGGAAAAGCCGTTCCCGTCATTGCCCGCCGTGCCGTCGACATCGATGCGGAAATAGGCCTTGCCGTCGATGACCTCCCCCTGCCGGGCGCGCACCGCCCCCAGCGTGACCCAGCGCCCGTTGGTGCCCGCGTCAAAGCCGTATTCCTGGCGCACCAGCGTCTCACCCGGGTCCGTTTGCAGCGCGAGCACATTCGCAGCGCGGTCCCGGTCTGACACCATCGCGGGGCGGCTGGCCCCGGTGAAAGCACCCACGCCACCCATGACGCGATAGGTCGTCAGCGCATCGCGCGGCCCGCCGTAGGTGAAGTCATCCGCGCCAAAGGTCTCTGGATCGAAGATGCGCACATAGACGCGCCCGGCCAGATCGGCGGGGACGGAGAACAGGATCTGTTCGCGGTGGTCCGTGTCTCCTTCCGCGCTGGGTGCGCGCACGCCGTAGACGGCAAGCAGGCTCGCGGTGTCGGGCGCGTTTTGCGCCAGCGCAGGAGCTGCAAGCCCAAGCGGGATGCAGGCGGCCAGGGTGGTGCGGATGATCCAGTTCATGTCTTTCTCCGACCTCGGACAGCGCGTCCGGGGCTTATCTAAAGGCGATGTTGCCAGCGTAGTCTTCGACCGCGACTTCGATCAGTTGAAGCTGCCCGGGCTCTGGCGGCAGGCTGGCCTTGCAGCTGCCCGTCGCTGGATCGCAGCGCAGAAAGCCCTCGACCTCCGCGCCGCCGATCTCGATCAGGTAGGTGGCGGAGCGGCGCAGCC
Source organism: Pseudomonadota bacterium (assembly GCA_039024775.1). Lineage (GTDB taxonomy): Bacteria > Pseudomonadota > Alphaproteobacteria > Rhodobacterales > Rhodobacteraceae > Sulfitobacter. The sequence continues at coordinate 7,238 of JBCCPS010000094.1, forward strand.
CGCTGGGGTCGCTGGCGTCCACCGTGATCTCAATGGGTCCACTGCTGCCTTGCGGGCGCGAAGCCTGCGCGCGCGTGATCACCGGCGGGTCGATGTCATAAACCGATTGCAGACGCCTGGAGGTGACATTGCCCACCGCATCTCGCGCGATGAGTTCAAAGTCATTCACACCGGGGACAAGCGTGACCGGCAGGGCAAACCGGCCCGCCACCAGCGCAACTTCCGCTCCGTTGAGTGTAAGCGCCACCGCGTCGCCTGCATCGCCAGTGATCTGCTGGTTTGGATCGTCGGTCGCACGGGGCAGCGGCGTGTCGAGCTCCAATGCCGGTGGGGTCGCATCGCGCTGGGCGCGGAACTCTGCGGTGCCTTCGCGGGTGCCGTTGGGGGCAAAGACATCGATCCGGTATGCGCGCGGTTCATCTGAGACGGGTACGCTGAAGGTCAGCAGGCCATCCGCACCCACCCGCGCCTGCACGGCCACGTCGCCCGCGCTGTCCAGGACCGCGACCGCCGCGCCGGGCAGCGCCGTTGTCATCGCGCGCACCGACAGTTCTGCTGTTTTGGTGGCAAGGACCCCATCTTTGACGGGCAGGCTGGGATCGATGCGGATCTCGACCGCCACCGCGGGGCGGTAGATCACGGTTTGGGTAATAAGGGTCACATTGCCCGCCGGATCTGTCGCTTCAAAAGAGAGCGCGTTTTCGCCGGGCGTAAGAGGCTGCTCAAGCTCGAAACTACCGTCGGGGTTTACGGTAATGGGCAGGGCATTCAACGTAACCCTGGCATCCGCTTCCGTCGCGCCGAAGATCAGCGCAATGGGTTGGTCAGACAGCGCGCCATCCCCGGGTGACAGCAGCGTCAGGAAGGGCTGCGTGGTGTCGCTGCGCACGGTGAAACTGCTGGGCTTGCTCCACTGGCCCGGCAGGCCAAGCGCATCAAGCGCTGCTACGCGCCAGAAATACCGATCAGGTGCCAGCGCCGTTGCCTGATGCGCTGTCCCTTGGACGCCCCATTCGCTGATCTGCATCTCATTAAAGCCCGCATCCCGCGCGACCTCGAGCCAATAGCCCGCGGCACTGGGGTCAGCCTGCCACTGCATCTCAGTGTCGGCGGTGTAAATGATGGCATCCAGCGCGGGCGCGCTCAGCGCCGGACCTTCCAAGACGTCGGAGGTCTGCGCCCCGGCGCTGCCCAGAACCACGCCCTCATTTTCGCCAATGACCACATCGGTGTCGCCGCGTGTGACCCTCAGTTCTTGGTCATCGTAGTTTACGAAGCGGGCGGTGTTCCGGTCATTCTTGACCCAAAAGTCCGAGGAAGCGGTTGTTGTCTCGATCCCGGGCAGATCAATCTCAAAGGCGGTGCCGTCCGACAGCTGGTTGAGCGCGGCGTAAAAGTCCCCGTTGACCAGGGACACCTTGGTGACGTCACTGCCGGTCAGCGGGTCAGAGCGCATGCGCTGGATCGTGGCGTTGGAATTGGCGTTCAGCCGAAGCCGCGACAGATCGCGAAACATGATCTGCGTGGTGCTGTCTGACAGGGTGCGCACCCGCTCAAATTCGATCAGGACATCATTGCGCTGGCGCGCAGACCACCGCGGGTCCGCGGGCGCACGCCCCTGCACCGCGCCTTGCACGTCTGACACAACCGCCTCCGCCGACCGGTCGCGTTGGGCAATCGCGATCTCTAACGCCTCTTGTGCGAGAAGTGTCGCGATGTCCGAGAGGTCAATCACCTGCTCCCATTCATAGACATCCCGTTGCTCCAGCGCGGTGTCGCGCGTTGCGATGGCATCACCGATCTCGCGCGGCGCAAAAACCTGTGCCCCTTCCGCGGTCGCGTTTTGGATCGCCTTGAGCGAGAGGCTCAGCGCTTCGTCCGCGGCGCGGACCTGTTTGACCGGCATTCTTAGGGTTGAGTTCACCTTCAGATCAGCAGGATCTGCGATCCGGTTCAGCTCAAGGACGTAAGGCCAAAGGTCCGGGTCACCCAGATGCAAACCGACAAATTCGCGCAGGGTCGTATCAGATGTGAAGACGATGCTCTCAAAGCTCTGCTGGGCAATCGCGGGCGATCCGATGGATAGGGAAAGGACTGCCGCAGCAGCGCAGGCGCTGCACCGTCGCACCCAATCAAACGGAGTGCCAAATCCCGTAAAGCGATGCCACATGCAAACACGCCCTGAAAACAATAACTAAATGCTATTTTGTGCCTCAGTATCGGCCCTCGGTGCAAGATTTATCGCTTTGTGGACCCGTCATGCCGTCGTTCCGGAAACAATCGCGCGCGCAGAAATCGCATTGTTTGAGTTGATGACAAAGTTGGCGAATGGGCACCTAACTCCGGCGCTGAGCGCTTGGCAAAAGCGTCAGAAGAACCGCAAATAGCGCGCGCGCTCCCAGTCGGACACATAGTTGAGATAGCTCAGCCATTCGTCGCGCTTGTAGGCGGTCCAGGCCTCAAACATCGCATCGCCGAAAACCGTGCGCGACAATGGGTCCGCCTCAAACGCGCTGACCGCTTCCTCCAGCGTGCGCGGCAGGACGGAGATGTTGCGGCGCGCCAGTTCCTCCGGCGTGGCAAGATACATGTTGTCGGTGTTGGGCTCTCCGGGGTCCAGCCCCTCTTCGATGCCGGATAGCCCGGCAGCCAGGCACATCGCGGCGCCCAGATAGGGATTGCAGGCGCTGTCGGCGGCGCGCAGCTCCACCCGGCCGCCGCCTTTGGGGATGCGCATCGCATTGGTGCGGTTGTTGTTGCCGTAACAGGCAAAGATCGGCGCCCAGGTGAAGCCGGACATGGAGCCTTGTTTCACGAGCCGCTTGTAGCTGTTCACCTGCGGGGCGACTGTGGCCATGATCGCGGGCAGATGACGCAGGATACCGGCGAGGAACTGATAGCCCAAAGGCGACAAATCGCAGCCCCGCGGGTCGTCTTTTGTCTTGAAAAGGTTCTCGCCGGTTTTGGCATCGGCCAGCGACATATTGAAATGCGCGCCTGATCCCGTCCTGTCGCTGAAGGGCTTGGGCATGAAAGAGGCGTAGGCCCCGTGCTTGCCTGCAATGGCACTGGCCATCATGCGCAGAAAGACAAAGCGGTCGGCCATGGTTTTGACGTCCGCATAGGCAAAGTCGATCTCCACCTGCCCGATCCCGTCCTCGTGATCGAAGGAATAGACGTCCCAGCCCAGGGTGTTCATGGCCTCCACCAGCTCTGCCAGCCAGGGGAGGTTGTCGAGCAGGCGTGCCGTGTCATAGGCGGGCTTTTCTAGGTGCTGCTTGGGCGAAACGGGATCGCGGCCCGCCTCCACCCCGCGGCCCTCGCCCTCGTCGCGGAAGACGAAGAATTCGGCCTCCATGCCGAGGTTCATGGTAAAACCCATCTCCGCCGCCCGCGCCACTTGGCGGCCCAGGATGTTGCGCGAGCAGGCTTCGAATGGCGCACCTTCGCACCAAAGGTCAGAGGGGATCAGCGCCACGTCCGGCTGCCAGGGCAGGATCATCGCGGCAC
>JBCCPS010000095.1:0-10434 GCA_039024775.1 Pseudomonadota bacterium
ATTGCGGATCATGCCATGGGCCTTCATCACCGCGAGCAGCCCCACGCCGCGCAGGTTTGGCTCTTTGTCGCGCACCGCCTCGCCCTCGATGATCTCAGGCTCGAAACCCGCCTCCCGGCGCAGGGCCCAGGTGTAGCTGTCTGCCTCAAAGGCCGCGCGGTCGGCATAGGCGAACTGGTAATCGCATGTCGTGACCCAGGGCGCGGCATCCGTGCCCGCCACCAAGGCCTCATGCTGCTCCACCGCGTCGCCCACGATGGGGGTGAGGCCCTGCGCGATGCGCCGCGTGTCGGTATCGTTGGCGTGCCCCAGATAGCGGCGCAGCCAGGGCAGCAGACGCGGCAGGTACCCCCAGCGCAGGAAGAGCGGAAAATCGGGATTGAGCAACATGCGCGGCGCTTTGCGCAGCAGCCCCGGCGCCGTGACAGGCGCCACGGAACACGCCGCCAACACGCCCGCGTTGCCAAAGGAGGTGCCCTGCCCAGGCGCGCCGCGGTCCACCAGCGTCACCTCCACGCCCGCGCGGCGCAGCCAGATCGCGGTGGAGACGCCGACGATTCCCGCGCCGATGATGACGATGTGCTGGGTCATGAGGTGGCCTTTCGCACCGTGTAGCGACTGATTTTGTCCAGATCGGGCAGCGTGCCGAGGCCGGGCCCCTCCGGCACGATCACCTGCCCATCCCGAACCACAAAAGGCGACTGGAGGATATCCTCGGCTAGAAAATAGCTGGCCTGATAAAACTCGCAGCCCAGCGTGATCTCCGGCGTCGCCGCGATCATGTGCGTGCCCGCGAGATGCGCCAGCCCCGCCTCGAACATATCACCACCGTAGGCCGACCATCCCGCCGCTGCGGCCATCCGCGAAACTGTCTGAGACCGGGTGAGGCTGCCGGATTTCATGATCTTCACGGAGACACCGTCCGCGATCTGCGCGGAAATGGCGCGGCTCATGTCCTCAGGGCCAAAGACGCTTTCATCGGTCAGGAGCGGCACGCCAATGTCCGCCCTGATCCGGGCCATCAGTTCCCATAGATGGGCCTTCACGGGTTGCTCAATGAAAGTCGGATTGAAGGCGGCAACATCTCTGACACAGGCAAGCGCGTCCGCATGGTGGAGCCCTTGGTTGTAGTCGACCCGAATGTCGAACTCCGCATAGTCCGCGCGCAGCTTCTCCAGCCGCATGAGGTCAAAGGCGTGGCCCTTGAAGCCTGTTTTGAGCTTGATGATCCGAACACCGTCCGCGCGCAGCCGGTCCATCAGCGCCAGGTCTTTGTCAAAGTCGGGATCGGCAATGGAGCAACTGAGCGGAATGGTCTCGCGGCAGCGCCCGCCCAGCAGCGCCCAGACCGGCAAGCCCGCGATGCGGCCTTGCAGGTCAAGCAACGCCGTCTCCAGCGCCGCTTTGGCCTCCGTGCAATGCGCGACAGCAGCCTGCGCATCCGCCATAATTGCCGCGCGATCCGCCAGAGACCGCCCGACAACATGGGGCCGGATGTAGCGGTCCAGCGCGGCAAAGCTCGCCTCCGCCGAGCCGGTGAAAACCGACCAGCTGGAGGCCTCGCCATAGCCCTTGGTGCCGTCCTCGCTGGTCAGTTCAAGGATCACGAGGTCCACGCGGTGCGCCACCGATCCGATGCCGTGATCGCGCCGGGCGTTTACTGGCAGCTGGATGTGCCACAGCGCCATCTGGATGATCTGCTGCATCAGCCCATCCACCGGCGCACCGGGGCTGCCGCCTGTTCCAAGGGCTGGGTGATCAGGTCGACAAGCGTGGGGCCGTCGTGCTGGATGGCTTCGCGCAGCACGCCCTCAAGCTGAGCCGGGTCTTGCACGGACCAGGACTTCACGCCGTAGGCCGCCGCCACTGCGGCCTGATCGACGCGGGTAAAATCGACGTTATGATAGCGCGCGCCCTTATCATCCTTTTGGCTGGCTTTGATCCAGCCGAAGCTGGCGTTGGAGAAGACTACATAAGTGATATTGGCCCGCGCCCGGCAGATCGTCTCAAGCTCTCCTGCCGTGAACCCGAAGGACCCGTCGCCCATCAGCGCTACGATCTTGGAGCCCGGACGCCCGTACCACGCCCCCAACGCGGCGGACATCGCGTAGCCCAAAGCGCCATGGGCCCGGTTGGTGATGAAATAGCGGCCTGCGCGCGGCAACTGGTAGTAGGCGGAAAAGTAAGGGCAGCTTGTGCCCGGATCAGAGAGGATCGTGGCATCCTCCGGCAAGACCCGTTGCAGGGTCGCGATCACGCGTTCGGGCAGAATGGGCGTCGCATCGCTTTGCGCAAGGCGCGCGAAGACCTCGAATTTGCGCGCCTTGATCAGCTTGGCCGCGGCCGCGCCGCCGAAGGTCGCGCTCCCCTGCCCGCGGGCATCCAGCAGGCGGTTCAGCTCTGCCAGCGCCAGTTTCAAATCCGCGACCACCGCGACCTCCGCCGGGTAATTCGCGCCGATCACCATCGGGTCGCTGTCGAAATGCACGATCCGGCTGCCCGGTTTGGGCGCCTCCCAGCGCGCGGTCGTGGTGGAGCCTGCCCGGCAGCCCATGAAGATAACCAGATCGGCCTGAGCCATCGCCTCCCAGGTCTCATCCGTGCCGCCGTTGGAGCCGACGACGCCCACCGCGTTTGCATGGGTCTCCGCCAGCGCGCCCTGGCCGGAGATTGAGGTGGCTACCGGCAGATCAAGGCGGGTGGCGATGCGCGCGAGCTCCTCCATCGCGCCCGCAATGACCACGCCGCCGCCGCAGACGATGACGGGGCGTTTGGCGGATAAAATGGCGTCCAGCGCCGCCTCCACCGCGCCAGGTTCAGGCGCTGCGCGGTAGGCAGGAAAGCGCTGCAGGTTGGCATCCGCCCAGATGTCGCCTGCGTCAACCGGGTCGTATTGGATGTCATAGGGCAGGCCGAGGTGCGCCGCACCGGGGCGGCCCGTCGTCATGGCGCGAAAGGCCGCGCGCATCATGCGCGGGATGTGCGCGGCCTGTTTGATCACGGTGTTCCACTTAGTCACCGGCGCCATCAGCGCCTCCTGATCCACCTCCGTCAGCGGATACTTCCCGTAAGTCCCCACGGAGATGTCCGTGGTGATGCCAAGCACGGCATAAGAGGATTCGGATACCTCGATCAGTCCAGGCAGAATATAGGTGGCCCCCCCGCCCGACGGCCCCTCGCAGACACCGGGCCCGCCGGTGACACGGGCATAGCCATCGGCCATGTATGCGGCGGAGCGTTCGTCCCGGGTGAGGACATGGGTGATCCCATGCTCCAATCCGCGCATCGCGTCGTAAAGCGGCAGGCTGGTATCCCCGCAAAGGCCAAAGACGTGACGCACGCCATGTGCGTCCAGCATCCGGACCACCGCCTCCGCGCCGTTCATCTGGTTCGACATATGCCCCCGATCCGCCCGCCGGCCACGGGCTATGCCGGGCAGCTTACGCGATTCTTGTCGGTTGCAAACGGATAAGGCGCGCCCGCGTCAGGCGCGCCAGTCAAAGAAGCCCGGACCGGCCTTTTCCAGCAGTCCGCGCGCCATCTCCTCGCCCGCTGCCACGCCATCGCTGATAGGGCAGGTCCGGTCATCGCTGATCGCGTCCGATCCATCCGGGCGCAGCACCTCGCCGCGCAGGCGCAGATCGCTGCCTTTGAGTTCCGCCAGCCCCGCGATGGGTGTCTCGCAAGACCCGTCGAGCGTGCGCAGAAAGGCCCGCTCCGCCGCGAGCCGCTGGCCGGTGGGCGTGTCGTGGATGGCCTGCAGCATCTCGGCCACGCGGCTGTCCTCCGCGCGCCGCTCGATCCCGATGGCACCCTGCGCGACAGCAGGCAGCATCGTGTCGGGTTCTATCGCGGATTTGGGCACCTCAGTCATCTGCAACCGGTTGAGCCCCGCCATCGCCAAAAACGTCGCCTCCGCCACGCCTTCGTCGAGCTTTTTGAGCCGGGTCTGCAGATTGCCGCGAAATTCCACTACCTCCAGATCGGGCCGCCGCAACTTGAGCTGGGCCTTTCGGCGCAGGCTGGAGGTGCCCACCACCGTGCCGGGGGCCAGCGCATCGAGGCTGCTCGCACGGGGGGAGATGAACGCATCGCGCACGTCCTCGCGCGGCAGATAGGTGTCGAGCAGCAGCCCGTCCGGCTGGATTGTCGGCATGTCCTTCATCGAATGCACCGCGATGTCGATGCGGCCCGCCAGAAGGTCCTCTTCGATCTCGCGGGTAAAGAGCCCCTTGCCGCCGATCTCCTTGAGCGGGCGGTCGATGATCTTGTCCCCCGTGGTCTTGATCACCACAATCTCGAACGCCTCCTCCGGTCGGTCAAAGACTGCCGCGAGCCGCGCGCGCGTCTCATAGGCCTGCGCCAGCGCAAGCGGAGAGCCGCGTGTGCCGATTTTGAGCGGGTTTGACGGGGAAGGAAGATCAAGTGCCATGGCACTTGGTAGCCCTGTCTAAGCGGCGTGACAACCATCCGTCACACCAGGTGGACATATTTGGTCGGACCACGCTTTTCCGGATCAGGCGCTTACCAGAAAGATCATCACGGCCATGCCCCAAAGCGTCATCTGGAAATGCGTGTTCTGCGCGCCCTCGTGCCCGAACCAGTAGTTGAAGTAATTCCCCACAATCAGGAACGCCGCCCAAGTAGTCGTGAACATCAGCGCGCCCAACAGCGCCAGCGCCTTCGCCGTTTCAACCGCTGCCGCCCCGAAGAACGCCAGCACCATCGCGCCGCATCCGATCCAAAGCGCCAACGCCGAAAGCGCCTCCCAAGTCACGACGAAGCGGAACGCCAGCACCTGCAAAAGGCGGCTGGTGATCCGGCGATGCGCGACCAGCGCGTAAGCCTCCGGGAACCCCTCGCGCATGCGCGCCATGTCCATGACCTCTGCTGTGAACATCTCATTGACCTTGGGGTGGCGCAGGTTGTCATGCACGCCGGAGGTGAGCCAGAGCGCGATAAAAAGCACCGATGCCGCCTGCGCGAGGAGGATGACCGTCTCCATCAGGCGACCCTCATCTGGTCCAACCCGTCGCTGTCCTCCACCGTGACGCAGATCGAGCTGAGCTTGCGCGGCTCGTGATAGGGCCAGGGCGTGGCGCGGTGCAGCACCGCGCGCTGGTCCCAGATCAGCACGTCGCCCACCTCCCAGGCATGGGCATAGGTGAACTCAGGCTGGGTGCAGAAGCCGATCAGCTCTTTGATCAGCGCCGCACTCTCGGTTTCTGAATAGCCGTCGATGAGATAGGCGTGGCTCGCGACATAAAGCGCCTCTTGCCCCGTGACGGGATTGGTCCAGACCGCCTTCCAATGCTGCTCGGGCCATTTGTTGAACATCGGCAGTTTGGCAAGCTCGGGCGATATCTGTGCGCGCGAATGGCTGTAGCGGTGCCAGACACCCCGGCCCTCGATCCGCTGTTTCAGCGCGGCGGGCATCGCGGCCCAGCCAGCGCGGGTGGAGGCAAGTTCCGTCGCGCCGCCTGTCGAGGTGATGATGCGCCCGATGAGGATGTTCGTCAGCGCGGGCCGAGGCAGAAACGTGCTGTCGGCGTGCCAAAGCATGTTGGCCTTGAGGTTCAGCGTTTGCAGGTCCATCTCATCGCTCACCGCGCCGTCGGCGCGCAGGTTGGACACCTCGGGCACCTTATAGGCCTCCCCCGGTTTGCGTTCATCCTTGAGCCGGTCCTCGATTTCCCCGAAGCGCGCCGCGAGCGCCAGATGGGCGTCATCGCCGAAGTCCTGCCCGCGGAACAGCAGCACCGAATGCGCCTCAAAAAGCGCGCGGAGCTGGTCAAAGCCCGCGCCCGCCGCCACTGCGTTCAGATCAACGCCAGTCACTTCGACACCAAAGGCAGGCGTCAGCGGTTGGGTTTGCCAGGCCCCGCTCATGACGCAGCCCTCGCTTCGATCTCTTCTGGTGTGAGGTCCTTGACCGCGCCCCAGGCCCGGCTTTTCGCGCTGTTGAGCAGGCCCTTTGGATCCATCCGCTTTTTCCAGGCCAGGTGCGTGTAATCCGCGCTTTTGAGCCCGCCGCCCTCAACCTGCCAGGTGTGCGCGTCGTACACCGGAAAGCCATGCGCCTCATAGGTGGCGTCAATCGCGCGCAGTTGTGCTTCGTCCTTGTACCAAATCACCGGCAGATCCGCGCAGGTCACATCGCCCTCATAACGAGAGAACTCGTGGTGCATCCAGACGTCATCGCCCAGTGCGGCGCGCAGCTTGGCCACGTCAGCGGCATCCAGCGGCAGGGGGCAGCCGTACTGCTGATAGGTGGCGGAGCGGTCCTTGCGCAGCACTTGCAGCGTGGTGTGGTTATAGGAAAAGTCATAGACGTGCGGGATGCGCGCGGCCTTGCGCTCCGCGTCGTTCAGGATGAGGTCTGCGGTGCCGCCCTGCGCCTCGATCACATCGCGAAAGGCATCGCGGCTGCGGTCTGGAATCATGGACACCAGCAGATCCCTGCCCGCCGGGATGTGTTTTTTCAGTCTCGGAAAATACTCCACGATCCGGGCATCCACGATGGAGATGAGCTTGCAGCCGATGTCGCGCGCGTGTGCCAGCGCCACGCCCGCGCCAAAGGCCGCTTCATAGCTGTCGAAGGTGGCGATGCAGCCCTGCCAGTCTTCCGCGGGCACGGTGCGCAGCGTCACCTCCGTGATGATCCCGTTAAGGCCCCAGGCGTGGTGGATTTGCAGGGTATCCGTGCCTTCAAAGACGTGTTCGCGTGGGTCGGCGGTCACGTCCATTACCTTGAGCCCCATCAGGTTGCCCGGATCGCGCAGCACGCCATTGGCGATGGACCCGATCCCAGCAGAGCCGCCCGCCACAAAACCGCCAAGGGTGGCGATGTTACTGGTGGAGGGGAACATGCACATCTCCTGCCCGTGCTCTTTGAGCGCATCATTCACGCGGTCCATCAGGATGCCCGCCTGCGCGCGGACCCAGCCATCGCCCACCTCCAACACCTGGTTCATCGCCGTCATGTCGAGGATCAGCCCCCCGTCCATCGGCACCGCCTGCCCGTAGTTGCCGGTTCCCCCGCCCCGCGCGAGCACCGGCATATCCAGCGCATAGGCGCATTTGAGGCAGTGGGCGAGCTCTTCCGCCGTCTTGGGCACCGCGACCAGATCGCCAAAGCAGGCGTCCAGCGCCTCGGTCAGGATGGGCGAGTACCAGAAGAAATCGCGAGAGCGTTTCTTGATCTGCGCGTCTTCATTCAGGACTTCCACGGGGGCGAGCATCTCTGCCGCTGCGCGCCAGTCGATGTCAGTCTTTCCGGAAAGGGAGGTCATCACGTGTCTCCTTGGATTGAGGTGCTGAGTGGGGTGAGCGGGCTGGACCCGGCCAGCAGATCACTGGTGCTTTGGGCATCACTGATCAGCAGGTCACGGGCTTGTGCTTGGTCGACAAAAACGGGCGCGCGGCCCAAAGCGCGGGCTGCATCAGTCGTGATCATCGGCAGGTGATCGCCCGTCGGCGGATCAAGGTGCGCGGTCAGGGCCGCCAGCGCCAGGGAGGCCAGCGGATCGTGCCGCCCGATGGGGCAAAAGGCGTCGCGCACGTTGTCAGTGCCGATGATTACCGGCACGCCCGCCCGCTGCAGTTCCTTGATGCGCGTGATCCCGCGCCGGTCAGGCGTGCCGTCGCTGCGGCCCTGCAGATAAAGGTTGGTCGTGGGCAGCGCGCAGACGGTGATGGGCACGCGCGCGCATTTCTCCGCCAGCCGATGCAGCGCATCGCCGTGCAGGTTCATCAGACTACACGCATGCCCGCAGAGGATCGGATGCTCAAAACCCAGCTCTTGAGCGGTGTCCGCGATGAGGTCGAGCCCGTCGAGCCCGGGCTCCAAGCCTTCATCGACGTGGAAATCCAGGGGCACCCCGGCCTCCGCCGCTGCGATGAAAGCTTGCCGGATGCCCTCCGCACGCCGCCCCTGATTGTTGACAAAACAGCCCAGCGCCGCGCCCGCCTGGGCGGTCTGGTCCGCGATGAAATGCGCGACGCCGGGCTGGATAAAGTCCTCCACCCCCACCAGCGGGGACAGCTGCAGGTCAAGCGCGCTGTCCTGGCCGCATTCGAGCAGGACGGACCAGGAAACAGGCACCTGCATCGCATCCTGGCCGTGGCTCCAGTCCACATGGCTGCGCACCGTGCCGCAGCACGCCGCTTCGAGCTCTTTCAGACCCCGCGTGGCCCGGCTGCGCAGGTCCTCTGCCGTCCAGCTTTGCTTGTCGCGCCATTGTTCCGCGATGGCCGCATGCAGATCGCCACCCACATCCGCAAGCCGGTCAATCGTGTGGCACTTATCGAGGTGGACATGAGGCTCCACCAGCTTTGGCAGCACCAAGCGCGCAGAGCCTTTGCCAGTCGCGGCTTGCAGGCCTGCAACCTGCCCGGCTTTCAGGATCAGATCGCCCCGTAGGCAATCACCCTGCACCGCGCCACCAAAGGCCGCGGGGTCGGATACCAGCGCGCGGGGCACCAGCACGTCCGCGATCCTCTGCTCTGGCGCCTCAGCCATGGTCATGCCTCACCTCGCCCATCGAAAGCCGCAAACTCCGCAAGGAATGCCGCGAAGGCCAAGGCCCCCGAAGACAACAGCAGTTCGCCCTTCTCAGCGGTCGCGGCAGAGGCATCGCCGCAGGCGCCCTCGGCATGCAGATCGCCAGCCACCCAAGCGGGCCGCGCCGCTTGGCCGGTGAGCCCGATAAACCGGTTGTCGCGCGCCCAATCGGCCGTCTTGGGCACGAAATCCCGGGCGCGCGTCATATCCACCTTGCCAGGATACGCAGCCAGCATGGCGGAGGTTTCCGTATCACCGGCATGGATATCGAAGGGCAGCTTTGCCGGGTCAAAGTCCGCGCCATACTCCAGGAACCCGAACCAAGAGCAGGTGACGACGATAAGATCGTGCGCGATCCGCAGGTCCCGCGCGACGACCTCCAAAAGCGCGGTGTTGCCGCCATGAGCGTTGAGCAGCACCAGCCGCGTCACGCCCGCCCGCGCAACACTGGCCCCGATGTCGCGCAGAACGGCCAGCAGCGTATCCGCGCTCAAGCTCAGCGTGCCGGGAAAGGCATCATGCTCCCCGCTTTTGGTGACGGAAAGCACCGGCAGAAAGAGCACGTTTTGCGCGGGCTTGAGCGCGGCAAGTGCACGCGACACAAATGCCGTCACCAGATCGGTGTCCACGCTGCAGGGCAGATGGGGGCCATGCTGTTCAGTTGCCCCCAGCGGCAGCACTGCGATGAGGTCAGCGGGTGCACCCTTTAACATTCGCGAAGGCTGATCGGCCCAGTACCCCTGCAGGCTCATGCCGCGGGCCCCAGAAAGCGATCCAGAAAGCCGCGAAACCAGGCGTCCTGTGCGGGATCATGTAATGCCATCAGGCGGTTCTGCTCTTCAATGCTCTGCACCCCCGGCAGGCCCTGCAATTCGACCGAGCTGGGCTGCCAACGGCGAAACCCATCTGGCGTGACCTCCGGGTGAAACTGCGTGCCATAGACGTTTTTGCCATAGCGAAAGGCCTGGTTTTCGTAGGCGTCATTGCGCGCGAGCCGCACAGCTCCGTCCGGCAGATCAAACGTATGGAAATGGGCCTGCGTGAAAACAAGCGATTCTGTCAGGAAATCACCTGCCTCCGGCGTCGGGTCCACCCGGTGATAGCCGAATTCATGATCGCCGCCTTCGCGCGGACCAGCCCAAGCGCCTAATTCATGGGCAATCTGCTGGGCGCCCTGACAAATCCCCAGAATCGGCAGATCGGCCTGAAGGCAGGCCCGTATCCAGCGGTATTCTTCGTTCAGGAAGGGGTTCTTGTCCGTCTCGTAGACGTTGAACATGCCGCCGTAGATGACGGTCCCCGCGATGTCATCCTCGACCTCGCCCAGCAAATCACCCTGAAAGGGCCTGCGGATGTCCAGGTCATAGCCTGCGGCCCGCGCCCAAGTGACCACCCGGTCATCGGTCGGGCCATTGCCGTGACGTACCAAAAGAACACGCATGAAAACCTCCTTCGGAAAAGGATGTGTGTTGCGTGGCCCTAAAGAGTAGATCTGTGCCAGAGATGTAGCAAAAAATTGGCAAATCTGCGGGCGCCTGGCAAGCATATTTCAGATGGGGAAAAAAGATTTTAGAATGAGAGAGTTAACGCCAAAGACGATCCGTGCGCCCTTTGCAAGATATGCCCACGGGGTGGAGATTCCGGCCCACTGGCGGATCGTGCAAACCTCCGGCCAGCTTGGCATCGATGCTGCTGATGACATCCCCGAGGACGCCCGCGCCCAGGCCGAAATCTGTTTTGCCAACATTGCGGAGATCCTCGCTCTCGCAGGCATGACCCCCGCCGACGTGGCCCATATCACGGCCTACGTCACGGACCGCGCGCACATGGCGGGCTACATGACCGCGCGGGACGCTTTCATGGCGGGCGTG
>JBCCPS010000096.1:0-10263 GCA_039024775.1 Pseudomonadota bacterium
ACAGGGGCTGCGCTGATGGCGGCGATTGAGGCGGACGGCAAGGTGGCTTTTGATGTCGTGGTGGATGTGCGCGACGCGGAAGGGGACACCGTGGTGGAGATGACGGTGAATTGGTATGTGAGCCGGCAGCGGTGAGGGGGGTTTTGAGCTCTAAGGGCTTACAGAGCCTCGCAGAGTAGAGACATCTTTATTGCTTTAGTTTGAGCTTGCGCGAACCCGTCAGCGCCCGGACCTCAGAGGGAGTGACGCTGTCACATCGCAGGCGCTGTGACCTTGCGCACGCGTCGCGTTTACCTTCGTAAACGCGACGTGGTAGGCCCGGCAGGACTTGAACCCGCAACCAAAGCGTTATGAGCGCTCTGCTCTAACCAATTGAGCTACAGGCCCGCCACGGACGCTGCTTAGCAGAGCGCAAGGCGCGGTCAAGCCGCCTCAAGCGGGCTGACACGCCCAGCGCATGCACACAAAGGGTCCTTTCGCGCAGCATAGGCGAGTTTTTGCTTTATTTTGTCTCGGACGCCGCTTACACATCTATCCACAGGCGCAAGACCGAGATGCTGCAGCTCGGCAACTTGCAGTAACAAAATATAGCGGGGGGATACGGGCTCATGGGCATTTCCAGAGGGGCAATCGCACTATGCGCGGCCACGGCAGTGGTCGGTTTTGGCGCAGGTGCTGCAATCGTGTTGTGGGAGGGCGAGGACACTGCCGGGCGCGATCAAGCGGCCGTCGCGGCCGCGACAGCGGCAGTGACGCCGGTCGCCGCGGAAGTAACCAACGCGATCAGTGATCTGGACGCCCAGGTTCAAGCGGCGCTGCGCCAGTTGGAAGAAGTGCAGGAACAGGCCGCACAGACAGCCGCGGCGCAGCAGGCAGAGGTCGCGGCGCGCAACGCCACCGCCGACCTGTTGACGGTAACACCGCAGCGGGCGGAACCGGCCTCGACCGCGCCCGCAGAACCAACCGATATAGCGGCCATGTCGCAGATTTTCGAAGCGGCGCAGGCGCGCCAGCAAAACAACCAGCGCTGTTATGATGATCTGACATCGCTGGCGCAGCAGACGCGCATTTACTTTCCCAGCGGTGGGCTGTCGGCGGATGAAAACGGCCTGTCGCTGGCGCGTCTCATGGCGAAACTGTCGAACCAGTGTCCGGGCTTTGAAATCCAGATCGAAGGGCATTCGGATGCGTCCGGCAATCCGGTGACCAACCAGCGGCTGAGCCAGGAGCGGGCGGAGGCGGTGATGAATCGCCTGGCAGCGTCAGGGCTTGATATGTCAGCGTTCACGGCCGTCGGCTTTGGTGACAAGAAACCTTCGGGTCTCGACGGGCCTCAGGGAGCTGCGTTTTATGACCGGCGGGTGGAGTTTTCGATCATCGACAATACGCGGCAAGCGAGCCTGAGCACCAATCTGTCCGCAGGCAGTGGCCTGCGCGCAGGCCCGCGCAGCGCTTGTGTGCGCGATCTGGAACAGCTCGCGGCAAGTGCGCGGGTGTTCTATGCCTCACGCGCAGTGACAGTGGCGTTGGATGAGATGCGCATGGCGCAGCAGATCGCGCAGCGCGCAGCCACCTGTGACGGTGCTTATCTGCGGCTTGTGGGTCATTTCTCAGACGCCGTTGGCGACCGTGAGACCCCGCGTGAGGCGCGCATGCGCGCGCTGGTGCTGCGCAGTTCCCTGCTGGCCAGTGGTGTACCTGAGGAAAAGATCCTGGTGGGCGCGCCGTCCCATTCCATCGCGGTGCCCGGTCAGCCTGGTTTGCCGCGTTCGCGGGTTGATTTCCAGATCATTTCCGACTGATCGCGCGCCAGGCAGAAACAAGACACGCACGGGGGCCCACGGGCCCCCTGTTGCTTGCGGGGGCAGGGCTGATCCGGTAACGCAGCGATGAGATCAGATGAGCACTGAGGTGGGGCGGCACATGACGAAAAACGGCATCACCTACGCGGACGCGGGCGTGGATATCGACGCGGGCAACGCGCTGGTCGAGCGGATCAAACCCGCCGCCAAGCGCACCGCGCGGCCCGGCACGATGTCGGGGCTTGGTGGGTTTGGCGCACTCTTTGATCTCAAGGCGGCGGGGTTTGAAGACCCGGTGCTGGTCGCGGCCACGGACGGCGTGGGCACCAAGCTGCGCATCGCCATTGACACCGGCAACGTCAGCACCATCGGCATCGATCTGGTGGCGATGTGCGTGAACGATTTGGTGTGTCAGGGGGCGGAGCCGCTGTTTTTCCTGGATTATTTTGCGACCGGCAAGCTGGAGCTTGATCAGGCCGCCACCATCATAGAGGGCATCGCAGAGGGCTGCGCGCAGTCGGGCTGCGCGCTGATTGGCGGCGAAACCGCCGAGATGCCGGGCATGTATGCCGCGGGCGATTTCGACCTCGCGGGCTTTGCCGTGGGCGCGATGGAGCGTGGTGCGACGCTGCCAGCGGGCGTGGAGACGGGGCAGGTGCTGCTGGGTGTGACGTCGAACGGGGTACATTCCAACGGCTATTCGCTGGTGCGCAAGTTGGTGGAGAATTCTGGCCTATCCTGGGACGCGGCGTGTCCCTGGGCCGAGGGCACACTGGGTGCCGCGCTACTCGCGCCCACCGCGCTTTACGTCAAAGGGGCGGTGACGGCGACGCAGGCGGGTGCTATCACAGGGCTGGCGCATATCACTGGTGGTGGATTGACGGAAAACCTGCCGCGCATGCTGCCCGAAGGTCTGCAGGCGGAGATTGATCTGAGCGCCTGGGGCCTGCCGCCCGTCTTCGCCTGGCTGGCCGGGCAAGGCGGCATGGATGAGGCCGAACTGCTCAAGACCTTCAACTGCGGCATCGGCATGGTCGCGGCGGTGCCGTCGGGGTTTGAGGAGGCGGCGGCGGAGGCCTTTGCGCAAGCTGGTCAGACCGCTTTGCCGCTGGGGCGCATCACGCAAGGTGCAGGCAATGTCGTCTACAGCGGCACGCTCACGTGAGCAAAGGCGTGGCGATCTTCGTCTCGGGCGGGGGATCGAACATGCGCGCGCTGGTGGGGGATATGACCGGCGATCACCCCGCGCGGCCCGCAGTGGTCCTGTCCAACAACGCGGACGCGGGCGGCATCGCCTGGGCGCGGGCGCAGGGGATCGCAGCGGAGGTCGTGGACCACCGCCCCTTTGGCGAGGATCGCCCGGCTTTTGAGGCCGCGCTCAACGCAGCGCTTGCGGCCCATGCCCCCGATATCCTGTGCCTTGCGGGTTTCATGCGCATTCTCACCGGCGGGTTTATCGAGGCGTGGGCGGGGCGGATGCTCAACATCCATCCCTCGCTTTTGCCCAAGTACAAAGGGCTCAACACCCATGCCCGCGCGTTGTCAGCCGGTGATGCGGAACATGGGTGTACCGTGCATGAGGTCACGGCAAAGCTCGATGACGGGCCCATCCTGGGCCAGGCGCGGCTGAACGTTGAGGAAGGTGAAACGCCGCAAGCGCTGGCCGCGCGGGTGCTCACGCTGGAGCATCAGCTTTACCCCGCGGTGCTGCGCCGGTTTGCGGCAGGCGACAAAACACCGGTTTCTCTTGTGGGTTGACTGGCCAAGGCGCGCGGCTTGCTATAGGCCTGAGTTACCTGACCAATTTAGGTGTTCTTTTAAAGATCCTTCATGAAAACGATTACCACCACAGAAGAGCTCGCCGCGTTCTGCGCCCAAGCGTCAGAGGCGCCCTATGTCACTGTAGACACGGAGTTTCTGCGTGAGCGGACCTATTACGCCAAGCTTTGCCTGGTGCAGCTTGCGCTGCCGGGGGAGGATGAGAGCGATGCGGTGCTTGTCGACCCGCTGGCCGAGGGCCTGTCGTTGGAGCCGCTTTATGCGCTTTTTCGCGACGCGGGGGTGGTCAAGGTGTTTCACGCCGCGCGCCAGGATTTGGAGATCTTCTTTGTCGATGGCGGGGTGATCCCCACGCCGCTGTTCGACACGCAGGTCGCGGCGATGGTCTGCGGTTTTGGCGATCAGGTGGGATATGAAACGCTGGTGCGGCGGATCACGCGCGGCGGCGTAGACAAATCCTCGCGCTTTACCGACTGGTCGCGCCGCCCGCTGAGTGCCGCGCAAAAAAAATACGCGTTGGCGGATGTGACGCATCTGCGCCAGATCTATGAGCATCTGGCGCAAAAGCTGGAAGAGACCGGGCGCACCAAATGGGTGACGGAGGAGCTGGAGACGCTCACCAACCCCGAAACCTATGTCACGCGGCCTGAAGAGGCCTGGATGCGGGTCAAGACGCGCACCAATTCGGGGCGCTTTTTGGCCATCGTGCGCGAGCTTGCGGCCTTCCGCGAGACCTATGCCCAGGACCGCGATGTACCGCGCAACCGGGTCTTCAAGGACGACGCCTTGAGCGAGTTGGCGAGCCTGAAGCCGCGCAACGGCGAAGAGCTGGGCCGCGCGCGGCTTTTGTTGCGCGAGGCGCGCAAGGGGGCCATTGCAGAAGGAATTCTGGAGGCGGTGGCGCGGGGCGTGGCCTGCGCGCCGGAGGCGCTGCCCCAGCCCGACCGCAGCCGCGACAAGCTGCAGGTCAACCCCGCGCTGGCGGATCTGTTGCGCGTGCTCTTGAAGGCCAAGACGGAGAGCACCGGTGTCGCACCGAAGCTCATCGCATCTGCTGCTGATCTGGATGGCATCGCCGCGGGCCAGCGCGATGCGGCTGCGCTCAAGGGCTGGCGGCGGGATGTTTTTGGCGCGGACGCGGTGCGGCTCTGCGACGGAGAGATCGCGCTGACTACGCGCGGCAGCGCGGTCGCCGTGGTCGAAGTTTGAAAGAGAGGACGCCATGACCGATATCACACGCCACCACACCAATCAGCGGATGAGCCAGATCGTCATCCATGGCGAGACGATCTATCTGGCGGGCCAGGTGGGTACCGGAGGGGCCAGCGTGGCCCAGCAGACCCAGGATTGCCTGGACAAGATCGACGCGCTTTTGGCGGAGGCGGGATCTGACAAGTCGCGCGTTTTGCAGGCGGTGATCTGGCTGGCGGATATGGCCGATTTCGCGGAAATGAACGGCGTCTGGGACGCTTGGGTGCCCGAGGGTGCCGCGCCCGCGCGGGCCTGCGGCGAGGCAAAGCTGGCCGCGCCTGAGCTGACGGTTGAAATCATCGTGACCGCCGCGCGGTAGGGCGCGCCGGGAGGGCTTTGGCACGGGGCGTTTCACCCCAACGTAAAACCCTCAGCGGCGGGCCACGCGGGCGTTCAGCTCACCCTCGACCCGGATGGCGCGCACCCCGCGCAGCTGCTGGTCCGTGACCTTGCGCCCGGCGGTGACCTCGCGCGTGGGCTGGCGGCCCTGAGCGGTGTTGCGCGTGGGTCGCAACGCTTCGAGCCGGTAGATCAGCACGCCGTCCTCGGCCTCTTCCTCTTCATTGGAAGGGGTCAGCTGCACTTCGTAATAGCCCTGGCGCGCGGCCACGCCGGTGGCGCGGATGATCGCGCCGCCGGGCACGCGTTCCACCGTCAGATCGGCGATCTGTTCGATGGGCGTGCCCAGATAGATCGCACGTTCCGCCCGGCTGCGCGCGAACAGCCCGGCGCGCCGGGGGATGAGCGGATTGGTGTTTTCAGGTTCTTGCGCGGTCACCGGCGCGGGTTCGCTCCGGCCAAACCAGTTGAGGGGGTTCACGCGGCTGTCGCGCAGCCCGCACGCGGCCAGGAGTGTGGAGCCCACCAGGATGAGGGTGAAAGTCTTGCGCATGATGTCCGCCCGTCTGCCCTTTTGCCCTTTGAATACGCGATCACGGTGGCGTTGGGAAGGGGTGGACGTTTGCTTTGCGCGGCCCTACCTGTCGCGCGCAAGACTGATGCGAGGGACACCATGGCCAATGCCGATTTCGAAGAACTGGTGGAGGATTTCGAGTTCCTGGACGACTGGGAAGACCGGTATCGCCATGTGATCGATCAGGGCAAGGCGATGACGCCGCTGGATGAGAGCCTGCGGGTGCCCGCCACGAAGGTGGAGGGCTGCGCCAGCCAGGTCTGGCTGCATGCGGGGTTTGAGGGCGGCAAGCTGCATTTTGACGGGGCAAGTGATGCGATGATCGTCTCCGGCCTGATCGCGGTGCTGCGCAGGCTTTACAACGGGCTGACGCCCGCGGAGGTGCTGGCAGTGGATGCGCGGGCGCAGATGGGGCGCTTGGGGCTCAACGAACATCTATCGGCTCAGCGGTCCAACGGATTGCGGGCGATGATCGAGCGGATTAGGGCTTTAGCCGCGGAGGCCCGAGGGGCCGCGCGCTGAGTCCTGTTGAAAGGAGCGGCTGCGCCGCATGTGGTTTTATTGATTTGGTTCCACCAAATCGGATGCGAGGCTCTGCCTCGCGCTCCGGGATATTTTTAGCCAGAAAAAGGGGGGCGCGGTTCGGAGAGGTTAGAGCCGTGAGAGGCTGTGGGCCAGATCGCCGTAGCCTGTGAAGCGGTACTCGAAGTCAAGGTTGAGCTCTTCCGCGCAAGACTCTGCTTTTTCCCGCAGTTCTGCATCTTCGACCTGCGCCTGATAGACCAGTTTATCGTAATTGCCGAAATACATGTCCCGCAGTTCGGGGTGTCGGTCGAGCCCCATGGGTTTGAGGATAAAGGCTTCGAACTGGCGCACGAGGAAATCGGTGAGATAGAAGGCGGTGATCTCGTCTTCATGGGCGGCGAAGCGGTCGTTGCCTTCGAAAAAGCTATAGCAATGGGGGCCCGCGATCATCTCCACGCCCATCTCGTCGCAGGCGGTTTTGAGCGTGCCGCCGGTGCCGCAATCTGCGTAGACGACAAAGATGGTCTGGTAGGTGTCGCGGTGTTTGGCCACGGCGTCGCGCACGGCTTGCGTGATCTTTTCGGGGTAGAGGTGGTATTTGGCGGGCAGGCAGGTGAGCTCCAGGTGGCTCCAGCCGTTGAGACGTTTGAGATCGAGGATTTCTCGGGCCAGGGCACCGCAGGCGATGAGCAGAACGCGGCCCCCTTCGAAGTGATCGACCGAGGGGCCTTCGTGACTTTCCTGCCGACTGCCGCGTCTCACCTGAAGTACCAGCGCAGGGCGACAGCGGCGATCAGAAAGGCGGGCAGGGCCGCAACCAGCAGCCCGGGGCTGCCAAGGGTCAAAAGCCAAACGGTAACGCCCGCAAGAGCGATGGCGGTGACCAAGAGTATCAAGAGACGGTTGAGCGGCATATCTTTCCCTTCAAAGCCAAGATAGGCAAAGCTGGGCGTGCAAAAAAGGCCCCGGCGTGATGCGGGGCCGTTTGGTGTGGATAAGGCGCGTCAGGCGGATTTCACCTGGTTGTGCTTGCGGCCCATCCATTCCTTTGCCGTTTCCACCGCGACTGCAGCGTCCCGGCAGTAGGCATCGGCGCCGATGGCTTTGCCGAATTCCTCGTTGAGCGGTGCGCCGCCCACCAGCACGATGTAGTCGTCGCGGATGCCCTGTTCGACCATCGTGTCGATGACGACCTTCATATAGGGCATTGTGGTGGTCAGCAGCGCGGACATGCCCAGGATATCGGGCTCTTCGGTCTCAATCGCCTCCAGATAGGCTTCCACCGCGTTGTTGATCCCGAGGTCCACCACTTCGAAGCCCGCGCCTTCCATCATCATGCCGACAAGGTTCTTGCCGATGTCGTGAATGTCGCCCTTCACAGTGCCGATGACCATTTTGCCCACGCGCGGCGCGCCGGTTTCGGCCAAAAGCGGCTTGAGGATCGCCATGCCGCCTTTCATCGCGTTGGCGGCCAAAAGCACCTCAGGCACAAACAGGATGCCGTCGCGGAAGTCATGGCCCACGATGGTCATGCCGCCCACCAGCGCTTTGGTCAGGATGTCATAGGGTTGCCAGTCTCGTTCGAGCAAGATGTTTACGCCTTCCTCGATCTCTTCTTTGAGACCGTCATAAAGGTCATCGAACATCTGTTGAACGAGTTCCTCATCGTCAAGCTCGGCGAGGATGATGTCGTCTTCTTCGTCGGACATGGAGCGCGTTCCTTCTGCTCATGCTGCGTCATTTAACACAGTGTCACACTTTGCATCTGATGAAGCGTTTTTTGCGACATCACCTGCGTTTCGCGCGACGCTTACAGTGTTATTATATCGCTCTTTTTGCAGTTGCAGCAAGGGTTTGCACGTTTGAATTGTGCATGTTCCTATTTTGTTCTATTGCTGGTGCATGGATTATGAAAGCGTCAGATTTCAGTTGCGCGGGCGCGGCGCGCAGAGCAATCACAACGGTCGGTTTGAGCGCCATGCCCATGTGGCCGAAGCCGACGGTTGGGACCGCGAGGAGCCGTTGCCGGTGCTGCGCACCCAGACGCGCGAGGAGCAGGCGCGCAGCCTGATCACCTACAACCGGTCGCCCGATCTGCCTTTTGACCGTTCGATCAATCCCTATCGGGGGTGCGAACATGGCTGCGTCTATTGCTTTGCGCGGCCCAGTCACGCCTATTTGGGCCTGTCACCGGGGCTTGATTTTGAAACTCAACTGGTGGTCCGACCGAATGCGGCGAAGGTAATGCGGCGCGAGCTTGCGGCGCGGCGCTACCGGGTCGCGCCTATCGCCATCGGGACCAATACGGACCCCTACCAACCCATTGAGCTGAAGCGTGAAATCACGCGCGACTGCCTGCAGGTGCTGCGCGCGGCCGGGCATCCGGTGGCCATCGTCACCAAGGGCAGTTTGATCGAACGGGACCTGGATATCCTGTCGGACATGGCGCGGCGCGGTCTGGTGCGGGTGGGCATTTCTGTAACCACGCTTGATCCCAAGCTGTCGCGGTTGATGGAGCCGCGGGCACCGGGGCCTCAGCGCCGTTTGCAAGTGATCCGGGCGTTGAGCGGCGCAGGCGTGCCGGTGCGGGTCATGGCCTCGCCGATGATCCCGGCGCTCACCGATCCGGAGTTGGAGGCGATCCTGCGCGCGGGCCGCGACGCGGGCGCGCGGCACGCCAGTTGGATCATGTTGCGGTTGCCGCTTGAGGTCTCGCCCCTAGTGCAGGAATGGTTGGCGGCGCATTTTCCGGATCGGGCGGAGCGGATTCTATCAAGGCTGCGGGAGATGCACGGCGGCAAGGAATACGACGCGACATGGCACCGGCGGATGCGGGGGGAGGGGCCCTATGCGGACATGGTGGCGCAGCGGTTTGAGGTTGCGATCAAAAGGCTGGGGTTGAAAGCGGCGGCCCCGCCGATGCGCTGCGATCTCTTCCGCCCGCCGCGGGAGGAGACGGCGCAGATGTCGCTGTTTTAGCGCGTTTTCGATGCGATACGCCAAACCCAAGGTTCAAAGCGCAAGGCTTCAGTCGGCGTCGCTTTGATGTGTTATGTGCTGGATATCGACCAGATCATTTGGCCGTCCGGCAGAGCGGTAGAGCCGCTTGCCCTCGTCGGGATAGTCGACAATGTCCATGGGCAGCCTTTGGCCCATAACCAAAAGACGCAGAGGCGCATCGCTGGTGTTGCGGATTTCGTGGGCGCGGCCGCCTTTGGGATAGCCGATGAAGTCGCCCGGGTTGATGGCATACCTATCCTCGCCCGTGCGCGCAGTGCCGGTCCCGCTGAGAACAAAGACCGCTTCATCTTCGCAAGCGTGCACGTGATATTCGGTGCTTTTGTCGCCGGGTGCGATCTCGAAAATGTTAATTCCAAGCGTTGTGAGACCTGTGGCATCGCCGGGGGATGATATGGACCGGCGCGCGCTTGGATTGACCGGGTGCACATCGAATGTCTGAGGCAAAGCCGCGATTTCTGCGGCTGTCAGATGGGTGCGGCGTGACATCTGGTGCCTCCGTTTGCTCAAAAGGTTATTGGATCAGCCGCGCCGCCAAACAGGATCAGCACACAACCCTCAAAATCTTGATGGTGCTTTGCATCAAGCGATGCCGACCTGCGGTTCGGCAATAAGCGCGCGTCCGCCGGGCGCAAGATCGATCTAATCAGGCGCGCCGGCGACCCCTGCGTTCGCGCCGCTTGGGTGCTTGATCCTCGCCCGTGCCGTCGCCTTCAGATGAGAACGCACCCAAGGCTGCCACGATCTGCTCCAGGGTGGGCGTCTCGCCGCGCTCGGAGCTGTCGAGCCGGTCGCGCATCACGCGCAGGTGGTCGGGCGTGGTGCCGCAGCAGCCGCCGATGATGGTGGCACCGCAGTCGCGGGCCATGACCGCGTAATCGCCCATCAGTTCCGGCGTGCCGTCGTAGTGGATGTGGCCGTCGTGGTATTTGGGGATGCCCGCATTGCCCTTGGCAATGATCGGCAACGCGCCGT
>JBCCPS010000097.1:0-10189 GCA_039024775.1 Pseudomonadota bacterium
ATCACTGCCGGGTTGGGCACCAGTTTGGTGGCCACGGACAATTGCTCCATCAGCGTGTCATCGGCGATCATGTGGATGCGCACCCGGCTCATCGCGCCCTCGGCGAGCGCTCCCTTATCGAGCAAGCGCTGCACGAATTCAATGGCCCTGAGTTCCCGCAAAAGGCTGGAGTTAAAGCTGATTTCATTGATCCGGTTCTGGATCTGCTGGGGCGTGCGCGGCACCGTCGCGCGCTCAAGCGGGTTGATGTTGACCACCACGATGTCCCCCGGCAGATCCTCGCGAAAAAGCGGAAAAAGCGCGGGATTGCCGGTGTAGCCGCCATCCCAGAACGCCTCTGGCGCGCCGGTTTCGGGGTCAGCGATCTCCACCGCCTGAAACAGCGTCGGCAGGCAAGCGGAGGCCATCAGCGCCTCGGCGCTGATCTCATCACCCTCAAACACCTTGATCTTGCCCGTGCGCACCCGCGTGGCACAGATGAAGAGAAGCGGTGCGACCGAATTGCAGACCCGGTCATAGTCAAAGCGCGCCACGATCTGTTCAAGCGGATTGCGATAGAACGGACCGTAGGCGTAGGGCGACACCATCTGACTGAGGTTGCTGGCCACGCTGAAAGGCCAGGAATATTCCAACGCCTGGCTGATCGCGCCCACGCCGAAAGGGGCCATCCAGTGCGCCATGCGTAGGTCATCGACGCCGCTGACCTGGTTCCAGAGCCAGCGCAGATTGTCCGCCGCCCCTGCCCGTCCGTTTTGCACGAACCCCGCCTTGAGCGCGGCCCCATTGAGCGCGCCCGCGGAGGTGCCGGAGATGCCGCAAACGTCGATGTCATCTTCTTCGAGCAGCCGCTCAAGCACGCCCCAGGTGAAGGCCCCGTGGGCCCCGCCGCCCTGTAGGGCCAGATTGATGCGCTTTTTATCAGCCATCAGATTTCGTGCCTCCGGCGGGGATATTTAGGGCCAAAAAAAGGGGGCTAAAGCGCGGTCCAGCCGCCGTCCACGCTGATCGCGGTGCCGGTGATTTGAGCAGCCGCGTCCGAGCACAGGAAGGCGCAGGTGCCGCCCATCTGTTCGACGGTGGCGAATTCTTTCGAGGGCTGACGTTCGAGCATGACCTCTTTGATGACAGTTTCGCGGTCCATGCCGTACTTCTTCATCGTGTCCGGGATCTGGCTCTCGACGAGCGGGGTCAGGACGTAGCCCGGGCAAATGGTGTTGGCCGTGATCGGCTCCTGCGCAGTTTCGAGCGCTGTCGTTTTGGTCAGACCAACGATCCCATGCTTGGCCGCGATGTAGGCGCTTTTGAAAGGGGATGCCGTCAACCCGTGGGCGGAGGCGATGTTGATCACGCGGCCCCAGCCCGCCTTGCGCATCTTGGGCAGGGCTGCGGCGGTGGTGTGAAAGGCGGAGCTGAGGTTGATCGCGATGATCGCGTCCCACTTTTCGGTTGGGAAATCCGGGATCGCCGCCACGTGCTGGATGCCAGCATTGTTGACGAGGATGTCGCAAGCGCCGGATTTTTCGATCAGCTCGCGACATTCGCCGCCTGCGGACATGTCCGCCTTGATGTAGCGGGCATTCACGCCCGTCTCCGCCGCGATTTCCGCTGCGATTGCGTGGTCTTCTTCCTTGTTTGTGAAGGAGTTGAGCACCACATCCGCGCCTGCACGCGCCAATTCCCACGCGATGCCGAGCCCGATGCCAGAGTTGGACCCGGTGATGACGGCGGTTTTGCCTGAAAGGTCGATGGTGAAAGCCATGGTGCGTCTCCTGTCGTGCATGCGGCAGGTGCATCATGTCCTGCTGCGGCTGCAAAGGAAACGCCCATTCGACCAGCGCAAGCGCCAAAAAAAACGCCAGCACAAGGCTGGCGTTAAGTTATTGAGGCAGGTTTCATACAGGCAAGAAACCTATCGAGCAGTGCGTTACTTATAGAAGATGCGCCCCGGGGAGCCAAGCTAAAAGTTTGAACTGCCCCGGCGCAGCCGTTAACGTTTGGCCCAACAAAACAAGGGCAGAGCGGGATTGTTGCGAAAATGGGGATTCATTTTTTCCTGAAGCGTCGGGTTGTTGCGGCGATTTCTTCACTGATTCTGGGCGCGGGGATTCTGCAGGCGGAGCCGCGCCACGGGATATCTATGTATGGCGCGCCCGCGCTCCCACCTGATTTTGTGTCGCTGCCTTATGTGAACCGTTTTGCACCCAAGGGCGGCGCGATCACGCTGGGCAATTCGGGCACCTTTGACAGTCTCAATCCTTACGTGCGCAAAGGCACGGTGCCTTGGCAGCTGAGATTTCTCACGCACGACAGTCTGATGGGCCGCAGCCGGGATGAACCTTTCGCGCTCTACGGGCTTTTGGCCGAATCGATTGAGGTGCCGGAGGACCGATCCTGGGTAGAATTCACCCTGCGGGAAGGGACGCGGTTCTCTGACGGCTCGCCACTGACCATCGAGGATGTGATCTTTAGCTACGAACTGCTGGGCACTGAGGGCCATCCCAGATATGCCGGGTTATGGCGGCAGATTGAAAAGATCGAACAGACCGGGCCGCGATCCGTGCGGCTGGATTTTTCGGGCAACAACAGAGAGCTTGCCCTGCTCGCAGGCATGCGCCCCATCTTGAGCAAGGCGCAATGGGAGGGCCGGGATTTCGCCAACGCCCCGTTGCAGGACATCCCGCTCGGGTCGGGGCCCTATGTGGTTGAGAGCTTCGATGCCGGACGCCAGGTCGTGCTGCGGCGCGACCCGGACTATTGGGGCGCGGGCGTGCCGTTCAACCGGGGGCGGCATAATTTCGATGAGATCACGATTGATTTTTACGGCGACGCGAGCGTGCTTTTCGAGGCGTTCAAGGCCGGAGAGGTGTCCGCGGTGCGGGAGTTCAATGCCGAAAGCTGGGACAACCAGTACGATTTTCCGGCCGTTCAGCGCGGCGACGTGGTGAAATCGACCTTTGCCCATCAAAAACCCTCCGGCATGACCGGCTTCGTGATGAACACCCGCCAGCCCCCCTTTGACGACTGGCGCGTGCGCGAGGCGATGATCCAGGCGTTCAACTTTGAGTACATCAACGGGACGGTGACGGGCGGTGCGCTGCCGCGGATCACCTCTTACTTTTCCAATTCGCCCCTGGCGATGCAACCGGGTCCGGCCGAGGGCCGTGTGGCCGAGATGCTCACGCCCTATGCGGAGGATCTGCTGCCCGGCACGATTGAAGGCTATGCGCTGCCCGTCACCGACGGCAGCCAGCGCAACCGCCGCGGCATCCGCCGCGCGATGGTGCTGTTGCAGGAGGCTGGATACAGCGCCGAAACCGGCCAGATGCGCAGCGCAAGCGGCGATCCCTTGAGCTTTCGGATACTGATCGCGCCGGGCAGTGAGCAGGACATCCCGGGCTCTGAGAAGATCGCGAACCTCTATATCGCGGCATTGGAGCGGCTGGGGATCGAGGTGACGGTCGAACGGGTTGACCCCGCACAGGCGGTCGCGCGGCTCGCCAGTTTTGATTTCCAGATGACACCCTTTCGCCGCGCGCTCTCGCTCAGCCCCGGGACAGAACAGCGCTTTTACTGGGGGTCGGAGGCAGCGGCTCAGGAAGGGTCGCGCAATGTGATGGGCGTGGCGTCACCAGCGGTGGACGGTTTGATCGACACGATGCTGAGCGCGCGCACAGACGCTGATTTTCGTGCAGCAGTCCGCGCGCTTGACCGGGTGCTGACGGCGGGGCGCTACGTGGTGCCCTTCTGGCAGTTCAACGAGGGGCGGATCGCCCATGACGTGCGGATGAAATACCCCTCTCCACCGCCGATTTACGGCGACGGACCAGAATATATGCCGCACGTGTGGTGGTGGGAGGAATGAGGGTTCCAATGCTGGTCGCTCAACGTTGGTGTGCCGCGGTCTTTGGCACGTACCCGGCGTTCTGGGGGGACGGCTCATGATCCGGCGCTTGGCAGCCGAG
This sequence comes from Pseudomonadota bacterium, assembly GCA_039024775.1. GTDB lineage: Bacteria > Pseudomonadota > Alphaproteobacteria > Rhodobacterales > Rhodobacteraceae > Sulfitobacter. Next base: position 3,963 of record JBCCPS010000097.1, read on the forward strand.
GGGCTGGGCACGGCGCTCTTGCTGATCTCCGTGATCGGGTCGGGGATCATGGGCCTGATGCTGGCGGAGGGCAATGTGGCGGTGGCGCTTTTGGGCAATGCCATCGCCACGGGCTGCATGCTCTATGTGATCATCACCACCTTGGGGCCGATTTCTGGCGCGCATTTCAACCCGGCGGTATCGCTCGCTTTTGCGCTGCGCGGCGATCTGCCCTGGGAGGAGGTGCCAGGATACATCGCGTTTCAAGTGATTGGCGGCGTGCTGGGCGTTTGGGCCGCGCATCTGATGTTCGATCTGCCCATATTGCAGGTGTCCCAGACGCTGCACCGTACCGGCGCTGCGCAGTGGTTTTCCGAGCTGATCGCGACCTTCGGTCTGCTTCTGGTGATCTTTGGCGGTCTGAAAGCCCGAGCAGAAGCGGTGCCCACGCTGGTGGCGCTCTACATTACGGGGGCTTATTGGTTCACCGCCTCGACCAGTTTTGCCAACCCGGCGGTGACTTTTGCGCGCGGCTGGTCGGACACCTTCGCGGGCATCAGCCCCGATCACATCCCCGGTTTCATCATCGCGCAGCTGGTGGCTGTGGCCATCGCCCATGCCACGCTGCGCAGGCTCTTTGACCGGGCTTGAGCCAGACGGAGCGGCTGCGCCGCATTTGATTTTATTCTGCTGACGAGGGGGTCCCCCCCTCGAGCTCCTAGGGGATACTTTTAGCCAGAAAAAGAGAGCATTGCGGTGCCTGATGGCTTGCGGTAGCGCGAGACATGGTTGGGGAAGTCTCACGAGATCCGTTCAATCTTGCCGCGCATGTGCTCGCGGCGGGGGCTGAAACGCCGGGGAAGACCGCATTGTCGGTGGGACCCGGGGCGGAGGATTGGAGCTTTGGCGCGCTGATCGAAGCGGTGCGCGGGACGGCGACGGGGCTTTTGTCGCGGGGGGCCGCGCCCGGCGACATCGTGCTCTTGCGGCTTGGCAATACGCCTGACTTTCCGCTGGCCTATCTGGGCGCGCTGGCTGCGGGGCTCGTGCCGGTGCCCACGGCGGCGGCGCTGACCGAGCGTGACGTCGCGGGCATTATTACGCAACTGAGCCCGAAACTCGTGGTGCGCGACGCGGGTGTGGCTTGTCCCGCGCACCCGGACGAGGTCACGCTGGCGGAGTTGCGTGCCATGCGCCGGCTGGCACCCGCGGCCTGGCACTTCGGCGATCCGGAGCGGTTGGGTTACATTATTTACACCTCCGGCACCTCCGGGCGGCCCATGGCGGTGATGCATGCCCATCGCGCGATCCTCGCGCGGCAGTTGATGTTTGACGGCTGGTACGGGTTGCGCGCAGAGGACAGGGTGATGCACGCAGGCGCGTTCAACTGGACCTATACGCTGGGCACCGGGCTGATGGACCCCTGGACCGCAGGCGCCACCGCCCAGATCCCCGCGCCCGGCACCGCGCCCGGCGATCTGCCCGCGCTGATGGCCGCAGGAGAGACAACGATTTTTGCTGCTGCTCCCGGCGTTTACCGCCAGATGCTGGGCCGTGGCGCGTTGCCTGCGCTGCCCGCTCTGCGCCACGGGCTCAGCGCGGGTGAAAAGCTCCCCGAACCGCTGCGCGCGGCCTGGTGCGCAGCCACGGGCACCGCCGTACATGAAGCCTTTGGGATGTCCGAATGCTCCACCTTCATCTCTGGCGCGCCGGGCCGACCGGCGGCGCCCGGCGCGCTTGGCGCGGCACAAGCAGGACGGCGGGTCGCGATCATAGGACCTCAAGGTCCCCTGCCCGCCGGGGCACCGGGCGTGATCGCAGTGCACCGGGAGGACCCAGGGCTCATGCTGGGCTATTTCGGCGCGCCGGAGGCGACCGCCGCGCGCTATCAGGGCGACTGGTTTCTGACCGGCGATCAGGGCCGCGCGGACGTGACCGGGCAGATCACCTATCTGGGCCGGGCGGACGACATGATGAACGCGGGCGGCTTTCGCGTCTCCCCTTTGGAGATCGAAGCGGTGCTTGCCGGTTTCGAGGGCATCACAGCCGTGGGCGCGGCAGAGGTCACCGTGAAACAGGACGTGCGCGTGATCGCCGCCTTCTACACCGCTGCCCATCCGCTGGACGAGGCCGCGCTGCACCGATATGCCGCTGACAAGCTGGCGCGCTACAAGCAGCCGCGCCTTTATGTTCACCTGCCCGCGCTGCCCACCAGCAGCAACGGCAAGCTCCAGCGCCACGCGCTGCGGCAGCTGTACGAAAGCAGGACGCCATGACAGGTCCCATCAAGCTCGACATCATGTCTGACCCCATTTGCCCCTGGTGCTACATCGGCAAGGCGCATCTGGATCGCGCGCTGGCCGATCACCCAGATCATCCGTTTGCGATCGAATGGCATCCGTTCCAGCTCAACCCCGATATGCCGCGGGAAGGCATGGACCGGCGGGCCTATCTGGAGGGCAAGTTCGGCGGCAAGGAAGGGGCCGTGCGCGCCTATGCGCCGGTGGTGGAACACGCGCAGGCTGCGGGGCTCACGATTGACTTTGAAGGGATGAAACGCACGCCCAACACGCTGGATGCGCATCGGCTGATCCATTGGGCTGGGATCGAGGGGCGGCAGACGGCGGCGGTTGCGGCGCTCTTTGAGGCCTATTTCGTGCAGGCCCGCGACATTGGGGATTGGGATGTGCTGGCCGACATCGCCGACAGCATCGAGATGGACGCAAGCGTCGTGCGGCGTTTGCTGGCCACGGATGAGGATACCGAGAGCATTGCCACGCGCGATGCGCACAGCCGCAAGATGGGCATCACGAGCGTGCCCACCTTCATCGTGGCTGGCAAACACGCGGTGCCGGGCGCACAGCCGCCGGAGCTTTGGGCCTCCGTCATCGCGGATCTGGCCAAAATGGATTGAGTCCATTTGGCAACAGGTCGCGCCGCTGCGTGCCGGGCGGTCTTTGCCGCGCGCCTGCCCTCGCCTAGGCTGACTCCCAAAGGGGCAAAAGACCCCGACTTGAGAGCAGTGACATGGCAGGCAGTGATCCCACACCCGAGCGCAAGGCGGCATTCGAGCTGCTGTGCGATACCTTAAAGACTGTGCGCGTCGGCGCGTTTCGCAGCGTGTTGAGCGCGCAAGACGCGGCCCTGTGCGGTGGTGCCCCCGTGCGCGCGGTCTGGTTGACCGAACGCGGAGACGCGTCATGAGACCCCGGATCGTCCTGGCATACGGGGTCTTTGACAGCTTCACGCCTCAGCATGCGGACCGGTTGCGCACGATGGCCCGGCTTGGCAGCCGGCTGATCATTGGCGTGGCGAGCGATGGGTTCTGCGCGCGACACGGGGTTTTCCCGCGCGCCCGTTTTGAAACCCGGGCCGCGATGGTCGCAAGCTGCAGATACGTGGATCACGTGATCCCGCAGCACAGCACAGCGCAGATGCATACGGATGTGATCAACCACGACGCCAGCGTGCTTGTCCTCAAGCCCAGTCAGGCCCAGACCGCAGCCGAACTTGCCGCGCTCACGCAGATCATCTGGCTTGAAGGCACGGCAGCGCGTGTGATGCACGCCGCCTGAGCGACCCCGGGATTGCGGGTTGCGCAACCATAGGTTAACCCTGACGCAGAACGGCGTCAGATTTGCGCGCGCCCCTGCGGGATATTTCAGGCTTTGCCCCTTCCACGGTCCGATTTCACGATGACACGCGGCGAGTTTGTAGCGCTTGTCGCGATGATGTTTGCGACCGTTGCGTTTTCCATGGACGCGCTGTTGCCCGCCCTGCCCGACATCGCGGCGGAGCTTTCACCCGCAGAGCCCAATCGCGCCGCCCTCGTGCTCACCACGTTCTTTTTTGGCCTGGGCGTGGGCACCTTCTTTGCCGGGCCCCTGTCGGACGCTTTTGGTCGCAAACGCGTGATGCTTTTGGGCTGCCTGCTATATATCGTTGCCGCTGCAGTCGCTTGGGCAAGCGCCACTTTGGAGATCATGCTGATCGCGCGCGCCTTTCAGGGCCTGGGGGCTGCTGGACCCAGGATCGTCGCGATGGCCGTCACACGCGATCTGTTTGCGGGGCGCGATATGGCGCGGATCGTGTCCTTCATCATGATCGTCTTTGCGCTGGTCCCGGGCTTTGCGCCCGCAATGGCGGTGGGGATCATTCATCTGGTGGGCTGGCGCGGGATCTACGCGGCCTTCATCCTGTTTTCCGCCGTGACCGTCATCTGGATGCTGATCCGGTTGCCCGAGACGCTGACGATGGAGGACCGCCGCCCCATGCGCCTGCGGCTGATGGCAGGCGCTGTGGGAGAGATGTTCCGCCATCCGACGGTGCGGCTCTCTATCGTGGTGCAGACCTTTTGCATGGCCACGCTGATCGCGGTGCTGATGCTGGTGCAGCCGATCTTTGAGGGCGTCTATGACCGCGGCGCAAGCTTTGCCTATTGGTTCGGGGCCATCGCGCTGGTGTCGGCCTCCGCCAGTTGGCTCAATGCGGTGCTTGTGATGCGCCTTGGCATGCGCCGCCTCGTCACGCTGGCGCTTGGCGCGCAGGTGGTGATTTGTGTCAGTGTGCTGGCCTTTGGCCCCTTCGCACTGGCAGAGCCCTGGGGGTTCGGTTTTTTTGCGCTCTGGCAGGTGACGATCTTTTTGCAAACAGGGCTCACGCTGGGCAATCTCAATGCCATCGCGATGGAGCCTATGGGCCATATCGCGGGCATGGCCGCTTCCATCATCTCGGGCATTTCCACCGTTCTCGCCGCGCTTATCGCGTCTCAAGTGGTGGTCTTTTTCGATGGCTCCGTCATGCCGCTTGTGATCTTCGTGCTGGCGATGGCCGGGATGGGGTTTGTGCTGATGCTGGGCATGGGCCGGGTGGAGGCGCGGCTGCAGGGGGTCGAGGCGCGCTAGGCCTTGGCCTTTGCCTTATCGCGCTTTTGCTTGGCGATAACGTGCTCTGCCAGATCCCGCGCGATGGCAAAAGCGCCCTTGATCTTGTCCGCGTCCTTTTTCCAGTCGCGGCGCACCACGATCTTGTTGTCCTTCACCTTCGCCAGCCCGCGCTGATCCTCGATGAATTTCACCAACCCCTCGGGCGAGGCGAATTTGTCGTTGTGAAACTGGATCGTCGCCCCCTTGGGCCCACCGTCGAGCTTGGCGATACCTGCGCGTTTGCACATCGCCTTGATCCGCACCACCAGCATCAGCGTGTTGACCTCGCGCGGCAGCTTGCCAAAGCGGTCGATCAGCTCCGCTGCAAAGCCTTCAAGTTCAACTTTGGTCGATAAGCCACTGAGCCTGCGATACAATCCCAGACGCACATCGAGGTCAGGCACATAGTCCTCCGGGATCAGCACCGGCACGCCGAGGTTGATCTGCGGCGCCCATTGATCGTCGGAGGCGGAAAGCCCGTCCATCTCCCCCGCCTTGATCTTGGCAATCGCCTCCTCCAGCATGGACTGGTAAAGCTCAAAGCCCACATCGCGCATCTGGCCCGATTGCTCCTCGCCCAAGAGGTTGCCCGCGCCGCGAATGTCCAGATCCTGTGAGGCCAGCGTAAAACCCGCGCCCAGCGTGTCGAGGCTGCCCAGCACGCGCAGACGTTTCTCCGCCGTGGGCGTCAGCTTGGCGCGCGGCTTGATCGTCAGATAAGCATAGGCCCGCGTCTTGGAGCGCCCGACCCGCCCCCGGATCTGATAGAGCTGCGCCAGCCCGAACATGTCCGCCCGGTGCACCACCATCGTGTTGGCGGTGGGAATATCGAGACCGGATTCCACAATCGTCGTCGCCAGCAGGATGTCGAACTTGCCGTCATAAAAGGCGTTCATCCGGTCATCGAGCGCTCCTGCGGCCATCTGCCCATGCGCCACCACATAGGTCAACTCCGGCAGCTGCGCTTTGAGAAACTCCTCGATCTCAGGCAAATCAGAAATGCGCGGCACCACGTAAAAGCTCTGTCCGCCGCGATAGTGCTCGCGCAGCAGTGCCTCGCGCAACGTCACGGCATCGAATTCGCTGACATAGGTGCGGATGGCCAGCCGGTCCACGGGCGGCGTGCCGATGATGGACAGATCGCGCACGCCTGTCAGGCTCAGTTGCAGCGTCCGCGGGATGGGCGTGGCGGTGAGCGTGAGCACATGGATGTCCGTCCTGAGCTGCTTCAACCGCTCCTTATGCGTCACGCCAAAATGCTGCTCCTCGTCGATCACCAGCAGCCCGAGGTTGTGAAATCGCACGCCTTTGGCCAGCAGCGCA
>JBCCPS010000098.1:0-10184 GCA_039024775.1 Pseudomonadota bacterium
ACCCCCGCCTGCCCCCCGATGACCTGCCGCGCGCCCACCTGCGTTCCCGCCCGCCAATGGGCGCGGAAGGCGCGGTCTTGCGCGGGGAAAAGCGTGCCGTCGCCGTCCTGCGCGCCCGCGTAAAAGCTGCCGCGATAGATGGTGCCGTCGCGCGCCACAAGCTTGCCTTCCCCATGGGGCAGACCGGCCCTGAAAGCCCCGGTGTAAACCGTGCCATCGGCCCGGTGCAGATGGCCCGCCCCGTCGAACGCCCCATCGCGCCAACCGCCCGCATAGCTGGCGCCCGAGCGATGCCAGTACCGCCCCTGCCCCTGCAACACACCGTTCTCAAAGCCCCCCTTCAGCGTCGCGATCACCGCGCCCGCCTGATAGGCCGCCGCCCCCGGCTGCATCCACACGAGCGTGCCGGGCCCGGTTGCGCCCTCAACGTCCGCGCTGAAGGCATCGGGCCGCCAGATCACTTCGGCCTCTGGCAGGTCCAGCACGTCTCGCACCTCAAAGCGCGCCCGCACAAGACGCGCCTTTCCTGAGTCCCACATCAGTTGCGTGACAACGCGGGCGCTTCCCTTGCCCGGTAGCGCGGCCTGCACATGGGATGCAGGCACCGGTTTCAAGACCTCAGCCTGCGCCGCAAAGGTCCAAAGGATCCAAAGGACAAGCGCTGCCGCGTTTTTCATGTTTTCCCAACTTTCGTTTGCAAAACCGATGACCCTCTTGACGCAAGTATGGCCTAAGACACCGCGAAAGCCACAGGCTTATTTGACGCCGATCACCGCTGCCCTCTTGCCTGTTTGAACAGAAACCGCTCTGCTGGCTCAGACGTCGAGCAAGAAGCTATCAGCATCTTGCGAAAAGACAGCGCGGAGAGGTCCCAAACTTGAAAAAGATCAGGCCCAAAGCGCCCTCTCGCATCAAACAATTCAGGCAGGCCGTCAGCGCCTTGCTGCAGAGAAGTGCGTTCTGGCTTCTGCTTTTGGCAAGCATGAGTTTCGGCGCGGGTCTCTACGGCTTTCGCACGTTACCGTGCATCGACCAGCAAAACTGGTGGAGCGATATCTACCGCACGCTGCAGCTGTTTTTCGTGGAAACCAATCTGCCGGATGGGGCCAAAGAGGAGCTGCCGCTGGCGCTGCAACTGGGCCGGTTCGGGGCGCTTGTCACCGCCGTTTGGGCAATCCTCATTGCGCTTTTCCCGCAGGTCCGGGCCTTCATCGCGCGCCAAATCCGGGGCCGGAGCCAAAGCTGCGCGCTGGTGCTGGGGTACGGGCCGGTTGGGCAGGCCATCGCGGCAGGTCTTGCAGGGCGACGGCACGGCATCGGCTATGTCACTGCGGTGCATGCCGGGATCACGCCGGACATGGCCGCCCGCGCGAAACGCGACCGGGTGCTGCTGATCGAAGGAAACCCATCGGACGCGCAAGTATTGCATCTGGTGCAAACCCGGAAGGCAAAGCGGGTCTACATCACAGGCGCCGATGATCTGATCGCAATCGACCGCGCCGTCGCTGTCCGCGAACACGTGGGCGCGGCTGACTGCGATATGCGCGTCGTACTGGGGGATGCGGCCATCGGCAATCAGATCGCGGAGGCGGCAAGCGCCGGCTTTCTGGGTGCTGTCGGGGTGCGCTGGTATTCGATGGTCGATGAAACCGCGCGCCTGTTGCAAGCCGAGGCCCGGTTTGACCGGACCGCCGTTGAAACCGGCGCCAAGCGGGTGCACCTCGTGATCGTGGGTGCGGGACGGCAGGGGGAGGCCATCGCGGTCGAGACGCTGCTGACGAATTGGCGCAAATCCCTGCTGCCGCCGCGGATCACCTTTCTGGACCGAGATCCCAGCCAGATCGAAGCACGGATGAGACAGCGCATGCCCGCCTGGTTTGAAAAGCCGGAGGGTGCCGCGCTTCCGGAAAACGCCCGCGCGATCCTGGAGTTTCGGGAATGCACCGCGGAGCTGATGAACTTCGACACCGATCCGTGCCTTAAGGATCTCAAGGCGGGGGTCACAGGCTGGGTGTTTTCCACCGGGTCGGACGCGCTCAACCTGCGGGCGGGCACCCTCGTGCACCGCGCGATCTTCATGGGCATGATTGATCCGGCACCGCTGCACATCCGCATCCCCACGGGCTACGCCCAGGAGCCGGATGATCTGGTCGCTCACCCGCTGTCGCTGGCAAAGACCTTTGGGTCAATCGACCGTGTGGTTTCTCTCTCACCGCTTTTGCAAGAAGACCCGGATGAGGCGCCTAAGCGCCTGCATGCGGCCTATGCAAAAGCCAGCGTCGAGATGGGGCTGGTGGGTGGAGCACAGGTGGAGACGTGGGAACACCTGTCTAAGACAAAGCGCGAGTCCAATCGCACGCTTTACCGGACCATCGCGATCAAGATCGAGGATTTCGGTTCCGATGCGGGTGTCGGCCCCGGGGCTTCCGTGATGGCTGATCCGCAGCTGGCGAACCGGCTGAAACGGGTGGATGAGATGCTGGACTACGGCCAGATCGCGCCCGGGCCCCCAAACCCTGCCTGGGCCAAAGCCGGTGCAGAGGTCAGCGGCGATGATCTGGAGATGTTCGCCCAACTGCGTGATGCCGCGATCACCGAACATAACCGCTGGATCAATGACCGGGCGCTTGCGCAGTTCCGCCCCACAGCGGCCCCTGACCCTGCGTTGCGCGATGATTTGCGCCGGTATCATGACAACATGTTCGACTGGTATGCGCTGAGCCGAGGAGACGTGCGCCGCTTCGATGTCGTGCTCCTGCGCGCGCTGCTTGGCTCAGGGGACAGTCCGAGCAAAACGGACGGCCTGCCAGCGATCCGGCGCATCCGCACCCGCTCCATCGTGGTGCCCATCGGCCTGGACGGCACGGTTGGCCGCGCGGAGGTCTATGCCAACGGCGCGCCCGAGGGCGTGGATGTGACCGAATTGCGGGTCTACCTATCTTCTGCCCGTGATCCGCAGGAGCCGCAGGGGCTGGTTGAGCCCGTGGCGCAGCAGGTGCTTGCGCATCTTGACGCGCAAAAACAGGTCCTGCCGCGTCGGCTGACCTTCGTCTTCGATCGCCCGCCGGGAGAGCGCATGCTGATGCTGGCCAACACCCTATGCGAGGTGTTGCAGGACCGTTTCGGCGCGCGCATGGCATTTGACGCGCTTTGGCACTGGCGGGCGGGGGCCCAGACAGCCATTGGCGTGATTGGGCATAGAGATCTGACAGGTTTTGGCCCGAAAAACCGGGTCTGCGCCAAGCTCCGCCAGACATTTGTGACAGCCATGATCGAGGATCGCGCGCAACGGCTGGTGTGCGGCTACGCGGAGGGTGCGGACCAATGCGCGGTCGCAGCCTGGAACAGCCTCGGCTTGCCGCGCCCAAGACTTCTTTTTCCCTACGAGGAGCCAGACAAAGCCGGCGCGCCAGTTTTCCTGACAGATGCGCCAGAACATGCAGGCGCAGCGCAACGGCATGCGGTCGCTGAACTAAGGCAGGTTGGGCAGGCATGCCTGCCCCCCGATGGGATCGGGCATGAACGCCAGGCGAAAGGGATCATCGACAGCTGCGACATACTTATCGCCGTGGCGGATATGGAGCGTGAGGCGCTTCCTGGCGGGACGGTCGACACCATTCGGAAAGCGGAGAAAGCGGGCGTGGAAATGCGGATCATCCCGCCGCAAGACTAACGAGGCCTCGCGCGGTCCAGCCCTAACCATACTCTTAAGTATGTTTCTCAGGCGGCGTGGCTTACTTCCGTTTGAAGTTCATATCGGGATCCAAAAGCCGCTCTTTCGGACCCACCCAGGCATAGGCCAGCAGGCAGGGGTCAACATCGCCCGTTGTGATCCGGTGCTTGGTCCCCGGTGTGTTCAAGATCAGTGATCCTGGCGCGAAGACAGCCGCATTGTTTTCCGACCAGGACCCGGCCACGGAGACATAACTTTCCTCGATCTCCTGATGGCTGTGCTGGGGGTAGGTCGTGGCGGGCGCGAAGAGCACGAACCCGATGATCAGATCTTCTGACATCACCGGCCCGCGCGGGCCCAAGATCTCGCAATACGCATACTTCTTTACAAGCGATCTGGGAAGTTTCTCATAACCGTATTCCCAAGTCAGGCACGCGGACACATCGCGCAGCGTCCGCGCCATGCCTTGCATCGCGCCACGTTCGCCAAGGTTGAGCGCGCGGGACAAATGCGCCGTCACCGGCAGGTTTACCGGCGCCCTGTCGCGCACCGCCGCGTTGCGCTTGATGGTTTGTGACAAGCGTTCACGCACCTTTCTACGGTGGCTACGGATGATGGGGCTGCCCCCGGAAGAACCTACACGATAAAGCGCATTGAATTCCTGCAGCAGGTACTTCCAGTTTGGACAGTCTTGTAGATGGATCGGATCAACCATGTGCAGACTTCTTTCGCGGGATGCTTGCGACACAGTTCAAGGCACTGTCAGTTCAGCGCTGCCCTAAAACTGCTTGGGTCCCATGACTGACCCTCGTGAGACCCGCAAGAGGTTGACACCCCGGACCCCTTGAATTCTCGCCTTAGTTCCGGGCCTTGCCTGAATTCTAGCCGCTGGTGCGCTGCTTCAAGTCAAACCAAGCAGCCCTTCGCGGTGTTCAATTGGCCACCTTCGAACCCGCAATTGACAGTTCCATGACAGCTTGCGTCATCGCCTCAATGTATGAGCCAGACGCCGCCTGCCCGGCGAGCGGATCAAATACCACGCTTTTGAGCCCGAGCGCCGCAGCAGCGTCAATCGCTTTGGCGGGCGGGGCGGCTTCCCAGATCAACACGGCTGCGCCGCGGTCTCTTGCAAGCCGTTCAAGCTCTGCCAGTTGATCCATGCTGGGCGCCACGCCCGCTTCCCACTCCAGCGCTTCGATGGTGAGCCCGTAGCGGCGCGCAAAATACTGGTACCGCGGGTGCGTGGCGATAATGGCTTGCCCTTGCAGGGGGCTGAGATGCTCCCGCGCCATCGCATCAAGCGCCGTCAGTTCCGCACGCAGGGCAGCAACCCGCGCATCTATCTCCTCCTGTCCGGCAAGATCGCGCGCGACAATGGCCTGCGCCATCGTCTCCACCTTAGCAAGCGCCATCATCGGGTCAAGCCAGGTGTAGGAGGCAAGCCCTTCGTGCGAATGCTCCCCGCCGTCACCATGGCTGTGAGTGATGCTCTGAGTGACGATAAAGCGGTCCTCGATGCGCGCGCTGGTGTTCACCACGCGCGACCGGGGCAGCGACACGCGGTCGATCCAGGTGGCAAAGCCCGCGCCGTTCAGAAAGATCAGGTCAGCGCCTTGCACGGTGCTGATGTCGGATATCGACGGGCGCCAGAACGAAGGATCAACGCCTTCGGGCACTGGAAAGACAACCTCCGCCCCATCGCCAAGCAGCCGTTCGGCGAAGCCCTGCAAGGCCTTGTTGACCACCACGACCTGCGGACGGTCCTGCGCCATGGAGATGCCCGCCCAAAGCACGGCGGCGAGCGAAAAGGCGAGGGTTCTGATCACGCTCAGCTCCCGCATTTGCGCGCGATGTCCTCGGGCGTCAGGATCCAATAGTTGTCGTGCCCGCCGGTGTCGACTTCAATCAAAAGCCCTTCCGAATGGTTTACACTGTCGAGCGGTACCTGAACGGTCCCATCGGTTTCCAAAGGCAGTGTCGTGAGCAGATTGTTCTGACCGTCCAGCACGCGCACATCACCTTGCTGGGCGACGCGCCCGTTGGAAAACTTGGCCTCCACCGTCACCGCGGTGCAATCGACAGAGGCAAATACAATCAGCCCATGCGCCGCCGCCCCCATCGGTGCGGCAACTACAAAGCAGGCAAAAGCAATTGCGCGGATCACCGGCCTGTCCAATCTTCGAAGTGCACCCAAATCACCGCGCCAAGCTCGACCGCCTTCTCCTCGCCAGAGGTCGGCTCCGTCAGGGTATAGTCAGCCGTGTTGAGCGCGGCAAAGCCCCACCAACCGTCAGAGGGCGGCGCGTAAGTGAACACGCCATCGGCATCCGCCTTGACCGTCTGGGTGATCATCAACTCATCGGGCACCGTCGCACCTACGCCATCGTTGAAAAATTCCACCTCAACTTCCGCATATGGCACCGGCGCGCCATCCATCTTCACGATGCCCTGAAAGACATTGTGCTCCCACAGGCCGAAGGGCTTGGACAGCGGCACGATCTCGGTCTTGAGCCCAAGCTCCGTGTCCCAGCCTTCGTCATCGCCATAGGCCGTCACATAGGTCTTGGTGTAGTGGATGATGAAGGCGTCTTCCGCTGGCTCCCAATAGGGTTTGGGTTCCATCGCGAAGATATAGGTGCCCGGGCGTTCCAGCGGATATTCGAGCGTGTAGCCCTGTTCCTCCATCACGCTGGCGTCCTGCAAACCGCCCAGCAGATCCGTGGTCGTGCCCTCATGCGTGACGGAAAAGGCGGCGGGCCGTTCCAGCATCATGCCGTCCAGCTCAAACGGATGGGAGAACGACATGGTCAGCGCCACGCTACGCCCGTCTTCCTGCGAAATCATCGGGTCGTCCGGGATGATCATACCGTAATGGGCCATCGCGGGTGCGGCCGTCAGCAGCGCGGCGAGGGATGCGGTGATCAGATGATGTTTCATGCGGGTCTCCTGTCGGTTCATGAACCAAGCGTCAGCAGCCAGCCTACCCAGCCTTCCGCGTTGCTTAAGACGATTAGGGCCGCGATCGCGGCGATACTTCCTGCGATGAACAATAGCGTAAGTGTTTCCGCCGCCAAGAGCCGCAGGACCATGCCGCGCTGCGCGCCCAGTTTCACCGCTGTGACCACCTCGCGCGCGCGCAACCGGTAGCTGAAGAAAACGGCCAATCCCACAGCGGCCACCGCTGCGACCGCGATGATCGCCGTCACCACGTCCAAAAGCGCCTTGATGCGAAAGATCCGGTCAATGAGCCCGCCAATCACGCCCGCCGGTTCAATCATCTGCGCAGGCGCGCTGGTATCGAGGTACCGCCCCCTTAGGATCGTGCTGGCGCGGGTGTCATTGGGCACAACGATGACGGCAGTGGCCGGAAAGTCATCCTGACTGCCGTGAAAATGAAAGCTCTCAATATTGTCCTCGGTGATGCGCTGATACTCCACAACGGAGGCATTGGCGAGCGCGGCGGTGCCCTCCGCAACCTCAGCCGCCGTGACCACGTCCTCATGGCCGTGACCAATGCCCTGTATGACCCAGGCGGTTTTGATATCAACGAAAATCGCCTGATCATCCGGCGAATTGGCCCGCGCCAGCACGCCGACGATGGGCATTTCCAGCGGATAGACACCATCAAGATCAAAAAGGTTCTCAGGCGCAGACACGAGCGTGTCGCCCACACCCTTCCCCAGCGCCTCAGCTACATCCGCGCCGATCACCGCGTCGCCTAAGAGCGAGAGGCCCCGGCCCTCATTCATCGTGAGCGCGCGAAAATCGAAGTAATCGAGCGTCGTGCCCACGATCCGAAACCCGCTGGAGGAGAACGCGGTGTGCACCGGAATGGGGATGGCAAGGCCGCTGTCCCAGATGGTCTCCACCTCTCGCATGGCGATGGGACCCGGGCTTTCATCGGAGAAATAAAGCGCCGCCATTGTGAGGTCGAGCTGTGAGCCCCGAGAGCCCAAGAGCAGCGGCGTGGCATCGCCCCGGGCGATGAGCGCGCGTTCGCTTGCGCCCAGCAAGGTCTGCGTGGCGACCGGCACAAACATGATGAGCGCGGCCACAAGCACAAGCACGAGGCTGCGGCCCCAGTGAAAGCGCAGGTAGGCAAAGGCCAGAAACAGCGCATTCATGCCTGCACCCCCTGGCGAAACTGGGCGAAATCCAGAACGCGACCGAACCGGGGCAGAAGTTCGTGATCATGCGTCACCGCCAGCACCGCGGCCCCGGCCTGAGCGGCCTGTTCGAACAACAGGTCCAGGATGCGCGCCTTGCTCTCGGGATCAAGATTGCCGGTCGCCTCATCCGACAGGATCAGCTTTGGCTGCGTGACAAGCGCGCGACAAATGGCGACGCGCTGCTGTTCGCCCTGGCTCAGCTGCGCGGGATGGCGGTCCAGCTTGTCGGCGATCCCGCAGGCTGCGGCCAGCGTCTCCGCCCGTTCGCGTGCGGCATCGTCAAGCGTTAGCGCGGGCGTGATGCGGTAGGGATAGAAGATGTTCTGCCGGGCGGAGAGATAATCAAGCAGCTCGAAATCCTGGAAGACAAAGCCGATGCAGCTCGCGCGAAATTGCCTGCGCGCGGCATCCGAAAGGCTGGCAACATCGGTGCCCGCCACCTCGAGGGTCCCTGCGTCTGGCCTGAGGATCCCCGCGATCAAGTTCAGCAACGTCGTCTTGCCACTGCCGCTGGGGCCCACCACCGCCACACGCTCCCCATCCTCCAGATCAAAGGTAGACACCTGCAAGCAAAAACCAGCGCCGCCATAGCCAAAGGTCAGATCGCGGGCACGGATCATCCGTTTGCCTCTGGCGCGAGGAATGTCTCCCCCGCCGCATCCCTGTTGACGTCGAGCAGCTCAAACTTCGTGATCCGCCAGGCCCCGTTTACGGGCGTCACCCGCAAGTCCGCGCGGTAAGTGTTGCCGCGCACATGCATGTGCTCTGCATGCCCCACAGTGCCGATGACCTGCCAAGAGGCGTCAATGACAAGCGAGCTGTCCTCGCGCGCGACTTGTGTGTTCAAAAGCTTGATTTCGTGAATGGTCTGATCGCCCTCTTCCAGGCCGCCCCCCGCCATCGCGCCCACCCGTTCAAGGTAGAGATACTCAAGCGCATCGCCATGGGTGACGCGTGCAAGCGTGTCATAGATCGTATCTTCCTGAGTCTGACCAAAGGCCTCGTAGACCACCAGCAACAGCGCGGGCGTGAGCCGCCAGAACTCCGTCTGTGCGTCTGTCATGGCGAGCGGTTCGAGGCCGGGGGCCGAAAACGTCTCTGTCTCCGAGATTCGTTGCGCGCCTGATCCGAAGGCTAGAAAAGCGATCCCGAGGATACCTACCAGAACGCCAGCCGTGATCGTGTATGCGCGCTTCACGGTCCTCAAACTCAAAAAATTGCGTGGATCAGTCGGGCCTTAACTTCTGCGAGTTGGGCAAGAAGTGCAAGGGCCGCGCTACATCGCGATGGCGCGTTTGAGATCAGCCGTGTCTATGTCCGTGGCACGCCCATAAAGCTTTGACCGCCCCCGCTCCAACACCAGAAAACGATCGCCCAGGCGGGCGGCGAAATCGAAATATTGCTCCACCAGAATGATCGCCAGATCCCCCCGGTTGCGCAGCTTTTCGATCACCTTGCCGATCTGTTGGATGATGTTGGGCTGAATACCCTCTGTCGGTTCATCCAGAAGCAGCAGCTTGGGCTTTGTGATCAGCGCACGCGCGATGGCCAACTGTTGCTGTTGCCCGCCCGACAGGTCCCCGCCCCGGCGCGACAGGAATTCCTTGAGGATCGGGAAGAGCTCAAAAATCTCGTCCGGCACGTGCCGCTCCGCAGGGGGCAGGCAGGCAAAGCCGGTTTCGAGGTTCTCCTTGACGGTCAGGAACGGAAAAATCTCCCGCCCCTGCGGCACATAGGCCACGCCTTTTTGCGCCAGCACATCCGCGCGCGGTTGTTTTAGCGCTTCCCCCGATAGCACCACCGACCCTGCGCTACGCGGATGCGTGCCAGAGAGCGCCTTCAAAAGGCTGGTCTTGCCCACGCCGTTGGTGCCCATCACGCAGAGCACCTCGCCCAGGTTCACCTCAAGCGAGATCCCATCGAGGATCTGGCTGCCACCATAGTGCAGGCCAAGGTCTGCGACCGTGATCACGTTATCTGCCAAGATAGACCTCGATCACTTTTTCATCCGATGTCACATGGTCAATGGACCCTTCGGCCAGCACGGAGCCTTCGTGCAGCACCGTCACACGGCATCCCAGGCGCCGCACGAACTCCATGTCGTGCTCCACCACCACAACCGCGCGGGTTTTGGCGGCTTTGACGAGGATATCAGTCGTATGCTCCCGCTCCGCCGCCGTCATCCCGGCGGCGGGTTCGTCAACCAACAGCAGCCGCGGGTCTTGTGCCAGCAGCATGCCGATCTCCAGCCACTGCTTTTGCCCGTGGCTCAGCTCCCCCGATTTGCGCAGGAGCGCGCCCAGAAGCCCGATCTCTTCGGCCAGTTCCGCAACCTTTTCGCG
>JBCCPS010000099.1:0-9978 GCA_039024775.1 Pseudomonadota bacterium
ACGACGAAGACGAGCACCAGAAGCAGGGAGACCACGCCGCCCAGATACCCAAAGGCAAAGCCAGAGCCTGAGATACGGCCGATCTCTTCCTTGGTGCCCAGCCCCGGCAGCTGGGAGTTGATGAAAATGAGTGCGTATTCAGCGCCGATGAAGCCCAGACCAAAGGCCGCGAGCATCCAGTAGAGGTTGCTGCCGTCGGGCTGCGTGAACCACAAGAGCGAGGCGCCCACGACGTACATCAGGCTGAAGGCGGTGATCCAGGGCATCTTGCGCCCCGTGGAATCCGCCATGGCCCCGAAGAAGGGGGCAGCGAGGGCGATGATGATCCCGTAAAGCGCCGTGCTCCAGGCCCAGGTGGCTTGCGCGCGGGCGTCCGCGGCCTCCTCGCCCAGGCCCTCGCCCATGAAATAGGCCGCGGCGATGGCAGCAAAGAAGGGGCCGAAGATGAAGGTGTTCAGGACGGTGTGATAGGGCTGGCTGGCCCAGTCGAAAAAGAACCATCCCCAGATGCGTTTGCGCGCGCTTGGTGTTGCCATCTGCCCTGCTCCCCTGTCGCGCAAAGGTAGAGCAGGGGACGCGGCGGCGCGCAAGATGTGTGTGCGCGGCGGCACGCTAAAGCCCGCGACCTACCCAAAACCTGAGACTTATTGCATTATTCAACGCTCTCGCCCAACAGGCACTGCCCTGCTGCGCCACCCCGCGGGACGGCGCATGAACTGAAGTCATACAGGTCTCGGGTCTTCGGTCTAACGCTTTAGCTTTGATAATCACGCAGGAAGACGGGCTTTTCGGGCGTGGAGCGTGCGGCGTCATAGGCGTAGCCGCCCAGATCGAAATCGAGGATCCCCTCGGGCGCGGTGATCCGGTTCTGGATAATAAACCGGGCCATGGACCCGCGCGCCTTCTTGGCGAAAAAGCTGACCATCTTGGGGTCTTTGCCGTCGCCCTTGTCTTCCAGAAACTGGGGCGTGATCACGCTCAGCTTGAGCTTTTTCGGATCCACCGCGCCAAAGTATTCCTGACTGGCGCAGTTGATGAGCGTGTCCGCGCCCACAGCCTCTGCCTGGGCATTCAGCGCCCTCGCGGGCCCGTCCCGCCAGTAGTCATAAAGGTTCGCCCCCCGCCGGGTCTTCATCCGGCTGCCCATTTCCAGCCGGTAGGGCTGAATGGCATCCAGCGGGCGCAGCACGCCGTAAAGACCCGACAGGATGCGTAAATGCTCCTGCGCCCAGGCCATCTCCTCCGGCTCAAGGCTCTCCGCCTCAAGCCCCTGGTAAGTGTCGCCCGCAAAAGCCAGCGCCGCGGGGCGGGTGGCATTTGCGTCTGGTGCGTCCTGAAAGGCCTGAAAGCGGTCCCGGTTGAGCCGCGCCAGATCGTCGGAGAGCCCCATCAGGTCCTTGAGCTTGCCCAGCGTCAGGTTGCGCGCCGTGCGCGCGAGCCGCACCGCATCTTCCTGAAACGCGGGCTGCGTTGCGGTCACGTCGCGTGTCGCCCAGTCGAGCCTTTTGGCAGGTGAGATCACCACCAGCATATCGGTCCTCCTTGTCTTGTGACGGGACTTAGCCCGCGTCTCGCAGGACGTCCAGAAAGGCAGGGCCAAAGCGGTCCGCGCGGCGATCCCCCAGAAGCCGGGCGAGCATGTCGGGGTTGGGATCGCTGAGCTGCGCCACCTTTGCCAGCATGGAGGCCGAACAGCTGAGCGGCTTGTCCGTGCCCATCGCACCCCGCGCGAGATCGGCCTGTACCTGCAACAACTGGTCATAGACTTGGCCCGCATCCCGGCCTGCCAGCTTGCGGCGCGTGGGGTGAAGCTCTTCCACCTCTCCGTTGATCACTTCGAGGAAGTCATCGCCGTAGGTGGCGAGCTTTTTGGCACCCACACCGCTGATCCCGGCCATCTGGTCCAGATTGGCCGGGCGTACCTCCGCCATCTCGATGAGCGTGCGGTCGGTGAAGATGATGTAGGCGGGGACCTTCGCGGCTTCGGCCAGCGCGCGGCGCTTGGCCTTGAGCGCGGAGAGAAGCGGCGCGTCCTCCTCGCTTACCATCTGGCGCACCACAGGGCGGCGTACCTTGGCCGCTTTGATGGTATCCCGGCGCAAGTCGATCTTTGCCTCGTCCCGCAGGATCGGCAGGGCGGCGTCGGTCATCTTGAGCGCGCCGTGGCGCGCGGGATCGGGCCGGATGAGGTCATGGCCCATCATCTGGCGAAACACCGCCTGCCATTCCGCGCGGCTTATCTCCTGACCGACGCCGAAGGTGGGCAGGCCGTCATGGCCCCGCGCGCGCACCTTGTCGGTTTCAGTGCCCAGCAGGATGTCGATGAGATGGCCCGCGCCAAACCATTCGTCGGTGCGTAGGATCGCGGAGAGCGCCTTGCGCACGGCGGTCGTGCCGTCGAAGGTTTCCGGCGGGCTGTTGCACAGATCGCAGTTATCGCAGGTGGTTTTCGTTTCACCAAAGTATCCCAAGAGCGTGGCGCGGCGGCATTTGAGCGCCTCGGCCAGACCCAACAGCGCGTTGAGCCGACCGTGATCGGCCACGCGGCGTTCGGGCGGCGCGAGCCCTTCGTCGATCTGCGCGCGGCGCAGGCGGATGTCGTCCGCGCCGTAGAGCGTGAGCGTCTCCGCCGGTGCGCCGTCGCGGCCCGCGCGGCCGATCTCCTGGTAATAGGCCTCGATGCTTTTGGGCAGATCCGCGTGCGCGACCCAGCGGATATCTGGCTTGTCCACGCCCATCCCGAAAGCGACTGTCGCGGCGACGATCAGGCCGTCCTCCTGCTGAAACCGGCGTTCGGCGATGCGGCGGTCCTCTGCCTCCATCCCGCCATGATAGTGGATGGCCTTGAGGCCCTTTTCATTCAGCGCGCGCGCGATGCCTTCGGTCTTGGCGCGCGTGCCGCAATAGACGATCCCCGATTGGCCCGCGCGCGCGGCGGCAAAGGCGAGGATCTGGTCGCGTGGCTTCATCTTGGCGGCAAAGGCCAAGTGGATGTTGGGCCGGTCAAAGCCGCGCAAAAAGGCGCGCGGCGCCGCGCCATCGAATAACTTTTGTGTGATTTCCTCGCGGGTTTCCGCGTCCGCGGTGGCCGTGAAAGCGGCGAGTGGCACGTCCAAGGCACGGCGTAATTCGCCGATGCGCAAATAGTCGGGGCGGAAATCGTGGCCCCATTGGCTGACGCAATGGGCCTCATCCACCGCAATCATCGACACGCCCACGCGTTTGAGCATGCCCGTGACTGAACCCGCGGCGAGCCGTTCAGGCGCCATGTAAAGCAGCTTGAGCGTGCCTGCCTCTAGCCCTTCCCAGACCGCATCCGTTTCCTCCGGCGTGTTGCCGGAGGTCAGCGCACCCGCGCCCACGCCCAACGCCTGCAACGCGCTGACCTGGTCGCGCATCAGCGCGATGAGCGGCGATATAACGACCGTCACGCCGTCGCGCATCAGCGCAGGCAATTGAAAACAAAGCGATTTACCGCCGCCCGTGGGCATGATGGCGAGCACGTTTTCGCCCGCGGTGACGGCCTGTACGATCTCTTCCTGACCGGGCCGAAAGCCGTCAAAGCCAAACACGTCCTTTAGCAGCGGGGCGGCAGCCTGCATGGGGTTCTCTTAAAATTGTCTGCTCTTTTTATGCAGACTCCCACACTAACAAAACGTGAACAAGGGTTTTGCAGGGCGCGGCCCGTCATTTTCGACTTTCACTCATTTTGCGCGCCAGGCCAAAGGCGTCCGCTCTGCCCGGAACGGCTGCCTATGCCTGTGGTTGCCAGTTGTTTTGCGCATATTCCGCTGGTTCGCGCGAATTGTCGCAGTCGGTGTGACGCGTGAACCAAGTCCTTAGCCCACGCGTAGCTATTGCGACGACCAAGCCAACACAGACGACATTGCGGCAGAAGCTGCACCTTTAGAAAGGAGCCTTTTATGGCAAGCATCGACATCGTAGCCGACGCCAGTCGGCGTCTCCCAACCATCCGAAGCGCGGATTGGTTTCTTCGTATCCCCCTGGCCGCCATCCTGATTGAGCAGGGCACACTGAAATTGGATGACATGGCGGGTCAAGCCGCTGACTTTGGCATCCCCGTGTTCGCCTTCTTCCTCGCGACCTTTGCCGAGATCGCAGGCGGTATCGCGCTGATCGTGGGCGGGCTCATCCGCAACAACTGGATGACCGACATGCTGACCCGCCTTGCAGGGCTCGCGACCACGGCCGTTGTCGCGGGCGTGATCATCATGATCTACTACGGGCCCTTCGTGGGCTGGCAGTTGCAGGGCATGATGCTCGCTGGGGGCGTGTTTTTCCTGATGCGCGGCAATGGCGACGTCAAAAACCGTGCGCTGATCTAAGTACCGGTTCAAAAAAAGCCAGAAATGCGCGGCGGTGTTCAGTAGAATGCCGCCGCGTTGTTTTCCAGGATAATCCGCAGGATGGATATGCCGAGGAAGACGACCAGAGGCGCCAGATCGAGCCCGCCCATTGGCGGCAGATACCGGCGCACCCGGCCATAGACTGGCTCGAGCAGTCGGTTCAGCCCGTCCCAGATTTGCGCCACCAGCGGTTGGCGCAGATTGAGGACCTGAAAATTGATCAGCCAAGACATGATCACGTGCACCAGCACGATGAAGAACGCCAGGTTCAAAAGCAGCATCAAAATCTCAAAAAGCGATGTCACGGCGGTCTCCTGTCTGGCGTGTCGCGCCTTGAACTTAGCCGCGCGACCGAAATGAGCAAGGTGCCGTCACGGCACCGATTGACGTCAACGTCAGCTACACCATTTGCAAAAACAGGAGGTGCACCATGTTCCCATTTGTGCGCGTAGCGAAAGATGTCTGGCTGGCAAGCCGCCAACCGGCTTTCGAGGACCTCACCGACACCCATGTCAGCCAGCACATCTGCTGGCCCCATGACCTCGATTTCTGGCTGGAACTGAACAACGGGCGGGCGCTGATGCTCTATGACATCGGGCGCACCGCGCTGGCCCAGCGCGTGGGCCTGATCGCGGCGCTCAAACGCAGGCGCTGGGGGCTGACCATGGCGGGCTCCAACACGCGGTTCCGCCGCCGCATCCATGGGTTTGAGCGGTTCGAGATGCGCAGCCGCGCGCTCTGCTGGGATGACAAGTTCATGTATCTTGAGCAATCGATGTGGAAGCGAAACGGCGAGTGTGCGAGCCACGTGCTCTACCGTTCTGCGGTCACGGATCAAAATGGCATCGTCTCCCCCGCCCGCGTGATGGAGGAAATGGGCCGCTCTGACCCGTCGCCTGAGATGCCAGCCTGGGTGGCGGAATGGTGCGCGGCAGAGGGGTTAAGGCCCTGGCCGCCAATGGAGGCGTCGCGCGCCGCGTAGTCGATCATGAGATAGCTGCGCGCTGCGCTTGGGCCGCGTGATCTGGTGCAAACTTCCCGCGTAATTCCCGTATTTCGGGAGGTTCGCCCCATTTTCTCTCCGACTGATTCGTTTTTCTTTGACGGGCGAATCACCTTTTGCATATATGTAGTGCAATTCACCACACATGCGCCGGCTGCAATTGAGCGCATCAAAATATTGTGGATGTTTGGGGGAAGAGCGATGGTGACGCGAACCGCATTGAGCGCGGCGGCCTTCTGTTTGATCGCAGGCCTGGCAGGCGCCCAGGAAAATGTCGTCCAGGCCAAGGCGTCTTTCATCTTCAACGGTGAACGGATCAAGATCAGCCGCGATCTAAAAGAGGCCTCCTTTTATGCTGCGCGCTTTGCCGGGCTCGAAGGGGCTTGCGGCGTTGACTGTGTGGCGCCCATGACGGTCGCACCGGGGGTTGAGACGCTGGGCGAGGGCGAGGTGCTGGCCTTTTTGACCCAAGAGGTTGCAGGCAACACCGGGCTGATGGTCGACGCCCGCCATCCGGATGCCCGCGCCATCGGGTTCATCCCGGGCACCGTCAATCTGCCCTTTGAAACGCTTTCGCCCACCAATGACTACCGGGGTGACATCCTGATGGCGCTGGGCGCGCGGCAATTTGACGGGATCTACAATTTCGCCGATGCCCGCAGTTTGCTTGTTTATGACGCAGGACCCAGCACCGATGACGCGGGCCGTTTGGTGCGCAATTTGCTGGCGGCGGGTTATCCCGCGGCAAAGATCAAGTATTACCGCGGCGGCATGCAGGTCTGGTCGGTGCTGGGCTTCAGCATTCAGGACGGCACGTCATGACGCGGGGCACCAAGGCAAATCCCGGGGTTACCTTTGGCAGCTACCTGATCCGACCGTCAGACCCCGCCCCGACCGCGGATGAGCGCCCCCAGGAACAGATCGCGGTTTCGCAGCCCCCTGTTGCCGCACCGCCCCAGCCAGACCCTGCCGCTGCCTCGGAATGGAGCGCGCCTGCGCCGCAAGCTGAAAGCGCCGCATCCCAAATGCCGCCGCAACCGATCGCGCCCGACCCGGTGTCTGCCTTTCCCGTCGGTCCCGTTGCGGTGCCCTTTGTCTCCCCGCAAGCGCGGATTAACGAACCGCTGAGGCTTCAGCCGGTTGTCATCACCACCGCCGCTGTTGCCTTTTTGACTTTTGTTTTGGGTATCCTCACGGCATTGACCCTTGCCCGGGGTCCCGGCACGGACGTTGCGCAGACCGCGCCCAGCCCGCCGCTGTCCCCCCCGGGCGCCCAAACCGTCCCCGCGCCGGATGCCTCGGCAGGCAGCTTTGAAGCACTTGTCGCCGCAAGCCTCGAGCAGGAGGTCACGCGTGCCCAGAGCGACGATCTGCTCGTGCCCTCGACCATGCGCACCCAGACGGACCGAGAGCTTGACGCCATCCGCGCAGGCGTTTTGCAGGGGTTGCAGCCCAAGCGGACCTTGGGCTCCCTCACAGAAGCGGAGCGTCAGGTGGCCGCACAACAGGCCCTTGCGATCATCGGACGCAATAAGCTGCGCATGCTGCGCGAAGGCGTGCTGGCCGGGGTCTACAGCGTGGAGACACGCCAGGAAGGGGACGCAAAGCAAATCGTGCTTAAGACGGTCAACGCGGATATGACCGGCCAAAACATCGCCAATGTCCTGCAACAGGCGGAGGCGGACGGCCTGATTGACCTCACCTCCGCGCTGCGGCGCCCCGATGGCACGCTCGACAAGGAAACGATGGTCTTCAACCTCGTGCAGGCGTCGCTGGCCAATGATGGCACTGAGGCGGGGGCCGAAGCCGCGCGCGAGATGAGCCGCCGCGCGTTCGCGGCGGCCCCCGCCCAGACACAAAGGGTCCGGGGCGAGCGCATCTATGTGGTCGAGCCGGGCGATAGCCTGGCCTACATTTCGCTGCAGTTTTACGGGCGGCCTAATGATTATGACCGCATCTTTCAGGCCAACCGTGAAATCCTCACCTCGCCCGACAGAATTCAGATCGGCCAGCGCCTAATAATTCCAGGCTAATCACTAAACACAGGACGCAGCAGCCATCTGGCAACGGGTCGCTCCGGCAAAGGGCGGCCCGTTTGTTGTGCCGCCGTCCGCAGATTTAAAGCGCCTTCGTGGCATCTCGCGCGCAGGATACCGCCGCGCGCGTTCTATGTTAAGCTGCCAGCGAACACATGAGGGAGCGCACACCGTGAGCTACGCCTTTCCCCCCGGCGGGCTGCCCGACCAATCGGTCAACCCCGAAGGCCGCGCGGTCTTCACACCGGCCTATGCGGTGCTGCCTGCCATCACCCAGCGCGACATCGTGACCAGCTTTCTGCCGGGCTGGCGCGACATGCGCATGTGGGTGCTGGCCCGGCCACTCTCCGGATTTGCCGAAACCTTCTCTCAATATGCCGTGGCTCTCGCGCCGCATGGCGGATCGGACACGCCTGAAGAAGACACAACCGCGCAGTCGGTTATATTCGTCGCAAGCGGCGCTTTGCGCCTGACCCTGGGGGAAGAGGTGCACGCGCTCAAAGCGGGCAGCTACGCCTATGTGCCTCCGGGCCTGCCCTGGCGCATCTGGAACATGGGCGAGGCTGAGGCGCGGTTTCACTGGATCCGCAAGCGCTGGGTGCCTGCACCAGGGATGACAACCCCGCCGGAGGCCTTCGTCACCGCCGATGATGAAATTGAGCCTACGCGCATGCCGGGCACAGAAGGTCGCTGGGCCACGACCCGCTTCGTGCACCCGGGCGACATGCGCCACGACTGCCATGTCAACATCGTCACCTTCCAGCCCGGCGCGCGAATCCCCTTTGCGGAGACCCACGTGATGGAACACGGGCTCTACGTGCTGCAAGGCACCGCACGCTATCTGCTCAACACCGATTGGGTGGATGTGGAGCCCGGCGATTTCATGTGGCTGCGCGCCTTTTGCCCGCAGGCCTGTATCGCAACCGGAGACGTGCCATTCCGGTATCTGCTCTACAAGGACGTCAACCGGCACGCGACCCTATGAGCTTTGAGATTGCGCCCGAACCCCTGACAGCAGAGGCCTTCGCGCCCTTCGGAGACGTCCTGAAGGCGGACGGGCTGGCGGATATGACGATAAACGCAGGGCTCTGCCAGCGCTACCATGATCGCGCGCAGCTGGATTTTGGCCCAGACGGACGCGCGGGAATCAGCGTCTTCGATGCCGTGCCACGGGCGCTCCCGCTGACGGTCGATCTTATGGAGCGCCACCCGCTTGGCTCGCAGGCCTTCTTGCCGCTGACATCGCATCCCTTCCTTGTCATCGTGGCCTCTGACAAGGACGGGCTCCCGGACAGCACCCGCGCTTTCATCACCGCCCCGCACGAGGGCATCAATTTTCACCGTGGCACCTGGCACGGCGTGCTAACACCCCTGCATGCCCCCGGCCTTTTCGCAGTGATCGACCGCATCGGCCTAGCGCCAAACCTGGAAGAGCATTCCTTCCCCACCCCCCTGCGCGTCCTTGCATGTGCGCCCTGACCCTTCTGACCCACCCCTCTCCTTTTTCTGGCTAAAAATATCCAAATCCAACGCTGCCACCCGCGCGGCCGCACGCCAATCAGAGCCAAACCGACCCGCATCGGTGGGGGGCCCTGATCGCGCCCGAAATAGCTGGGGATAAGCGGGAAATACGGGTTCCGAAGCGGCACGCCCCCGTGCTAAGTTTTGCGTCATGGCCGAGGCAGACCCCAAGATAAGCGATCCGCGTCCCGTGATCCGCCAGCTCGATGAAGGCGCGATCAACCGCATTGCGGCGGGTGAGGTCGTCGAGAGACCCGCCTCCGCGGTCAAGGAGCTGGTGGAGAACGCGATTGATGCCGGCGCGCGGCGGATCGGCATTGACTACGCGGATGGGGGCAAGACGCTGATCCGGGTTACCGATGATGGCTGCGGCATTGCTGCGGACGATCTGCCGCTTGCGCTCTCGCGCCATGCGACCTCCAAGATCGACGGCAGTGATTTGCTCAATATCCACACCTTCGGCTTCAGGGGCGAGGCGCTGCCTTCCCTGGGGGCTGTAGGGCGATTGACCATCGCCAGCCGCGTGCCGGGTGCGGAGGGGGCCGAGATACGCGTGGCGGGCGGGCGTCTCGGACAGGTGCGGCCCGCGCCGCTCAACGACGGTACGGTGGTCACCCTGCGCGATCTTTTCTACGCCACGCCCGCCCGGCTGAAGTTCCTGCGCAGCGACCGGGCGGAGGCGCAGGCCATTGCGGATGTGGTCAAACGGCTCGCGATGGCCGAACTTTTCGTTCAGTTCATCCTGCGCGATGTCTCGGGCGATGGACTTGGGCGTGAGATTTTCCGCGCGGGCGCCGAGCAGGGCGATCTCTTCGCGGCCCTTCAGGGTCGGCTCGCGCGGGTTTTGGGCCAGGCCTTTGCCGACAACGCCGTGCCGCTCGATGCCCAGCGGGAAGGCCTGCACCTAACGGGCTTTGCCGCGCTACCCACCTACTCGCGCGGGGCCGCGGTGGCGCAGCACCTTTTTGTGAATGGACGGCCCGTCAGGGACAAACTGCTCTTGGGCGCGCTGCGCGGCGCTTACCGCGATTTTCTGAGCAGGGACCGTCAT
>JBCCPS010000100.1:0-9869 GCA_039024775.1 Pseudomonadota bacterium
CCACGCGCTCTTTCTTCCCCTTGGTGGAGTTGAGCAGCGTGTCGCCCTTGTTGAGCTTGCCCGAATAGACGCGCGTGAAGGTCAGCGAGCCCACGAAGGGGTCGTTCATGATCTTGAACGCAAGACCGGCAAAGGCCATGTCGTCATCCGCGCGGCGCGCGATGTTCCGCTCTTCGTTCTCGTCGCCCGGCTTGAAGCCCATGTAGTCAACCACGTCGAGCGGGCTCGGCAGATAGTCGATCACAGCGTTAAGCAGGGGCTGCACGCCCTTGTTTTTGAAGGCAGAGCCGCCCAGCACAGGAACAAAGCTCAGCGACAGGGTGCCCTTGCGCAGCAGGCTGCGCAGGGTCGGCACGTCGGGCTCATTGCCCTCCAGATAGGCCTCCATCGCGTCATCGTCCTGCTCAACGGCGGCTTCGATCATCTTCTCGCGCCACTCATTGGCCATGTCGGACAGGCTGTCACGGATCGGTGCCTTGACCCAGGACGCGCCAAGGTCTTCGCCTTGCCAGAGCCATTCTTCCATGGTCACAAGGTCAATCAGACCTTCCAGCTCGGTCTCTGCACCGATCGGAATGCCCACGGGCACGGGGCGCGCGCCTGTACGCTCTTCGATCATGTTCACGCAGTTGAAGAAATCCGCGCCGATCTTGTCCATCTTGTTGACGAACACCATGCGCGGCACCTTGTAGCGGTCGGCCTGGCGCCAGACGGTCTCTGTCTGCGGCTCCACGCCCGCGTTGGCGTCGAGCACGCAGATCGCGCCGTCGAGCACCGCGAGCGAACGTTCGACTTCGATGGTGAAGTCCACGTGGCCGGGTGTGTCGATGATGTTCATCCGGTGTTTGGGCGTGTCGGCGGTCTGGCCGTCCTCCGTGCGCTCCCAGAAAGTGGTGGTCGCAGCGGAGGTGATGGTGATGCCACGCTCCTGCTCCTGCTCCATCCAGTCCATGGTGGCTGCACCGTCGTGCACCTCACCGATGTTGTGGGACTTGCCGGTATAGTAAAGGATGCGCTCCGAACAGGTGGTCTTGCCCGCGTCGATGTGGGCCATGATGCCAAAGTTGCGGTAGCGGTCTAGGGGATAGTCGCGTGCCATTTTAGGTTCCTCTGGAGGGGTTTAACCCTCTCCTCCATTTGTGAGTTCAAGTCGTTTTTCGATGCGTGCGACGCGTGCTTCCAAATCTGCGATCTGTGTGCCGCGCTGCATATCGCTTTGCACGAGCGCCGCGATATGCTGCCTTACAATCCGCATCTCCGCCTCAAGGCTGTCCAAACGCTGGTTCATACGCACAAGCTCACCTTGGATGCCCTTGAGCACCTCATAGATCAGCTCGTTTGTGATGCGTTCGTCAGCCATTGATCCTTACCAGCGGTAGTGGCTGAACGCCTTGTTGGCGTCGGCCATCTTGTGGGTGTCTTCGCGCTTTTTCACGGCCGTGCCGCGGGACTGGACGGCATCGAGCAGCTCACCCGCCAGACGCTCTTCCATCGTGTTTTCATTGCGCGACCGTGAGGCCTTGATCAGCCAGCGGATCGCCAGCGCCTCGCGGCGCTCAGGCCGGACCTCAACGGGCACCTGATAGGTGGCACCACCGACCCGGCGGGAGCGGACCTCGACGGAAGGCTTGATGTTATCAAGCGCCTCGTGGAACACCTCGATGGGCGCGCGCTTGATCTTTTCCTCAACCCGGGTCATCGCGTTGTAGACGATGCGTTCGGCGACGGATTTCTTGCCGTCGATCATCAGGTTGTTCATGAACTTGGTCAGCACCAGATCGCCATACTTGGCGTCGGGCAGGACTTCTCTTTTTTCGGCTGCGTGGCGGCGTGACATGGATGTGTCTTCCTTTTCAAACGGGCGGTGGGCAAATTGCCCACCCAACAAACGGGCGTAGGCTGGGCAATTTGCCCACCATGGCTCTTATTTCGGACGCTTCGCACCGTACTTGGAACGGCGCTGCTTGCGGTCCTTGACGCCTTGCGTGTCCAGCACGCCGCGCAGGATGTGATAGCGCACGCCCGGAAGGTCTTTCACACGGCCGCCACGGATCAGCACAACGGAGTGTTCCTGCAGGTTGTGGCTCTCACCCGGGATGTAGCTGATGACCTCAAAGCCGTTGGTCAGGCGCACCTTTGCCACTTTCCGCATGGCCGAGTTCGGCTTTTTCGGCGTGGTGGTGTAAACCCGCGTGCAGACGCCGCGCTTTTGCGGGCACTGCTCCAGGTGCATGGACTTGCTTCGTTTGATTTTGGGCTGCCGCGGCTTGCGGATCAGCTGTTGGATCGTTGGCATTCAGACTTCCTTGTCTTGCTCTCACATGGGTGCACGAGGGCGGCCCCATGCGGTTCAAAATTCGTTGCCTTGCCGTCAAACAAAGCAGTGTGTCCGCGATGTTCCCGTACCGAGGTAAACATGGCGGTTGGGCTACAGAGGGTCGGACCAGCAGTAGGTCGGACCTTGACCATTTCAGTTCAGATGTACCGCAACGGGAATCCCCGGCGGTGGTAGCGCGGCGTATAGGGGGTTGGTTTGATGCTGTCAACATGCGCCCCATGGGCGCGACCCCCGCCAAATGAGGCTTGCAAGAGCGCGGCCAAGCTTCTCTAAATCCTCTTACCAAAATCGGCTGCGACAGGAGGCCCCATGCAGGTCATCGGATTATGCCGCTTCTCCCATCCCGCCATCGGCGGCTTTCAGGTTCAGCACGAAACCGTGGAAGAGCGCATGGCCTACCTCTGGGCCGAAGACCGCCTGGAAGAACGCTTTCGCCTCTTTGAAACGCTGGCCTTGCCCTGCCTTTACGCCCAGACGGATCCGGATTTCGACCTTCTGCTTCTGATCGGTGACCAGTTCCCCAAACGCCATGAAGACCGGTTGCGCGATTTGACCGCCGGGTTGCCGCAGGTGCAGATCATCAAGCGGCCCCCGCAAAACAGCCGCGAACTGTCCAAGGAGCTGCTCAATGCCGCCCGGCGCGATCCCTCCCAGCCCTGCATCCAGTTCCGCCACGACGATGACGACGCCTGCGCGGTCGATTTCATCGAAAAGCTGCGCACCTCGGCGCGCGATGCTGCGCCGCTGATGGCCAAGCACCGCACGGTTGGGCTCGACTGGAACCGCGGCTATGTGGCCGAGGTGGGCGCGCAAGGCATCGCTGCCACGCCGATCTACCGTCCCTTTTATGTCTCCGCCCTGGGCGTGCACGTGCGTGGCAATTGCGCGCTGACCATCCACAACTTCATGCATGAACGCATCCCCCAGTTCATGCCCTGCGTCACCTTTGCGGATGCCGACATGTTCCTGCGCAGCCACAACGGCTATAACGACAGCCGCCAGAAGAAGGTGAAAGAGATCGCCGTCACACCGCTCACGCCCGAGCAGGAGCTGACCTTCATGCAACGCTTTGCCGTGGACGCCGATCACGTGCGCGAGGTGTTCTCAGCGGCTTGAGCCGCCCGCGCGCCGCTCTCGGTACAGCGTGAACATTCCGGTCGCCACCACGATGCCCGCCCCAAGCAGCGTCAAGGCATCCGGCCAGTCGCCAAAGACAATCCAGCCCACAATGAGCGCCCAGACGAGCCCGCTGTAGCGAAAGGGCGCCGTGGCGCCCACGTCCGCGACCCGCATCACCTGCACCGAAAAAAAATAGCCACCCATGATGAAGACCGCCGCCCCCGCGATCAGCACACCGCTTTGCACGGTGACCGGCGCCCAGGGCTGAAAGGCGGAGGCCGCGCCAAAGGCCACCATCACGCCAAAGGCCGTGGCCAGCGTCACCGTCATCGACGGCACAGAAGGTGACATCGCGCGGGTGATCAGATCCCGCGCCGTCACGCACAGGACAGCGACCAACGCGTAAACCGACCAGATGGTGAATCCATCTGTGCCCGGTTTGACGATCATCAACACCCCCACGAAACCCACCGCAATGGCCATCATGCGAGGCCATCCGATGACCTCGCGCAAAAACAGCGCGGAGGCCAGCGTGACCATCAGCGGCAGCACCTGCAGGATCGCGGTCACATTGGCGATGGGCATATTGAAAAGCGCAGACAGGAAAAAATAAGCTGTCAGCACTTCAGCCAGGCTGCGCAAGCCGATCAGCAGCCAGTCCCGCGCGGCAATGTCGAAATGCAAGGCCCCCAACCGCCCGCGCGACGCCAGGATCAGCCCGCAGGTCAGCACGCCGCGCAAAAACAACAGCTGGAACAGCGGCACGGCGCCAGCTGTCAGCTTCATGAGCGTGTCGTTGAGCGTAAAACAGGCCATGGAGACGACCATGAGCACCGCGCCAAGCGTGTTAGGCTGCATCCGGTTGCCTTGCCTCCGCCAGCTCCTTGAGCTCTTTGAGCGTCACGCCAAAACCGCGTTTAAGCGTACGAATAACCTCCCCGCGGCTTAGCGCGCCTGCCTGCCCGGTGGGCTTGGCGCCTGAATCATTGGCCTCATGCATGCTGCGGATGAACATCGGGCGCTCGATCTCGCTGTAGCAGTCGAAATACTGGCCCAGTTTGCGGTGGTTGCGGCGAAAGATGTTGTCGGCGTAGCCCTTGGGGGCCACGAGCGACAGGCCGATGCCGATGGGCGTGCTTTCAAACCGCTCCACCACGTTGGCGCGCGCGCCGCGCGCATTGAGGTAGAAGCCCCGATTAAAGGAAATCACGAACGGCGCGTCCGGGTCGCGCACCTGCAAAAGGGCCCGCGCCAGCCGCTGGATGCGTTGGGTCGTCAGCCGGTGCATGCCGTCATCATCATCCAGCCGGAAGGTGGCGACATGCGTGGCCTCCGGGTCATCGGGCATGCGGGCAAAGGCCTGTTTGGTGGCGAGGTAGTGCACTTCCGGCGGCAACGCGATGATCTGCGCCTGCGGAACCTGCTGCAGAAGATAGGTCAGATGCTCCCGCGCAGATGCCGGAAAATCATTGCCGATCAACACCCCGATCTGGAACGCGGCATCTTTTTGCAGCGCGAGCGTGCGCAGCGTGAGCGCCTGAAACATGGCAAAGCGCCGCTCCAACCGGACGGGATCATAAAGCGTATCGCGCGGATCCTCGGACACCCAATCGGTGCGATTAAACCCCCCTTCGCAGGGGTAGGAAAACCGTATCAGCCCCTTGATCTGAACCTTCAAGCCCGCCATTGGCCCTCTGCCACAGCACCGTTAGAGCGCCCCCCTTTCAATTGCATCACCGCTCCCCTGCCACGCTTCGCGTTGTAGGGCACATCGGTGATACATGATGCTTCACGTAGAAAGCGGGACGCGTTAACCAATTGATCCCACGGCACCGCGCCAAAGGGAACCCCCTGTCCCTAGCACACCAGAAGTTACCAGCGGCCTGAGGCCCCGCCCCCGCCCGAGCGCCCGCCGCCAAAGCTGGAGCCCGACGAGGACGACCGCTTGGGGATGATGTACTCGCTCTCGTGGGTGTAGTCGCACATCTGGCAGATCACGCGCCGACGCCCGCGACCCGTTGCGGTCTTGGTTGCAGAGCGTATCGTGCGGCTGGTCTGGCGCAAACCGCGTTCGCCGCAGGACGGGCAGGTCCTGAAGCGTGCCATGAAATCCCCGATCCGGCGGCGGGCGATCAACAGGGTGAAAAACGCCGCGATCCCGCCAAAGAGCCAAAGGCCCACTTCCGGCCCTTCCACGCCGCTTGGCGGCTCGGTTCCCGCCAGAAAGGGCCGCACGATGTCGTCAATCGTGGCCTGGCTGCCCGCCATGATCCCGGCGGCATAATCGCCCTCGCGGAAGGCGGGCAAAAACGTGCCGTCCACCACCCGCGCCGCTGCTTTATCCCAGTCACGGCCGAAAGCCGCGCCCAATTCGATGCGCATCGCGCGGTCCTGGCGCAGGACGAGCACCATCACGCCGTCATTTCGCTCTGCATTGCCGACGCCCCAGGCGTCGAAAAGCTGCGTGGCGAAAGCCTCCATCGACAGCTCCGGCGCAAAATCGGCTTGCCGTTCCAGCGTCACAACGGTCATCTCAACGCCGGTGTCCTTGCGCAGGGCTTCAAGGTCCGCTGATAGCGCGGCTTCGTCCTCCGGCCCCAGCAGATCGGCGAAGTCATTGACGGTGATGCTGGTGTATTCAGGAAAGCTCTGCGCAGCAGCGCTTGTGGCCATAAAGAGGGCCAGAAACAAAAATCTCAACATGTTAAAACCCATTTCAAAATCTGCGCGCCGGTCAGGCGCACGCGTCTTTAATGGGATCAATGTGCCGCGAGGCAGAGCGCTTTGGCAAGTCTCCACTTGTTACGCCGCCTGCGCGCCCTTCCCGGGCTTGACCCGAGACCTTTTGGTCTGACGAGGAGGCCCCGGCTCAAAGCCTAGGCAGGCAGCACTACAAAGAAAAACCCCGCCACTGGGGCGGGGTCTTCCAAGATTTCCTGTGAGGGCGCTTTATTCGCGGCTTTCGTCGTCCATGATCACCGTGTCGAACACATCGCCGCCGACGATGTCGTCGCTGGCGTCGGGTGCTGCGAGGGCCGCTGCGGCCTCCGCCTCTTCCCTGCGCGCCTCAATGACGACATTGTCGCGGTCCTGCGCAATCTTGCGCATCTGCTGCGTGGCTCCACCGGTGCCCGCGGGGATCAGACGGCCCACGATCACGTTCTCCTTGAGACCGACAAGCTTATCCTTTTTGCCCTGAACGGAGGCCTCCGTCAGCACCCGCGTCGTCTCCTGGAAGGATGCGGCAGAGATGAAGCTGCGGGTCTGCAGGCTGGCCTTGGTGATCCCGAGCAGGATCGGCTCGCCCTTCGCCAGACGCCCACCTTTGGCAAGCGCCTTTTCGTTGGCCGCGTCAAACTCCTGCTTGTCGACGTGTTCACCCTTGAGAAGCGTGGTGTCCCCGCTCTCCTGGATTTCCCACTTCTGCAGCATCTGGCGCACGATCACTTCGATGTGCTTGTCGTTGATCTTCACGCCCTGCAAGCGATAGACCTCCTGCACCTCGTTGATCATGTAATCGGCCAGCGCCTCCACACCCATAATGGCAAGGATGTCATGCGGCGCGGGGTTGCCGTCCATGATGTAGTCGCCCTTCTGGACAAAATCCCCTTCCGCGACGGGGATGTGCTTGCCCTTGGGCACCATGTACTCGACCTTGTGATCCGGATCCTCCGAGGACTCAATCGCGATGCGGCGCTTGTTCTTGTAGTCCTTGCCGAACCGCACGTAGCCGTCGATTTACGCGATGATCGCGTGGTCTTTGGGACGCCGTGCCTCAAACAATTCCGCCACCCGCGGCAAACCGCCGGTGATGTCCTTGGTCTTGGCACCTTCGCGCGGGATACGCGCGACCACGTCACCGGCCTGGATTTCCGTGCCGTCCTCAACGGACAGGATCGCATCCACCGACATCGGGTAGGTCACCGGGTTGCCCGCGTCATTGCGCACAGGCTCCCCATCGCCATCCACCAGGATGATCTCGGGCTTGAGCTCATTGCCCTTGGGCGCTGCACGCCAGTCGACCACGATCTTCTGGGTCATGCCGGTGGCCTCGTCCGTCTCATCGCGCACGGCGATGCCGCTGACGAGGTCCACGAACTTGGTCGTGCCCGACTTCTCCGCGATGATCGGCAGCGTGTAGGGATCCCACTCAAAGAGCTTGTCGCCCCGCGCCACAGCGCCGCCATCCTTGACAAACAGCTTGGAACCGTAGCCGACCTTGTGGCTCGCCCGCTCCTCCCCGTTTTCGCCCTGGATCACCAGCTTCATGTTGCGGCCCATCACCATGGTCTCGCCCACCGCGTTCTCCAGCGTCTGGGCGTTCTCGAAGACCACCGTGCCCTCCTGAGAGGCCTCAAGGAAAGACTGCTGGCCACCCTGCGCCACGCCGCCGATGTGGAAGGTCCGCATCGTCAGCTGGGTCCCGGGTTCACCGATGGACTGGGCTGCGATGATGCCCACCGCCTCGCCCTGGTTCACCAGCGTGCCGCGCGCCAGGTCACGACCGTAGCACATGGCGCACACGCCTTCCTCCGCCTCACAGGTGAGCGGGGAGCGGATGCGCGCGAACTGCACGCCCGCCTCTTCGATGGCGTCCGACATGCGCTCGTCAATCAGCGTCTGAGCTTTGACGATCACCTCATCGGTGCCCGGCACAAGGATATCATCAGCTGCCACACGACCCAACAGACGCTCTGACAGCGATGCAACGACCTCCCCGTCGTTCACCGCCGCTTCTGCCGTAATCGCATTCTCCGTCCCGCAGTCGTGCATGCGCACGATGCAGTCTTGGGCCACGTCCACCAGACGGCGGGTCAGATAGCCGGAGTTCGCCGTCTTCAAAGCGGTGTCTGATAGACCCTTGCGGGCACCGTGGGTGGAGTTGAAGTACTCCAGCACGGTCAGACCTTCCTTGAAGTTGGAGATGATTGGCGTCTCGATGATGTCGCCGTTGGGCTTGGCCATCAGGCCGCGCATGCCGCCCAGCTGCTTCATCTGGGTCACAGAACCCCGCGCACCGGAGTGCGCCATCATGTAGACGGAGTTCGGCTCCATCTCTGCGCCGTTCTCGTCCTTCTGCTCGGCAGAGATCGAGCCCATCATGGCATCGGTGACCTTGTCGTTACACTTCGACCAGGCGTCCACGACCTTGTTGTACTTCTCACCCTGGGTGATCAGACCGTCCATGTACTGCTGTTCGAAGTCCTTGACCTGCTCGCGGGTCTCTTCCACCAGCGACCACTTGTCACCCGGGATCAGCATGTCGTCCTTGCCAAAGCTGATGCCGGCCTTGAACGCCTCCTTGAAGCCCATGGACATGATCTGGTCGCAGAAGATCACGCTCTCCTTCTGACCGCAGTAGCGATAGACGGTGTCGATGACCTGCTGCACTTCCTTCTTGCGCAGCAGACGGTTGACCAGGCTGAACGGCGCTTTGGCGTTGAGCGGCAGAAGCGCGCCAAGCCGCACGCGGCCCGGCGTCGTCTCGAACCGCTTCATCACCTCATTGCCTTCCTCGTCGATCTGCAACAGGCGCGCGGTGATCTTGGCGTGCAGATTCACCTCGCCCGCGTCCAACGCATGCTGGACCTCCTCTACGGTGCCAAAGATCTTGCCTTCACCCTTCATGCCCTCGCGCTCCAGCGTGGTGTAGTAGAGGCCGAGGATCATGTCCTGCGACGGCACGATAATGGGCGCGCCGTTGGCAGGCGACAGCACGTTGTTGGTCGACATCATCAGCACGCGCGCTTCCAACTGCGCCTCAAGGCTCAGCGGCACATGCACGGCCATCTGGTCGCCGTCAAAGTCGGCGTTGAATGCCGAGCAGACCAGCGGGTGCAGCTGAATGGCCTTGCCTTCGATCAGCACCGGCTCGAAGGCCTGAATGCCCAGACGGTGCAGCGTCGGCGCGCGGTTGAGCATCACGGGATGCTCCCGGATCACCTCATCTAGGATGTCCCAAACCTCCGGGCGTTCCTTTTCCACCAGCTTTTTCGCCTGCTTCACGGTGCTGGACAGCCCCTTGGCCTCCAACCGCGAGTAGATGAAAGGCTTGAAGAGTTCGAGCGCCATCTTCTTCGGCAATCCGCACTGGTGCAGCTTGAGCTCCGGGCCCGTCACGATGACAGAGCGACCGGAGAAGTCCACGCGCTTACCCAACAGGTTCTGCCGGAAACGGCCCTGCTTGCCTTTCAGCATGTCGGAAAGCGATTTCAGCGGGCGCTTGTTGGCGCCCGTGATCACGCGACCCCGGCGGCCGTTATCAAAGAGCGCATCCACAGATTCCTGGAGCATCCGCTTTTCGTTGCGCACGATGATGTCGGGCGCGCGCAGCTCGATGAGGCGCTTCAGACGGTTGTTCCGGTTGATGACCCGGCGGTAGAGGTCGTTGAGATCGGACGTCGCAAAGCGG
>JBCCPS010000101.1:0-9740 GCA_039024775.1 Pseudomonadota bacterium
CAACGCAGAAAACCTGTTGCGCGACATCTTGGATGAGTTGGCCGATCATGAGACAAGCGCGCTTTTGCAGGCCAAGATAGAGGCCATCCTGAGCCGCATTGCCTGTCACGGCTCCATCCGATCGGGGCGTCAGATGCGCGGCGAAGAGATGAATGCGCTTCTGCGCGAGATGGAGGAGACGCCACATTCAGGCCAGTGCAACCATGGGCGGCCCACCTATGTGGAGCTCAAGCTCACTGACATCGAAAGGCTTTTCGGGCGGACATGATCGAGCTTCTGGGGACAGCCTATGATCTCAGCGATCCGCGCGTCATCGCCGCCCTCATCGCCGTGGGCGTGGTGCTGCTCGTGCTGGTGTTGCTGATCATGGCGGTGCGTGCAGCGGGCCGCAGCGCGCGCATGGCCGCACCGCTCAGTCAGCAGCTTCAGATGCTGGGCGGCCATGTCCAGCAGCTTGGCGCCAACCAGGCGCAGCTTCAGGGCTCTGTGCAGACGGTGTCAGAGACCCAGGCCCACGCACAGGCGCAAATGATCCAGACGATGGAGGCGCGGCTCAACACCGTGCAACTGCAGATGCAGGAGCGGCTGGCGGACAATGCGGCGAAAGCGCAGCGCGCGTTGACGGATATGCAAGCCCGCATGAACGAGACTCTGCACGGCTCCGCCAAGCAGACGACCACGAGCCTCACGCAGCTGCAGGAGCGGCTGGCGGCCATCGACAAGGCGCAGGACAACATCACCAAGCTGTCGGGCGATGTGTTGGGGTTGCAAGACATCCTGTCCAACAAGCAGACGCGCGGGGCCTTTGGCGAAATCCAGCTCTATGACATTCTGCGCAAGGCGCTGCCAGCTGACAGCTACACCACCCAGGCCAAGCTTTCGACCGGCGCGCGGCCCGATTGCCTGATCCATCTGCCCAACCCGCCGGGGCCCATCGTGATCGACAGCAAATTCCCCCTGGAAGCCTATGAGGCGCTGCGCCGGGCCGACACGGAAGCCGCGTTGAAAGAGGCGGTCGCGAAGATGAAGGTCTCTGTCCGCGCGCACATCAAAGCGATTTCAGACAAGTACATCCTGGAAGGGGAAACTGCGGACGGCGCGCTGATGTTTCTGCCGTCGGAGGCGGTCTATGCCGAACTGCACGCGAATTTCCCCGAACTGGTGCGCGAGGGCTTTGACCGGCGGGTCTGGATCGTGTCGCCGACCACCTGCATGGCCACGCTGAACACGATGCGCGCGATCCTGAAAGACGCGCGGATGCGCGAGCAGGCGGGTGCCATCCGGCGGGAGCTGGGACTGCTGCACGGCGATGTGGAGCGGCTGGTGACGCGGGTGGGCAACCTGGACCGGCACTTCGGGCAGGCCCGCAAGGATGTTGATGAGATCATGATCAGTTCAGAGAAAGCCGCCAAACGGGCGGGCCGCTTGCACAACTTCGATTTCGAGGAGCTGGCGGGCGATGCTGAGGATCAGAGGGTTGTGCCCTTGGGCAAACGTGAGTGACCTCAAGGAGCGGCTGCGCCGCACGACATATATTCTGTTGTGCTCGTGTGCCGGTGGTTCCTTCGAAGCGCCGCGTGGCGTAGGGTGCACCGGGGAGGCCGCTGCGTTGAAACGGGATACAAAATGAGAAGGCAGGGAAAATTCCCTGCCTTTGTCGCCTTTCCTAAGTGCTGCGCGGCTTAAATCCCGACGAAGCGCTGCACAATCCGGGGCAGCCAGGACTTGAACTGCAGAGGCGCATCGGTGACGGCCAGACAGATGCAATCCTCACCCGGTGCTGCGACGGGCGTGTGGGTGACGTGATCATCCGCAACCTCGATGTCACCGCGCGCGAAGCGGCCGTCTTCGTCTTCGAAGGCGCCTTGCAGCACCAGAGTAATCTCGCGCCCTTTGTGGCTGTGATCGGGCATCGCCGCACCTGCAGGGATAAAGAGAAGCCGTGCTGTCGCATGGGGTGAGGTTTCAAGCACCGCCTGTTTCACGCCCATGCCGACCGGACGCCATTTGATAGCGTCAAGATCGCCCCCGACATAATCCTGCAAGGGGGCGGGCAGCACGCCGGGTTGGGTGGTTTGCCGCACATCCTTTGCACGCGGCTGGTCGAGGCGGGCAAGCGCATGGGCGAGGCTGTCGTCTTGCATGTCCGCCTGCGGCATGTCCTGCAGCAGCGTGCCTCCGATGGCGTCAAAGCTGTCGGCGCGCGCGCGGCTTTCGTCGCACAAGGATAGATGCGAGGCGATGATGAGGTTGAAGGCTTCGGGCAGCGTGCCTGCCGCGTAAGCCATCAGGCTTTCGTCGTCGATACGGTGTTGAACGGTCATTTTGGCTATCTTGGCTAGAGTTGGCTATTTCATCGCGTGGCGCAAACGGTCGAGCGCCAGGCGAATGCGTGATTTGATCGTGCCCAGGGGCAGACCGGTGGCTTTTGCAATTTGCGACTGCGTGAGATCGCCGAAATAGGCTTTCTCGATGAGGTCGCGTTGTTCGTCTGGAAGCGACTTGATCGCCTCGCTGAGGTGTTCTGCCTCCTGTTGAAGCGCAAGCACGTCCGCTTGCTCTGGTTCCGGCTCCGGTCCCCACGGTAGCTCTTCTGGTTCCGGTCTACGGTCTCTGCGCAGCATGTCGATGCGGCGATTGCGCGCGATGGTGAAAATCCAGGTCGCGACAGAGGCGCGTGTGGGGTCGAATTGTTCCGCTTTATGCCAAAGTGTGGTCATCACATCCTGCGCACATTCCTCTGCGGTGGTGGCGTCTGCGCCGGAATTGATCAGGAAGCCTTTCACCCGAGGGGCGAAGTGCGTAAAGAGTTCAGCAAATGCCTGACGGTCGCGGTCATCGCGCACCCGCAGCATAGTATTGACCCAGTCGCCGTCCTTCCCTGTTTTGCTCACACTTCTTGTCTCTCTCACCATCGCGTTGGCAAAGATCCGAGCGCTTGGGCCATCCAGACCCGCGCGACCCCGCTTCGGGGGAAGGATATGCTGAGCATTCATCATGCGACGATTACGATTGCAATGGCCAGCCGGATCAGAAATTTCGCAACTTTTTTCATCTGGCTGCCGTGTCTTAGCGTACTACCTCCCAAACGTCGAAGTAACCGAGTGTAATCCCAGATATGCCTTTTGAAGCCTCTCCCACCGCCCCTCAACCGGGCGCACTAAATCCTGCGCGCAAGATCGCTGTGATCGGCGCAGGTATATCCGGCATGGGAGCGGCGCACATGCTGGCGGGCACCAACCGGGTGAGCCTTTTTGAAAGCGGCGCGCGGCTGGGCGGGCATGCGCGCACAGTCATGGCTGGCAAGCGGGGCGATCAGCCGGTGGACACGGGCTTCATCGTTTTCAACTACGCCAACTATCCGCACCTCGCCGCGCTTTTTGCGGAGCTTGACGTGCCGGTGGTGAAATCCAGCATGAGTTTCGGGGCCTCCATCGACGGGGGGCGGCTGGAGTACGCGCTGACCAGCCCCAACGCCTTTTTCGCGCAGCGGAAAAACGCGGTGAACCTGTCCTTTGTGCGCATGCTGCGGGACATCTTTTACTTCAACAAGCATGCGCTGCGCGTGGCGCAGGACAAAACGCTGACGATTGCGGAGTTCCTCGACCGGATGCGCATGGGCAAGTATTTCCGCGAATACTATCTGTCGCCCCTCTCAGGTGCGATCTGGTCGACGCCCAAGGAAAAGATCATGGATTTCCCGGCCTATGCCATGATCGACTTTTTCAACAATCACGGGCTCTTGGGCTATTCGGGCCAGCATCAGTGGTACACCGTCGATGGCGGATCGCAGGAGTATGTCAAGCGGCTGGAGCGCGCCATGCGCGCATCTGGCGTGGACATCCGGCTGAACGCCCCGGTGCAGGGTGTGCGGCGCACCGCCACCGGCGTGGAGGTCCGCGCCTGGGGTGGCGAATGGGAAGCCTTTGATGAGGTGATCCTGGCCACACATTCGGATGACAGCCTGGCGCTCCTCGCGGATCCTACGGCGGAGGAAGCAGCCGCACTTGGTGCCGTGCGCTATCAGCCAAACGACATCACGCTGCACGCCGATACCCGGATGATGCCGAAGCGGCGCAGCACCTGGGCCTCCTGGGTCTATACCGAGGATGCCGATCCGACGCAGGACCGGATTGATCTGACCTATTGGATGAATTCGCTGCAGCCCATCCCGATGGATGATCTGCATTTCGTCACGCTCAACACCAAGCGCACTATTCGTGAAGAGCTGATCTATGATCAGGTGACACTGCGCCATCCGGTCTATGACCTTGGCGCGCTTCAGGCACAAAAGGACATCGCGGCGATGAACGGGACCGGCAACACCTGGTTCTGCGGCGCCT
This sequence comes from Pseudomonadota bacterium, assembly GCA_039024775.1. GTDB lineage: Bacteria > Pseudomonadota > Alphaproteobacteria > Rhodobacterales > Rhodobacteraceae > Sulfitobacter. The sequence continues at coordinate 4,344 of JBCCPS010000101.1, forward strand.
GGATGAAGCATGGCTTTCACGAAGACGGTTTGTCGAGCGCGGTGGACGTGGTGCGGGCGCTGGAGCGCAAAGGCGCCCTGCCCATCGCGGCAGAGTGATGCCAGCGGACGTCGATCATATCGCTGGGGAGACCTTTCACGGGCGCAAGGGGGCGGTGAAAAACGCCTTCACTTATTCCATCGACTACGTGCTTTTGGATGCGGAGCGGGAGCTGCGCACGCCGCTGCTGTTCGGTCGCAACCGGCGCGGGGTCACGGCGCTCTTGGACCGGGACCACGGCGGTCCCCCCGGCGCGGGGCGCGGGGCGGCTTGGGTCAGGGATATTCTGGCCGACCATCAGATCACGGGCATCGAGACCATTGAATTGTTGGCGCAGCCGCGGGTTCTGGGCCATGTGTTCAATCCGGTTGCTTTCTGGCTTTGCCGGGACGGCGCAGGCATTTTGCGCGTGGTGATCGCAGAGGTCACCAACACCTACGGCGACCGGCACTCCTACCTGTGTCATCATGCGGACCTACGCGAGATCAAGGCATCCGACACGCTGACGGCCAGCAAGATCTTTCACGTCTCGCCGTTCCAACCTGTCGAGGGCAGCTATGCCTTCCGGTTTGACGTGCGGGATGACCGGATCGCGGTCACCATCGACTATGGTCGGGGCGATGGCGGGCTGGTTGCCACGCTAAAAGGCGCGCGCCGTCCGCTGAGCAACGCCGGGATCCTGCGCGGGATGCTGCGCCGCCCATTGGGCGCGCGTCGGGTGCTGGCGCTGATCCATTGGCAGGCGCTCAAGCTCTGGTGGAAGGGGTCTTCGTTTCGCGCGCGACCCGAGCCACCGGCAGAAGAGATCAGCCGTTGATGCAGGCCGCCATGTCCAACCGGCTGCCTGCATACGCGCTTTTTGCGGCGCTCTTGGCAAGCGCGGGCCTGCCGATCTACATCCACGCGCCGAAGTTCTATGTGGACAACTACGGCGTATCGCTGGGGGTGCTGGGGGTTGTGCTGGCAGCACTCCGGCTTTTCGATTTCGTCCAGGACCCGCTTTTGGGCCGCCTGTCGGAGCTCACGCGTCAGCGGCGAGGCACGGCTGTCTTTATCGCGGCTTGCGTGATGGCGGGCGCCATGATCGGCCTCTTCGCGGTAGAGCCCGTGCTTCCGCCTGTGGCCTGGTTCGCCGTCATGCTGACGCTCGTGTTCTCCGCCTTCAGCTTTTTGACGATCTGCTTTTACGCGCAAGGCGTGGTTAAGGCAGACCGTATGCCCGGCAAAGGCCACCTGGCGCTCGCCCGATGGCGCGAGACGGGCTCGCTTTTGGGGGTCTGCGTGGCGGCGGTCGCCCCCGTGGCGCTGGGCATGGTGCTGGGCGCGCCCTTTGCCGGGTTCGCGGTGGGATTTGCGCTTCTGGCAGCGGCATCGGTGCTGGCAATGCGGCCCGAATGGCGCGCAGCAGATGTGCCGGAGGCCACAGGGTTTGGCGTGATCCTTGCGGACCGCAAGGCGCGGATGCTTTTGACCATCGGTCTGGTGAATGCAGCCCCGGTTGCGGTCAGTTCCACGCTGTTCCTGTTCTACGTCGAACAAGCACTGCGCGCACCGGGCTGGGAAGGGGCGCTCCTGCTGATCTTTTTCCTGTCCGCGGCAGCAGCGGCACCCTTCTGGGGCAAGCTGGCGGAGCGCTTTGGCCCCAAGCGGGTATTGCTGTCGGCTATGATGCTGGCGATCCTGGCTTTTGGCAGCGCTATCTTCCTTGGTCCAGGCGATCTGGTGCTCTTTGCGCTGGTCTGTCTGGTGTCGGGCGCGGCGGTGGGCGCGGACCTCACACTGCTGCCCGCGATGTTTGCCGCGCGTATGGCGCAGATATCGCCGTCGGCGGCAGAAGGCTTTGGTTTATGGTCATTTGTCGCCAAGTTCACATTGGCAATTGCGGCACTTGCCCTACTTCCAATGCTTGAAGGCGCGGGATTGCAGACGGCAGGCGGTGACAGCCCAGATGCCGCGATATCCCTTTTGATATGGCTCTATGCAGGGGTGCCCTGCGTTTTGAAAGTGATCGCGATCGCGCTGCTGGCGCGCGTGAATGAAAGTGAGGAGGACTGATGGAGTTTCCCTGGTTTCTCTTGGGCGGCGTGGTTGTGCTGCTTCTGGTTTGGCTCAAGAAACGGTTCGCTGATTTTCAGAGCCAGAGCATGGAAGACTATGCGGACATGGCGCCGATCTTTGACCTCAAGCAGCATCTGAATGGCAAGATGGTCTGCGAGGGCATGATCTATGGCCCGCTTGGTCGGATCACGAGCAGCTTTTCCGCCGATTTCGATATGCAGTGGGACGGCGATGTGGGCGTGATGAAAGAGCATTTCCGCTACAACGATGGCTCCGAGCAGCACCGCGAATGGACGATCACCCTCAAGTCCGGTGGCAAATTCACCGCAGAGGCGCCGGATGTTGTTGGCAAGGGTTCTGGCGCAATGTCGGGCATGTCGATCCGAATGTTCTACAACATCCGTCTGCCGGAAGAGGCGGGGGGGCATGTGCTTGATACCGTTGACTGGATGTATCTCACCCCGGATGGGACGATCATCAACCGCAGCCAGTTTCGCAAGTTTGGCTTTCGGGTGGCGGAGCTTATCGCCACGATCCGCCGGGTTGAGGGCGTTGCAGAGGCCAAAGCTGCGTGAGGGATTGGTCTGGTAAACGGTACTGGCTGGTCGGCGCAAGCGACGGTCTGGGCGCCGCGCTCGCACGGCAGTTAAGCCGCGTGGGCGCGGAGGTCATCTTGTCGGCGCGCTCAGAAGATAAATTGAAGGCGCTGGCGGCTGATCTGCCGGGCAAAGCGCAGGTGGTGCCGGTCGACGTATCGGACGACGACAGCGTAGCAAAGGCGGCGGCGGCTGTGGGTGAGATCGACGGGGTTGTTTATCTTGCCGGTGTTTACTGGCCTTTCCCCGCGCAGGAGTGGGATGCCAAGCAGGCCACCGCGATGGCGGATATCAATTTCACCGGGCTGGTGCGCGTGATGGGCGCGGTCGTGCCCAGTTTCGTAGCGCGTGATCACGGGCACATCGTGATCACCGGCAGCCTGTCGGGCTTTCGCGGGTTGCCCGGCTCCATCGGCTATACGGCGTCAAAGGCGGGCACGATGTCGCTCGCCGAATGCATGTATGCGGATTTGCGCAAGACGGGCGTTGAGGTGCAGGTCGCAAATCCGGGCTTCATCAAGACACAGCTCACCGACAAGAACGACTTTGCGATGCCCTTCATCATGGAGCCTGAAGAAGCGGCGCGCGAGATGTTTGAGCATATGAGCACGGATAACTTCAAAAAGAGCTATCCGTTTGTGTTTGGGTCGTTCTTTCGGTTGTCGCAGTTTTTTCCGGATTGGCTCTACTACCGGATTTTTTCTTGAGGGTGGTGGGCAGATTGCCCACCCTAGGCTGGGTCCAGGTGGTCGCGGAAGGTGGCCCGGGCGCGTGCCCAGACGCCCTCTTCGTCATCGGGCAATGACAGCAGCGTCGGCAAGAGTTGCGCGGCGTAATCCTCTGAGCTTTCCAGCGGCAGCATCGAAGGCAGGTTGTCGATAGCCATGACGTCTAGCGGGGGGGTGGCGTGCACCCGGGTGGCGGGCGCCTGCCAGGTGGTGGGGGCATCATAGACCTGCACGGGGTTGAAAGCGCTGTCCGGGTCGCAAGCGATATCGCCGATCACCCGCAGCGCGCGGGCGGTTCGGGGCGCGTCTGCCAGCACGAAGGGCGGCGTTGTGGGTCCCGCGAGAATGCAATTGATGAAAAGCGCATGGTCCAGAACTTCAGGGAAAGGTCCGCCGTGCGCGGTTTCGGCCATGTCCCAGGCGGTCACAGGCACGCCCATCTTGGCCAGCAGGTCCCCCGCACCAGTGCCGACCCGGCCCTTCGCACCGATGATCAGCGCCTCGGGCGGCGCATGGGGTGAAAGCGCGTTTCGCAACTCGGCTGTCATGTCCGATGCCGTGTCAAACGGCGCGATAGGCGGGCAGAGGCCACCGGATTGCTGCGCGATCCAGCATTTGAGCGTGACCGCTGCGCCTGCGAACCCCGCCCAATAGCCGAAGGCGGCGCGCCGCGCCCCGCTCTCATCCGTCAGGTATTCCAAATCAAGCAGCGTACCGCCGCCTGCCTTGAACCGTTTGAGCAGCGTCTGGCCTGCCGCTTGGCCCTTGAACGCGTGGCCGAACATGATGTGGGTGTGGTGCAGCGGTGTGCCGTCCTCGGGCAGTTCTTTTAGGCCAAAGATGATGGCGTCCTGCGGGGCCTGAGGCCAGCTGCCGGGGGTGGCGATGGTGCAGCCAGCGGCGGCATAGGCTTGGGTGGGCAGGATGCGGTCGGGGCTGTCTTCGACGGTCACCTGTAGGCCCGCCGCGATCAGCGCAGCCGCCCCCTGCGGCGTGAGGCCGGTGCGCCGTTCATCTGCGCGTTGTTCCCCGCGCACCCACAGATGCGTCATAGCAGCCCCTCGGCCCGCAGCGCCTTCAGGCTGTCGCGGGCCTGCATCCGGGTGAGAAAGGCATCGATGCTTGGAAAGTCGGCAAGGGGCACACCGTCGCCCGCGAGCCAATTGCAGACGACAAAGAGGTAGGCATCCGCGATGCTGAAATCCTCACCCAGCACGTAGTCGCCGCGCAGACAGTGGGTCTCCGCGTAGGCGGCGCATTCGGCCATGGTCCGGGGCACCTTGGCAGTCATATCCGCCCAGCTTGACGCCTCATCCGCCCAGCGTGCGCCGCGCATCTTGTGGGCATGCGCCACGTGGAAGGTGGAGGCGATGTAGAACATTACGGCGCGCACGTGCTGGGCCGCCAGCGGCTCTGCCGGGCGCAGGCCCGCCTCGGGCGCGATATCGGCGATGTAGTCCAGGATCGCGCCGGTCTCAGTCAGCACCGTGCCCTCCTCCAGCACCAGGGCGGGCACGCGGCCCTTGGGGTTGAGCGCGAGGTACTCAGGCTGGGTCTGCTCCGCGCTGGCAAAGTCGACCCTCACGGCGTCAAAGGGCAGGCCCGCTTCTTTGAGCGCGATGGCCACCGCGATGGAGATGGTGCCTGGGGCGTAGAAGAGCTTCATGGGGGGCTGGCCTTTCAGATATGGGTTTGTGCGGTGCGTCGCGCGGGCGTGTCGAGGTGCGGCACGGCGTTAAAGAGCACCGGTGAGAGGTGCCCGCCGATGGGAAAGAGTCGGTGCATGGAGGTGTGCATGATCGCCAGGGCAACACGTGCCATCGCGGGGATGCCCAGCCCCAGCGCCTGGGCCATCACCATGGAGATGAGCCCGCCGGAGGTGACCACAAGCGCGGGCCCCGCCCCATCCGCCACCTCGCGCAGCCCGTCCGCAATGCGGTCATGAAAAGACTGCCAGGTCTCTGGCGCGCCTTCGA
>JBCCPS010000102.1:0-9700 GCA_039024775.1 Pseudomonadota bacterium
CGCGTTCACGCGCGAGGGCCGCAAGGCGATCTTGAACAAGCTGGTCGAGGCCGAGGGGTTTGAGAAGTTCCTCCATGTGAAATACATGGGCACCAAACGCTTTGGCCTGGACGGCGGTGAGGCTCTGGTGCCCGCGATGGAGCAGGTGATCAAGCGTGGTGGCCAGCTGGGCGTCAAGGAGATCGTGATCGGCATGCCGCACCGGGGGCGTCTGAGCGTGCTGGCCAATGTGATGCAAAAGCCCTACCGGGCGATCTTCAACGAATTCCAGGGCGGCAGCTTCAAGCCCGAGGACGTCGACGGCTCGGGCGATGTGAAATACCACCTGGGCGCCTCCGACGACCGCGAATTCGACGGCAATTCGGTGCACCTGAGCCTCACGGCCAACCCCTCGCACCTGGAGGCGGTGAACCCCGTGGTGCTGGGCAAGGCCCGCGCCAAGCAGGACCAGATCCACGACGAAGACCGCTCAGCGGTGATGCCGCTTCTGCTGCACGGCGACGCGGCCTTTGCAGGGCAAGGCGTTGTGGCGGAGTGTTTCGCGCTCTCTGGCCTGCGCGGGCACAAGACGGGCGGGACGATGCACATCGTGGTCAACAACCAGATCGGCTTTACCACGGCACCGCACTTCTCCCGCTCCTCCCCCTACCCCACAGACAATGCGCTGGTGGTGGAGGCGCCGATCTTTCACGTGAACGGCGATGACCCCGAAGCGGTCGTGCATGCCGCCCGCGTGGCCACGGAATTCCGCCAGAAGTTCCACAAAGACGTGGTGATCGACATCATCTGCTACCGCCGGTTTGGCCACAACGAAGGCGATGAGCCGATGTTCACGAACCCGATGATGTACAAGAAGATCAAAGGCCATAAGACCACGCTCAGCCTCTATGCCGACAAGCTTGCCGCCGAGGGCCTTGTCCCCGCGGGTGAGATTGAAGACATGAAAGAGGCCTTCCAGAAGCGGATGAACGAAGAGTTCGAGGCCGGCAAGGAATTCCGCCCCAACAAGGCCGACTGGCTGGATGGCAAGTGGTCGCATCTCGACAAACACGACAAGAAGTACCAGCGCGGCAAGACGGCGATTCAGAAGGAGACGCTCAAAGAGGTCGGCCAAGCGCTGGTGACCATCCCCGACGGCTTTCCCATGCACAAGACCGTGGGGCGGCTGATGGAGGCGAAATCCAAGATGTTTGACAGCGGCGCAGGCTTTGACTGGGCCACGGCGGAGGCGCTGGCCTTCGGCTCGCTGCTGACAGAAGGCTATAAGGTGCGTCTAGCGGGCCAGGACAGCACGCGCGGCACCTTCTCTCAGCGCCATTCGGGCATCGTCAACCAAAACGATGAGAGCCGCTACTACCCGCTCAACCACATCCGCGAGGGGCAGGCCTCTTATGAGGTCATCGATTCGATGCTCTCGGAATACGCGGTGCTCGGGTTCGAATACGGCTACAGCCTCGCGGAGCCCAATGCCCTGACCATGTGGGAGGCGCAGTTCGGCGATTTCGCCAATGGCGCGCAGATCATGTTTGACCAGTTCATCAGCTCAGGTGAAAGCAAATGGCTGCGCATGTCGGGCCTCGTCTGCCTGCTGCCCCACGGGTTCGAGGGCCAGGGGCCGGAGCATTCCTCTGCGCGCCTGGAACGCTTCCTGACGATGTGCGGGGGCGACAACTGGATCGTGGCCAATTGCACGACGCCCGCAAACTACTTCCACATCCTGCGCCGCCAGTTGCACCGCAGCTACCGCAAACCGCTGATGCTGATGACGCCCAAGTCGCTCTTGCGCCACAAGCTGGCTGTCAGCCGCGAGGAGGATTTCACCACCGGGTCGAGCTTTCACCGCGTGCTTTGGGATGACGCGCAGTATGGCAACTCGGAGACGACGCTGAAGCCCGATGACAAGATCAAGCGCGTGGTGATGTGCTCGGGCAAGGTCTACTACGACCTGCTGGAGGAACGCGACGCGCGCGGGATCGATGACATTTACCTGCTGCGGTTTGAGCAGTTCTATCCCTTCCCCGCTCAGGCGGCTGTGAAGGAGCTGGAGCGATTCAAGAACGCCGAGATGGTCTGGTGCCAAGAGGAGCCCAAGAACCAGGGCGCTTGGTCCTTCATCGAGCCCAATTTGGAATGGGTCCTGACCCGCATCAAGGCCAAGCACACCCGGCCCGCCTACGCCGGACGCCAGGCCGCTGCCTCCCCCGCCACGGGGCTGGCGTCGGCGCACAAGGCACAACAAGAAGCGCTCGTGAATGAGGCGCTCACACTCAAAGGGAAGAAGTGATCCATGACTGACGTACGTGTACCCACGCTGGGCGAAAGCGTGACGGAGGCCACCGTGGCCACATGGTTCAAACAGCCGGGCGATGCCGTGGCGGTGGACGAAATGCTCTGTGAGCTGGAGACCGACAAGGTCACGGTTGAAGTGCCCTCCCCCGTGGCGGGCACCATGGGAGAGATCGTCGCCGCCGAAGGCGAAACCGTGGGCGTAGACGCGCTGCTTGCCACGATCTCAGAAGGCGCGGGCGCGACAAGCGCACCGGCCGGACAGGCGGCAAAGCCCGCCGCCGAGGCCGCGCCCGCTGAGAGCGGTGGCAGCGCCGTCGACGTCATGGTGCCCACGCTGGGCGAAAGCGTGACGGAAGCCACGGTGTCCACGTGGTTCAAGAAAGTGGGCGACGCGGTGGCGCAGGATGAAATGCTCTGCGAGCTGGAAACCGACAAGGTCAGCGTCGAAGTGCCCGCCCCCGCCGCGGGCACCTTGACGCAGATCATCGCAGACGAGGGCGCCACGGTTGAGGCCAACGGCAAGCTCGCCGTGATTGCCTCCGGCGCAGGCGCCGCAGCGGCTGCACCGGTTGAGGCAGCGCCCGCTGCGACGGCGGCACCTGCGTCCAGCACGGGCAAGGACGTCGAAGATGCGCCCTCCGCGAAGAAAGCGATGGCCGAAGCCGGGCTCAGCCCGGATCAGGTGACCGGCACAGGCCGGGATGGGCGCGTGATGAAAGAGGACGTGGCAAAGGCAGTGGCCGCCGGGACCTCATCAGCCGCCCCCACGGCTTCTTCGCCCGCCCCCGCGCCGCGCGCGCCCTCGGCGGCGGGCGATGAAGCACGCGAGGAACGCGTGCGCATGACGCGGCTCAAACAGACCATGGCGCGGCGGCTCAAAGAGGCGCAGAACACCGCCGCGATCCTGACCACCTTCAACGAGGTCGACATGAGCGCGGTGATGGCGCTGCGCTCCGAGTACAAGGACGCCTTTGAGAAAAAGCACGGCGTTCGCATGGGCTTCATGTCTTTCTTCACCAAGGCCGCCTGCCACGCGCTCAAGGAAATCCCGGAGGTCAACGCAGAGATCGACGGCACCGACATCATCTACAAGAACTTCGTGCACATGGGCATGGCCGCAGGCACGCCCACGGGCCTTGTGGTGCCGGTGATCAAGGACGCGGACGCCATGTCCTTTGCCGAGATCGAAAAGGAGGTGAGCCGCTTGGGCCGCAAGGCCCGCGACGGAAAGCTGACGATGGACGACATGACCGGCGGCACCTTCACCATCTCCAACGGCGGGGTCTACGGCTCGCTGATGACCGCGCCCATCCTGAACCCGCCGCAGTCGGGCATCCTGGGTCTGGCGAAAATCCAGGACCGTCCGATGGCCATCGGCGGTGAGGTGGTGATCCGGCCCAAGATGTACATCTCGCTGAGCTATGACCACCGGCTCATCGACGGCAAGGGCGCGGTGACCTTCCTGGTGCGCGTCAAGGAGATGATGGAGGACCCCCGCCGCTTGCTGATGGACCTCTGAGCTTTCGCGCAGCCTGCGACCAATCTGCCGCAGGCTGCAACCCGAGCGCCGAGCATGTGTTGGTCTTCCAAGCAAAAGGAGACCGCCATGACCCTACCCGTCCACATCCCCGCAAACGCCCCCGGCACCCGCGTCATGAATGAAGCGCGCAAAGGCGGCATGAAATACAGCCTGCTGGTCGATGCAAAGGGCGGCCCGTCCGAGGCGCTTTGCCAGGGGCTGTTCTATCTCTCCGCCGGACACGTCGAAGAGCTGCACACCCATGAGATCGTGGAGACGATGTACATCCTCGAAGGCCACGGCAAGGCGCTCTTGAAGGGCCAGGACATTGCACTCGCCCCCGGTGATACGCTGTTCATCCCCGCTGGCGCGCCGCACGGGTTTGAGGCGACAAGCGACATGGTGATGCTCTTCACCTTCCCGGTCGCGACATTCGATGAAGTGGTCTACCGCGACGCCGCTTGACCGCTCAGAGATCGACGTCGATGGTCAGAATGAGCTTGCTGCCCCGGTTCATGATCGCGGTCGTCTCGTACTTTTGCACGATGTCGCAGATCGCGATCAGCACGTGGTCGCCCACCTTGTCCTGATCCTTTTGCAGCGCGTTCATGAACTCGCTCGCCAATTGCTCCGCGCCTTTCTTGCTGTCGAAATAGAACTTCGCGTCCATGTCGCCTTTCAGGATCAGCGTCACGTTCATCGGCTGGGCGCAGATCGCTTCCATCTTGGCGCGGCCCAACTGGCCAAACCCGCGCTCAATCGCGCGCATCGTACCCCATTTCCCCCCGCCTGAGGAAAAAGTCGGATTGACCTTTGGCACCATCATGAAAGCGGAGAGGCCCACCATGCTCCCCTCTGTCCAGCCTGAGCGGCTGGTTCTGTAGCCGCCCGTCCCGACAGCCGACATTTCAAATCCGATCATCTCAAATCCTCACTCTAAAAATCACTTGCAATGACGGTAGGATAGGCGACCCTTGCCAGCGTGGCCAAGTCAGGAATGCCCTACTCGAATTTCACATCGCCCGGCAGCCGCGCCGCTCTAGGTCTTGGCTTGCCGGGGCACCGCCCGTAGGGCACTCCGGCAGCTGAAGTCCGGGCCGCTCGCCCCCAAGTCTGAAAGAATGCCATGACCCCCGAACTCACCTATCTGCTTTACGCCGCGATCCTGCTGGTGGCCCATACGCTGGTTCAGGCCACGTTCTCCGACCTGTCCAAAGGCATCGGCTGGGCGCTTGGCCCTCAGGATGAGCCGCGTGACCAAAACGTGCTGGCCGCCCGGATCGAGCGCGCCCTGCGCAACTATCTGGAAACCCTGCCCGCTTTCATCGCGCTTGCCGCGATCCTGGCGCTCACGGAACGGAGCACGGAGACCTCAGCCCTGGGCGCGGCGGTCTATTTCTGGGCGCGCGTGGCCTATATCCCGGCTTACGCCTCGGGCATCCCGCTCACACGCTCTGTGGCTTGGTTCACCTCGCTCGCCGGGCTGGCGATGATGGCGCTGCCGCTTATGACGGGCGCGGGCTGAGGCATGGATTTGGAGGCCTGCTATCGCGATGCAATTGCGCGGCGGCGGGCCTTTTCGATCAGCGGCTATCCGACGCTGGCGGATGCGGGATTTGACTGGGACCTGGTCAATCCCATCCACCGCAGTTCGGGCAATCTGCGGGGGCCGATGCTGATCTCCAAGGATTGGCTGGATTATCCTTCCGCCCTGGCCCACCGCGACCGGCTGCAAGAGACAGGCTACTTGCCCAAAATTCCCTACAACCGCGTGATGGATCTTGCGCTGGCCAAAGCCGGGCTCACGCGGGCAGAGGTCTATATCTCACCCATTTTTCACCTGCTGACGCCAAAGCGCTCCTCCACCATTCCGGTGGCCCATGCGCGGGCGTCCTTTGCCGCCGTCGGGCGCTACGAATTGCTGGGTCGGCGGCCCATCGCGCTGGGGCTTGATGCAGCACGGGTGTTGGCGCAATTTGGGATCGCGCATCTGAAAGCACCTCACCCCTCCGCCCGCGTGGGCAATTTCAGCCAGCGGGCAGGCTTGATCGCAGAGGCGCTTTTGCAATCTTGAGGCATGCCGCCATGGTCCCTGTTACACCATTTAATTCGAAACCTGAGACAACCCTCATCAAACAAAGCGCCCGCCCAACAGGCACTGCCCCGCTGCGCCGTCCCGCCCCCATCACGCCGAAGGCGTGCTTTCAGCACGTTACGCCGACGGCGTGCTTTCAGCACGACGGGCGGTGCATCTGCGCCACCCCGCGGGACGGCGCATGAACGCCTGTCATCCATCTCTCAGGTTTCGGGTCGGATGTTCTAGGTTCCCACCCCCGCACGGGACACGGCTCTAAATGGCTTGGCGCGCGCCTCTCAAACTCACCTGCCCCGACTGCGCGCGGACGGGTGAGATGCTTTTTATCTGCGGCGTCCCGCTGACGCCCGAGGGGCGCGAAAAGAGCGCAGGCTACGTTTCGCTCAGACAGGATGGGGGCTGGCGGGTGACAAAGTCCGCGACAGAGTACATCATGCAGTGTCCCGACTGTGGCGCGCAAGCCGGGACCCGAAGCCTGAAGCCAAGGACCTGACCGTTGCAGCTGATCATCCACTACTCCGTCACCGATTACACCGCGTGGAAAGAGGCGTTCGATGCCGATCACGAGGCGCGCACGCAAGCAGGGCTGAGCCTGTTGCAGGTCTGGCGGCATGCCGACAGCGCGCAGCACGCCTTTGCGCTGATGGAAGTCAACGACCGCGCCCGCGCCGAAAGCTGGATCACCCGATCGAACGCGCTCAGCACCGATGACGCGGGCACCGTGACGGAGGCCTCGCATTTTTTCATCGAAACCGCCTGAGCGATGCTGCCCACCAACCTGAGCCCCTGGCACCTTGATCCGACCTGGCTGTTCTGGCTCGTGCTGGCCTTGCTGCTGACTGAAATGGCCTGGATGGGCCCCAACATCCTGCGCTACCTCCGCCAGCCAGCGGCGGCGGCCGCGCCTAGCCCCTGGGCGCCCGCCGCGCGGGACCGGAAGATGCAGCGCATGGCGGCGCTGCTCACGCTGGTCTTCAGTGCGGCCACGCTCTTTAGCCTAATGGCGCTGAGCGCGCTGGCTTTCTATTGCGCGGCGGCCAATGCGGTGCCGCGGGTGATGCGGTTCTGGGACGAAATGCCTCATGCCAGCGGCGGGGAGCAGATCGGCACCGTGATCGGTGGCCTGATCGGCGGGCTGGCGCAAGTGGCGCTGATCATGGGCGCGGTGGCCTCCCTTGATCCCACCTCCGACTTCCCCTTTCGACTGAAGGAGCACCTCTCAGATGTCTCATGAACTCATCGTTCTCACCCTCGCTGGCCTTTGGCAGATGATCGTGATGTGCGTCTATTCGGCGCGCGCCAACCGAGAGCTGGGGTCAGGCTACGCCATGTCCGCCCGCGACAGGGAGCCGTCGCGCGAGATGAGCATCGTTACCGCGCGTTGGCAGCGCGCCTACAACAACCACATCGAATGGCTATTGATGTTCGCCATCGCCGTCACCGTGACGGAGCTTTCCGAGCAGAACAGCATCCTGACCGCGCTCTGCGCCTGGGCCTACCTGGCCGCGCGGGTGGCCTACGTCCCGGCCTATGTGCTGGGCTGGCGCCCGGGTCGGTCGCTGATCTGGACGGTGGGGTTTCTGGCCACGGGTGTTATGCTGGTCGCGGCGCTCTTCTAAAGCATCCTACCTTAAACCTGAGGCATCCCGCTTCAATCAAAGAACCAGCCCAACAGGACCTGTTGGGCCGCGCCGACCCGCCCCCCTGGGGCGGCGCGATTGCGCCACCCCGCGGGACGGCGCGTGAATTTCCGTTGTGTGTGCCTCAGGTTTACGGTCGAAGGGCCTAAGCCCTTGCAGGCTCAGGCGCACAGGCCCATAACCGAAGGGCCAAAAAGCCAAGGAGACCCCCATGCCCAGTTATGATGTCATCGTGATCGGTTCCGGACCAGGCGGCTATGTCGCCGCCATCCGCTGCGCGCAACTGGGGCTCAAAACCGCCTGCGTGGAGGGACGCGAAACGCTGGGCGGCACCTGCCTGAACATCGGCTGCATCCCCTCCAAAGCGCTTTTGCACGCAAGCCACATGCTGCACGAGGCAGAGCACAACTTCGCAGAGATGGGCCTGAAGGGCAAAGCGCCCTCCGTCGATTGGAAACAGATGCTGAAATACAAGGACAGCACGATTGAGACCAACACCAAGGGCATCGAGTTTCTGTTCAAAAAGAACAAGATCGACTGGCTGAAAGGCTGGGGGTCGATCCCTGAAGCGGGCAAGGTGAAGGTGGGCGAAGAGGTGCATGAGGCCAAGTCCATCATCATCGCCACAGGGTCTGAGCCCTCCACCCTGCCGGGCGTGGAGGTGGACGAGAAAACGGTCGTGACCTCCACCGGCGCGCTGGAATTGAGCAAGGTGCCGCGCAGCATGATCGTGATCGGCGCGGGCGTGATCGGGCTGGAGCTGGGCAGCGTCTATGCGCGGCTGGGCACCAAGGTGAAGGTGATCGAATTCCTGGATACCATCACGCCGGGCATGGACCCCGAGATCCAGAAGGCCTTCCAGAAGACCCTGAAAAAGCAAGGCATTGAATTCGTGCTTGGCGCGGCCGTGCAGGGGACCGAGGCGATGAAGACCAAGGCCAAGGTCAGCTACAAGCTGCGCCGCGACGACAGCGATCACGAGGATGAGGCGGATGTCATCCTGGTGGCCACGGGGCGTCGTCCCATGACGGATGGTCTGGGGCTCGATGCGCTTGGCGTTGAGATGACGGACCGCGGGCAGATCGCGGTAAATGAGGGGTGGCAGACCAATGTGCCGGGCATTTATGCCATCGGCGATTGCATCGCGGGGCCGATGCTGGCGCACAAGGCCGAGGACGAGGGCATGGCTGCGGCGGCTGCCATCGCGGGCCAGCACGGGCATGTGAACTACGGCGTGATCCCGGGCGTGATCTACACGCATCCGGAGGTCGCAAACGTGGGCGAAACCGAAGCCACGCTCAAAGAAGCCGGCCGCGCCTACAAGTCGGGCAAGTTTTCCTTCATGGGCAACGCGCGCGCCAAGGCGATGCATTCGGGCGACGGTTTCGTGAAAATCCTCGCGGACAAGGACACCGATCGCATCCTGGGCGCGCATATCATCGGGCCAAACGCGGGCGATCTCATTCATGAGATCTGCGTGGCGATGGAATTCGGCGCCTCCGCCGAGGATCTGGCGATGACCTGCCACGCCCACCCCACGGTGTCAGAGGCGGTGCGCGAGGCGGCGCTGGCCTGCGGGGACGGGCCAATCCACATGTGATCCATGCGCGATCTCATCGCCAGAGATGAACTGGCGCCCACCCTGGCGCCTTTCACCGATCCCAACTTTAAGCTGGCGGTGATCTCTGAACTGATCGAGACGCGGGTGCTCGACCTCGGCGATTTCGTTGAGTTCCTGCGGTTCATCGAAGGCCCGGAATACGATTACGAGGCCGACGGATATGCGCCCTCGGCGGATGCCTATGACTATCTGGGGCGCTATCCTCTGACCCCCGACCAACTGGCGCAAGTCACCTTTCTGGAATTCGACGGCGGGCTGGCGATCTACGAATACGTCTTTCCCTTCTGGGACGGGGAAAGCTCGCTTTTCGACATCCAGAGCTTGGCCGATCTGCGCCTCCTGCCCAACCTGGAGCGGCTCAACGTCGTCTCCATGCTGCAGGACACCGATCTGAAATCCCTGCGCACGGCTCAACGGCTCGAACGCGTGTCCCTGGGGCTGACGGGCACTTGGGAAAATCTCGACGCCCTGCTGGCGCTGCCCCGGCTGGAACGGGTGAGCCTCTTCAAATCCGACCTCGCGCGCCGGTTCCGCAA
>JBCCPS010000103.1:0-9520 GCA_039024775.1 Pseudomonadota bacterium
CACGGTGTTCACCCCGTTGAGCACGCCCGGCCCGATGGTGCCCACGAGGATCGCAGGCGCCAGATCGCGGTGGTGCACCCCTTCGGCGATGAATCCGGCGGCATTCTCATGCTTGGCCAGGATGAATCGGATGCCCGCCGCTTCCAGCGCGTCGATGAGGGTCAGAACCTCGCCGCCGGGCATGCCGAAAGCGGTGCGGCAGCCAGCGGCATAAAGGCGGCGGGCAAGGGCGTCAGCGGCGCGGATGGTGTCGGACATGGAGCCTCCGGGTCAGGTGGCTCTGTCAAAGCACGTGGGCTTGGGGCATGCAACTCACTGAGCCGTGGGGATTGTTGCAGTTGGGCCGATGCAGGACAGCAACCGGCTTTTTCAGGTGCTCCTTAGGATTTTGCGCCTGCCAGGAACCAGGTCTCTACCTCGCCCATGCCTTTGACAAAGACACTGCCACGGGATTCAAATTCGTAACTGCTATCCAGCTCCTCCTTGGCCTGCGTCGTCACCTGAATGCGCCCCGGCTCGCCATGGCTTTCCATCCGGCTGGCGGTGTTCACGGTCTCTCCCCAGACGTCATAGAATAGCTTTTTATTGCCGATGACACCCGCCACGGCAGGACCGGCGTGCAGGCCGATGCGCACCTCCAGCCCGTTGGGGAACTCATCCGCCATCTCAGCCACCGTGCGCTGCATATCGAGCGCCATCTCCGCCACGCGCGGCACCGCATCGTTGCAGGGGTTGGGCAGACCGGCCGCCACCATATAGGCGTCGCCGATGGTCTTGATCTTTTCCAACCCGTGCTTTTCGGCAAGCTTGTCAAAGGCGCGAAAGACCCGGTTGAGAAAACGCACGACTTCCTCCGGCGGCAACGTGGCGGAGCGTGTCGTGAAATCGCTGATATCGGCAAAAAGGATCGCGACCTTGGACAGGCTGTCGGCAATTGTCTGGTCTGGATTGGCCCTTAAACGGTTGGCGATATCCTGGGGCAGGAGGTTATAGATCAGCGCCTCAGAGCGCGCATTCTCCAGCTCTAGCGCGTCCTCGGCCCTTTCTGCGTAAGCGCCCGCCAAATAGGAGAAAAACACGATCAGGCCAATGGTTGAGATGATGTTGCAAACCACCAGAAGCGCAACGAGGAACGGATCATTTGCCGCGGACAGATAGGGCTCGGTGAAAAAATAAAGACAGCCGATCATCGCGATGGAACACGCGATTGTGGACACAACGATCGACCGCTTCCAGTCGGGTCCCCCAATCACCAGGATCGAAACCGGCGGCAGCATCATGACCGTCCAGACCGCCGTTCCGGATCCCAACAAAAACGTCTCAAGCGAGAAGACGACCGGGACAACCGTTGAGACCAGGAGGAGGCTCAACGCGGGGCTTTTGTTGTGCACAAGCGGAAAGCTGAGGATGAAACTCGCAAGCCCAATGTTGATGAGGGTCATGGGCCAGAGCGTGATGTCGAAGACAGGAAAGAACACCATCCAGAAGAGCGCGGGCACAACGGCGGCCAGCATGCTCGCGTTGAGCGCGGCCTGTTTCCTTGTCTCGCGCACGGTGGCCTTGGGCAGGCCATAGTCCAAGTACCACGCGAGCAGAGGCGATCGTCGCAGAGCGCTGCGGTTTTCGGCGTCAGCCATGTGTGTCCCCGTGTTTGACCCGCCCGCGCTACATAGTCAGCTTCGCTGGATCTTGCACGCTCAGAAGTGTCGATGACACGAGAGTTTGAGCGTCAGACAAGTTGTTGAAATCCTTGATTTCAATCAGGATTAGGGGTTTCAAGCGCTTTGCGTTGCGCATCGGGCCCGCCTGTGTCGGCGGTCCGCTGGCCCAGTGCAGCGGTGTCGATGAGGAAAAGCATCAATCCCCGGGCGATGAGGCGGCATCGCTCGGGTCGGCTGGGCTACCTGGTCACATCGGCAAACAGGGCGCTGGCTTGGCCCTCATCCAGATATTGGGCAAGCACGACCTCGTGTCGGCCATGGCGCGCGATCACCGCATAGCCGTTGGCCTCCAGCGAGGCGCGCACACCCGCGCCAGCCGCGGCGCCGGTGGCATTCATCAGGTTCATACCCTGTGCCGCCACATTCATCGCCGCACCGGTCATGCCGCCGCCCCAGATGTGGGTTTCGGTGTAGCTGACCTGCGTGATCTCATGCTGTGAAATCTCGTTGCGCAGCAGCACCTCCGAGATATCGGACAGCGCATAGGCGGCGACGGGTCCGTTTTCCGAAAAGCGGCGCCCACCCCCTTGGCGGCGCAGATAGAGCCACGTTGCCAGTGGGACCAGAAAGATCATCAGAGGAAAGACCAACGACAGCAAGGCACCGACCAAGACGGAGATCCCGAGTTTCTTCCAAGAGACCTCAGCTTTGGTTTCGGCGGGCAGGCGGAGCGCGCCACCCGCGATCTCGAACTCCTGCGGCACCTGACGCGCGGCGTCTGTTATCCATACCCATGCACCGATCAAGAGCGGCACGGCCAGCAAAAAGGGAACGACAAGACCCATGAGCACCATTATGGTGCCAACGAAGTAAAGCCAGCGCCACGCCTGCGTGCCAATGCCGTTGCCCTGGACGCTATAGCGGGTGCCTTCCGGCACGGGCGTTTCGGTATAGCCCTTGTCGAGTGGAACGGTCATGGCGGGCTCCTGTGTGACGACGTCTGACAGGACAGGCAGCTACTGCTGGAAAGGGGCAATTTCTTGGCGATTGCCGTCCGCCGGATGGGCCATTTCGCTCACATTTTCATCGGTAAACGAGGAAGCGTTCAAGGCGCGCCTAAAACGAAACCCGCTAGCCAATATTCACTGTCCGGTGTGCATCCCCACTTCACCACAAGTCAGTCGCGCAGCCGAAGCGCAAGCGCCGTTACCGCCGCCGGTCGCGCCTGCTGCTCATCGGCTGAAATGCAACGCCCACATGCGCCTCGCAATAGGGTTTGCCCTGTTGCACGGGCAGGCCGCAGAACCAGAACTCCTCCGTTGCCGGATCGCCTACAGGCCATTTGCAAGTGCGTTCGGTCAGCTCCATCAGGCTGATCTTCTTGGACTTTTTCTCCACCTCGTTGACCTTGGCCAGCGCCTCAGGGCTAATTTCATTGGCCGAGGGCTGCGGCGGTAGCGGCTGGCCTGCGGGGATGATCTGCTTGCGGGCGTTGATAGCGGATTTGGGCGGTGCCGCGCTTTCGGTCTTGGGTTCGGCGCTTTCGGTCTTGAGCTCTGGCTTCGGGGCCTTGGCTTTGACCTCTGGTTTTGCGGGCTTGGCCTTGGTCTCCGCCTTGGCGCTTCCGGCGGAGGTTGCGCGGTTGGACAGGCCCAGACGGTGGACCTTGCCGATCACCGCGTTGCGCGTCACGCCGCCAAGCTCTTTTGCGATCTGGCTGGCGGATTGGCCTTCTCCCCACATCTTCTTGAGGGTCTCAACACGGTCGTCGGTCCAGGACATGCGGTGCCTTTCCAAGTTCAAAAGCGGCCACAAGGGGGCCGCTTCAATTCAACGCGCTATAACCTAGGGCGCGGCTGGCCAAGGTGCAAGCATCAGTTCTGCGCGTCTGGCTTGATACGCGCTTCGCGCAGCGCAAGCCAGGTCGCGCCCGCGATGATGATGGCCGCGCCGATCCAGGTCGCGGGGCCTGGGAAAACGCCGAAGGCTGCTGCGTCAAAACCGGCGGCAAAGATCAGCGTGGCGTAGCTGAAGGGTGCGACAAAGCTGGCATCCCCCCGGGCCATCCCGTTCACAAAACAGGCCTGCGCCGCGGCCATGGAGACACCCACACCGGCCAGTCCCAGCCATTGCAGCGGCGCGGGGCTTTGCCAGACAGTCAGCACCGCAAGCGAGGAGATCAAAAGCCCCAGCGTGTTGTTGAAGATCAGGATCTGGAAAGGCCCTTCCCGGCGCGCAAGCTGCTTGATGAAGATGAGCTCCAGCCCCATCACCAGCGCGGCGCCCAATGCGATGAGTGCGGCAGGCTGGAAGCTTTCGGGCGTGGGGCGCAGCAGGATGAGCGCGCCGACAAAAGCCATGCCCGCCGCCGTCCAGCGATAGCGGCCCACGCGCTCGCCCAAGAGCGGAATGGCCAGCATCATCGCAAAGACCGGGTTGAGAAAGGAAATCGCGGTGGCATCGGCCAGCGGGATGTAGGCCACGGCGGCGAACATCAGCGTCACGCCCGCCCAGCCGCAGAGCGTGCGCGACAGGTGCAGGCCCCAGTGCACGCGACCCATGCGGGGCCGCAGCAGCACGGCGGCGCTAAGGATCGCGATCCAGGCAAAGACAAAGCGGCCATGGCTCACTTGCAGCGGATGCAGCGGCGGGCCCATCGCGCCGGTGCCCAAGGCCTTGGCAAAGAGCGTGGAGGCCGCGATGAAGACGCAGGCCAGCAGGATAAACCCCGCCGCCCGTGCCGCGTTCTGCTCTTTGGCGACAAACATGGCGCCGCTATGCCCGCACGCGCGGTCTGCCGCAACGGCAATTTTGGGCTTTACTGTAGCCCTGCTTTGCCCCTAAAGCAGTGGCATGTTGAGCCAGGTGCATCTCCGACGACGCCGTTCGTGATTGCCGCCCTTCGCTGCGGCGAAGGCGAACCGACATGCCGTGTTCGCACGGCATCTGATCAAACACCCTGACCATCCCACACCCTGTCTTCCATTGACTAAATCCGGCCGCCGTGCGCTCTATTGCGCTTTATCCCGGCCCCTATCCGAGAGGCGACATCCATGATCCCGTCCGTTCTGCCTACCTACAACCGGGCCCCCCTGCGCTTTGTCAAAGGCGAGGGCAGCTGGCTGATCGAGGCGGACGGGCGACGCTTTCTCGATCTGGGTGCGGGGATTGCGGTCAACGCGCTGGGGCATGCACATCCCGCGCTGGTGGAGGCGTTGACCGAACAGGCCAGCGCGCTTTGGCACACGTCAAACCTCTACGAGATCCCGCATCAAACCGCGTTGGCGGATCGGCTGGTGGCGCATACCTTCGCGGATACGGTGTTTTTCACCAACTCAGGCACGGAATCCTGCGAGCTGGCGGTGAAGATGGCGCGCAAGTACCACCATGACAAAGGCGCGCCGGAGCGGGTGGAGGTGATCACCTTCTCCGGCTCATTCCACGGGCGGTCCTCCGCGGGCATCGCGGCGGCGGGGGCCGAGAAGATGACAAACGGTTTCGGCCCGCTGCTGCCCGGGTTCGTGCATCTTGATTTCGCCGATCATGACGCCATCGCCCCCGCGATCACCGACACGACCGCCGCCATCCTGGTGGAGCCCGTGCAGGGCGAGGGCGGTATCCGGCCCCTACCAGATGCCTGCCTCAAAGGGCTGCGCGATCTGTGCGACGCCCACGGGGTGCTGTTGATCCTGGACGAAGTGCAATGCGGCGTGGGCCGTACGGGAAGGCTTTTTGCCCATGAATGGGCGGGCATCACGCCTGACATCATGATGGTGGCCAAGGGTATCGGCGGCGGCTTCCCGCTTGGCGCGGTGCTGGCCACCGAGGATGCTGCCTCCGGCATGACGGCGGGCACCCATGGCTCCACCTATGGCGGTAACCCTTTGGGCTGTGCGGTGGGTTGTGCGGTGATGGACGTCGTGAGCGACCCGGCTTTCCTGGCGGAGGTGAACCGCAAAGCGGGCCTCTTGCGCCAAAAGCTCGAAGGGCTCGTGGCCGAACATCCAGAGGTTTTTGAGAAGGTGCGCGGATCGGGGCTGATGCTGGGCATCAAATGCAAGGCGCCCAACGGCGATATCGTCAACGCGGGCTATGCCCAGGAGGTCATCACCGTGCCCGCGGCTGACAATGTGATCCGCCTGCTGCCGCCGCTCACCATCACTGACGCGGAGATCGCCACCGCCATCGACCGTCTGAGCGCCGCTGCCGCCAGCCTCACCAAGGCGCCTGCTTTTTCTGGCTGAAAGTATCCTCGGGGGTCCGGGGGCAGACAGCCCCCGGCGCTCTCCACAAAGAGCAAGACGATGCAACATTTTCTGGACATCCACCAAACGCCAAAAGACCACCTGCGCGGCATCATCGACCACGCCATCGCGATGAAAATCGCCCGCGCAGGCCGTCCCAAGGGCACGCCCGACGACGACCAGCCGCTGGCGGGCCACATGGTCGCGCTCATCTTTGAGAAACCCTCCACCCGCACCCGCGTCAGTTTTGACGTGGGCGTCCGGCAAATGGGCGGACAGACGATGGTGCTCTCTGGCGCTGACATGCAGCTGGGCCATGGCGAGACCATCGCCGACACCGCCCGCGTGCTCAGCCGCTACGTCGATCTCATCATGATCCGCACCTTCGAAGAAGCCACGCTGCTGGAAATGGCCGAACACGCCAGCGTGCCGGTGATCAACGGGCTGACCAACCGCACGCACCCCTGCCAGATCATGGCCGATGTGATGACCTTTGAGGAACACCGCGGGCCCATTCAGGGCCGTAAGGTTGTCTGGTCGGGCGATGGCAATAACGTCTTTGCCAGCTTCGCCCATGCCGCCCAGCAGTTTGACTTTGACCTCACCTTCACAGGGCCGCCCCCGCTTGATCCAGAGCCCGCGCTCGACGGGCTCTACACGATCGAACGGGATCCCGCCAAAGCGGTTGCGGGCGCGGATCTGGTGGTCACCGACACCTGGGTGTCCATGCATGATCCGCAATCCGCGCGGGAGCGGCGGCACAACCAGCTGCGCGGCTACCAGGTCAACGACGCGCTGATGGCGCGGGCCAAGGAGGACAGTCTGTTCATGCACTGCCTGCCCGCCCACCGCGATGACGAGGCGACATCGAGCGTGATGGACGGGCCCCATTCTGTGATCTTCGATGAGGCGGAGAACCGGCTGCACGCGCAAAAGGCGATCATGCGCTACTGCCTTGGCAGGTGAGCCGGATATAGCGTCCGCGCATGAAGCCCCGCAGATCGTCGTCGCCGGGGCGGGCGCCATCGGCTGCTTTGTGGGCGGGCTGCTCAGGGCCGCAGGCCACCACGTCACACTGCTCTTGCGCCACAACACAGCGTCCGAGCTGCGCGCCCATGGGCTCACGCTCACCGATTTTTCGGGCCTGGCCCTGACCGTAAAGGGCGATGAGCTCAAGCTGAGCGAAGAGCCCGCTGTGCTGGCCACGGCCGACATCGTGCTTGTGACCGTCAAATCCCCTGCCACCGCCGAGATGGGCGCGCTGATTGCGCGCCATGCGCCGCGGCCCATCCCGGTCATCAGCCTGCAAAACGGCATCGAAAACGTCACAACGCTGCGCCGCCTGCTGCCCGAACACGACCTGCGCGCGGGCATGGTGCCTTTCAACGTGGTGCCTATGGGCCAGGGCGTGTTCCACCGCGCCACCTCCGGCGACATCGTGATCGGGCAGGGGGGCACTCCCCTTGGTTCTACCTTGAGCGTGCCGCATCTCACCCTCACCGAAAGCGCGGAGATCACCGCGATCCAATGGGGCAAGTTCCTGATCAACCTTGCAAATGCGCTCAATGCGCTCTCAGGACTCACGCTAAAGCAGATGCTGCGCGATGCCGCCTGGCGCCGGCTGATGGCGGATCAATGGGCCGAGGCCCTCAAAGTGTTGCGCGCGCGCGGGCTGCGTCCTGCCTCCACCACGCCTTTGCCGGTGGGGCTGATCCCTCACGTGCTGCGCTTGCCTACGCCGCTCTTTACCCGCTTGGCCGCGCAGATGCTGACGATTGATGCTCAGGCCCGGTCTTCGATGGCCCATGATCTGATGCGGGGCCGCCCCACGGAGATTGACGCGTTGCAGGGCCAAGTGATGCGCATGGGCGCCGAACTGGGCCGCGCCACGCCGCTGAATGCGCGCGTGTATGAGGTGGTCAAGCTGGCCGAATTGGCGGCGGAGGGTCTGCCGCACCTGCCCGCCCGCGCGCTGCGATCAAAAACGCTCTGACCCGGGGGTCTTGCACCTGCGCGCGCGGCGTTCCACTGTGAGCGCAAACAGGGAGGTCTTTTATGACACAATCGGGCGCGGACATCGGCGTATACGGCCTTGGCACCATGGGCTCGGCGCTCGCGCTGAACTTTGCTGAAAAGGGCTTTTCGGTCGCGGTGTCCAACCGGGAGGCGGACTGGATCGCGCCATTTCTCGACGAAGCGGGCCTGCTGGCGGAGCGGCTGACCGGGCATGCAGAGCTCGCTGATTTCGTGGGCGCCATCGCCCGGCCGCGGTCGATCCTCTTCATGATCCCCTCCGGCGCGCCGATGGACGCAATGATCGAGACCATTCTGCCACTTTTGGACGAAGGCGACACGTTGATTGACGGGGGCAACGCGGATTTCAACGCGACACGGGCGCGGGCGAAGACGTTTCAGGGCACTGGGTTTCACTTCGTCGGCATGGGCGTCTCTGGCGGCGAATACGGCGCGCGCACGGGCCCGTCGATGATGGTGGGCGGCAGCGTGCATTCCTGGACCCAGCTGCGCCCGATGGCGGAGGCCATCGCCGCCAAGTTCGAAGGGGCGCCCTGCGTGGCGCATCTGGGCCCCGATGGCGCGGGCCACTTCGTTAAGACCGTGCACAACGGTATCGAATACGCTGATATGCAGATGATATCAGAGGTTTATGGGCTTCTGCGTGACGCGGCCGGGCGCGAGGCGGGCGCGATCGGCAAGCTTTTTGAAAGCTGGCAAACGGGCCCGTTGGGCTCCTATCTCATCGAGGTGTCGGCGGCTGCGCTGCAATCGGTGGACGCGCAAACCGGCAAGCCGATGGTTGAGGTGATCGAGGACCGCGCGGGCCAGAAGGGCACCGGGCGCTGGACCGTGATTGAGGCGCTCAAGATGGGCCAATCGGCCAGCGCCATCGAGGCGGCGGTCGGCGCGCGGGGCTGGTCTGCAGAAAAAGCCGTGCGGGTCGAGGCGGAGGAGCTGCTGTCGGCGGGCGCTCTGGATGCAGATATCCCTGAGGACGCGGATTTGGAGCAGGCGCTGCTGGCCGCGCGCATCCTCGCACATGCGCAGGGGTTCCGCGTGCTCGCGGCGGCGTCGGAGGAATTCGACTGGGCGCTCGATTTTGCCCAGATATCAGAGATTTGGCGCGCGGGCTGCATCATCCGCTCGGCTCTTCTGGATGATTTTGCGGATGCCTTCCGTGATGAGCTGCCCCACGATCATCTGATCCTCGCCCCGGCCATGCGCACGCGGCTGGCGGCCAGTCTGCCCGCTCTGCGCCGGGTGGTGATGGCGGGCGCGGCCTTTGGCGTGGCGCTGCCCGCGCTGTCGGCGGCGCTGGCGTGGTATGACAGCATGCGCCGCGCGCGCGGGACTGCCAATCTGATCCAGGCGCAGCGGGATTTTTTTGGCAACCACGGCTTCGCGCGCTTCGATGCCGAGGGCGGCGGCCATCACGGCGATTGGAAAGGGATCAGCGAAAGCCTCCAAACCAAAACTTAAGACACCGCGCTCCATTCAAAGCACCCGCCCAACAGGCACTGCCCTGCTGCGCCGTCCCGCCCCTGTCTGGAGTAGTTCTGTTACGATGTGACCGACGGCGACCCCGTGTTCCGCCCTGGG